>JASFRG010000077.1:0-22853 GCA_050115035.1 Anaerolineales bacterium | reverse complement strand
GTCAGGGTTGTACCGTTGGTGATCAGCTCCACCTTGACTCCCAGCGATTTGACTTCCGCGATCCAATCTATAGTTTTAGGATGGAAAAGCGGTTCACCAATACCGCCAAAGTACACATCGGGAATGGGATTGAGCTTCTTCAGACTTTCCAGGATGGTAGTGAAGGTTTCATCGCTCATGCGCCCCATAGGTTGATCCCAGGCGTTGCGAAAGCAGGTGATGCAATCCAGGTTGCATTCCACCGTAGGTTCGATGTAGACCTTGGTGAGGTGCGTCACCGGCCTGTGCATACGGACAAAGTTCTCGCCTTCATCCAGCCGGACTTTGGTGCCGGGCTGCATGCCGTACTTGGCAACAACGTCCGGCGGCAGGATCAAGCGCCCCTGTTCGTCGACTTCTGCCCAGGCGGTAGTCGGTTTAACAGAGGGAGCATCAGGTTTAACTACTTTGGGAGCAAGGATTTGTTCGAGTAGATCCATGCTTATATTGTATCCTTTTCCGCTTCCGAAGCGCTGTGACTTTTATCGCATTTAACAGATGTAATTAGTCTTATTTACATAGTAAGGTCCCCGCGCTAACAAAAAAAGAGACTTTCTAGCGGTGATATAATCCACATACCTCAAAAAAGTACCGCAACAGACCACAAATGTCAGGTGATTTGTAACCGATAAAAGAACTAAACACAAAATAGTCCTGCATTTTTATGTGATTATCTCGCCTTGGCGGGGTTGCGGCACAAGGAGTTTTCTTTGACTGACCCCCGAGTATCCAATTTTGCAAAGGTCCTGGTAGAACGTTGTACAAACGTGCAGCCGGGAGACCGCATCTTAATTGAAGCGACTACCGCTGCCGAACTGTTGGTCCGGGAATTGTATACACAAATCCTGGAAAAAGGTGGAAGTCCAGTCCCATTGCTACAATTACCAGATACATTCTGGCCCGGACACGAAGACCTGCTGCTAATGCACGGCAACGATAGCCAATTGGACTTCGTCCCCCCTTTCCAAAAGCTGGCTTACGATCAGTTCGAAGGTCGCATTCGGGTACATTCGGCCACAAACACCCGCTCCCAGACCAGTATTGACTCGTCACGCTTACAGCGGCGCGGCAAGGCTACGGGTATCATCACCGAAAAGCAAATGCGGCGCGGCGCCGAGGGCGCCTTCAAGTGGGTTACAACGCTCTATCCCACCGACGGATATGCCCAGGACGCCGAAATGAACTTCGAGCAATACGCCGATTTCGTCTTTCGGGCGGTGCACGCCAACGAAGCTGACCCGGTCGCTTACTGGAAAAAGGTAGAAAAAGACCAACAGGCAGCCGTGGATTTCATGGCTGATAAGAAACAGGTCATCCTGCGCGGCCCAAACGTGGACCTGACTCTCTCGGTCAAGGGACGTAAATTCCTGAATTCCTGCGGTACACATAACATGCCCGATGGCGAGATTTTCACCGGTCCGGTCGAAGATTCAGTTAATGGCTGGGTAAAGTTTACCTATCCTGCCATCTACGGCGGCGTTGCCGTGGAGGGCGCGGAACTGACCTTCTCCAACGGTCGCGTGGAACAGGCCAGCGCCACAAAGAACCAGGATTACCTGCTAAAGATGCTCGAATCCGACGCCGGATCACGATTCCTAGGTGAGTTCGCCATCGGCACAAACTTCGAGATCGACAAATTCACCGGCCAGATCCTCTTCGACGAGAAGATCGGCGGTTCTTTCCATATGGCGCTTGGCGCGGGTTACCCTGAAACGGGCGCAAAAAACAAAAGTGCCATTCACTGGGACATGATTTGCGATATGCGTAAAGACAGCGAAATCCTGGTCGATGGTGAGCTGTTTTACAAGAACGGTGAATTCGTGTTTGGAAAATAAAAAGAGGGCGCGCACCGCCCTTCTTCCCCTTTTGTAGGGGCGGGTTTACCCCGCCCCTACTTTTTTATGCTATAGACACATCTCGCCACCGGGAAAGTACTTTGCATAAAGTACGGCGACGAGAGCTTTTCTGGAAGAGGTTTAATATCTTCCTACAGAGCCGTCAATTTCCTGCGCATATGCCGCAATCCCGCCACGCACGCTGAAAACATTCATCCAGCCCCGTGTCAGCAGCCATTGTGCCACCTGCACGCTGCGGACGCCATGATGACACATGACCAGGACTTCAGCGTCCTTCTGCTGGACTTCCTCGGGAAGAGCCTCTTCACCCAACTGTGCCAGACGGCTCATCGGCATAACCTTCAGCCTGTCATCCACGATCATAGCCTGATCCAGTTCCCAGGCTTCACGGACATCTAATAAAACGAATGACCCCTCCGACTGTAACTTGTCCGATAATTGCTGAACATCGATCTCAGGAACGGTTGAAAAGCTCATGCTCTGAAGAAACCTCGTCTTACCGGGTGGACATCTTCGGTAGTAACAAATGCGGCTTCATCATATTCATTGGCTATTTTCTCCACCGACACAACCTGTTTACGCCTCACGCTCAAGCTCAATATACTGACCATGCCATCCTTGCCACGTGCGGGAATCTCTGTCACAGCATAGCCGTTATCACGCAACTTTTGAGCCATGACCGCCCCTCGCCTGGGACTGATGATCTGGATATTCGTAAAGCCAATCGCCAGAAGCTCTTCAATCCACATACCGACTACACCGCCGGTCGCAAATCCGGCCGCGTATGCAATAATGTACAGAGGGTTATCCAGATTCGAAAGCACCGAGGTCAACAACAGCACGTAGATCAACGAAACCATGAAACCAACTACCCAAGACAACCACTTCATACCCCGTAACGTAAATAACATACGAAGCGTATCGAGGGCAATATTCAAAACACGCAACCCAAAAATGACCAGCGCACCGATCCATGGATTACTGAATACCATCAAATCTAACATATTCGATCTCCTAAAGAAAAAAGGGCGGCCAATTGGCCGCCCCGCAGTTTTTAATCTTTTACCGCAGGAACGTACAATCGTTCCACATATTCTTTTACCATACGTCGCGTACTGAATTGTGGCGTGATCGTACGCAGACTGTTCTTCATGTGCTCGATCCAATCCAATGGAATCCAGTAATCATTACGATCGTAATAGAGCGGAATGATCTCATTTTCCAGCGAAGCGTACAGGCTCAAAGCATCCGCTTCATCCTGAACTTCCGGCTCATCCGGCTCCTTGTCTTCGCCAATCGCCCAACCGTTCCTGCCGTTGTAGGCTTCTCGCCACCAACCATCCAACACGGAGAAATTGAGCGCGCCATTCAGGGCAGCTTTCATCCCTGACGTCCCGGAGGCCTCCATCGGTCGGCGCGGCGTGTTGAGCCACACATCCACGCCCTGGACGAGATAGCGGGCAATGTTCATATCATAATCTTCCAGGAAGACCAGACGTCCGCTGGTTTCAGACAGTTTGACCGTACGATAAATCTGCTGGATCAACTGTTTACCAGGTTCGTCAGCGGGATGCGCTTTCCCGGCAAAGATGATTTGCACCGGCATGTTGGGGCGGTTAATGATCTTCAGCAAGCGTTCCACATCTCGCAAAATCAGGCTGGCGCGTTTGTAAGTCGCGAAGCGGCGCGCGAATCCGATGGTCAGTACATACGGGTCGAGCAATGCGCCTGAGGCGACCACCTGCACCGGATGGAATCCACCTTTCGACCAGCGCGTACGCGCCCATTCCTGCATGCGGAAAGAAAGTTTGCGTTTTTGGTGCATGCGAAAGTCCCATAACTCCTCGGCAGGGATTTCGTCCAGCTTGCTCCAGGTTTTGCGGTCATCCAAACGCTCGCGCCAATCAGGCCCAAGATATTTATCATAGAGTACCCCCAAGCGGCGAGCCATCCAGTTGTCAGTGTGGACACCATTGGTCACATAGGTGATCGGAACATCATCAACTTCTTTATCTTCCCACAAGAAGTTCCACATCTTTCGCGCTACACGGCCATGCAACTCAGAAACGCCATTGCGACCCTCCGAATGGCGCAGCGCGAGCACACCCATGCTAAACGTCTCGCCCCAGGATTGCATGTTGCGCGCAATATCGACAAACTGGTCACGAGACAAATTCAATTGCGGCCAGAGATTGGAGAGATATTTATCGACCAACCACAACGGGAACTCATCATTCCCGGCCGGGACAGGCGTGTGCGTGGTGAAAACATTTTGCCCACGCGTTCTATCCATAGCTTCATCGAAAGACGTCCCACCGGCAACCAGTTCACGGGCACGTTCCAGCGTCAGGAAAGCTGCATGGCCCTCGTTCATGTGCCAGACAGAAGGGTTATATCCTAACGCTCTCAATGCACGTACTCCACCCACCCCTAAGACGATTTCCTGCATGATGCGTCGATCCAAGTCAGACCAGTAAAGACGCGCGGTCAATGCGCGGTCTTCAGGTTCATTGGTCTCGACATCAGAATCCATCAAATAGAGCGGCACACGCCCGACACGGATCTCCCACAGGCGCAAGTCCACCCGACGATCTGGCATCTCTACTGAAATTGTTAACAGTTCACCTTCTTCGTCCAGAACAGGCAACATCAGCATATTCTTAAAACGCAGCGGGTTGTTGAGCGCTTCCTGCCAGCCATCTTCACTGATGCGCTGGGAGAAATATCCCTCCGCATACATCAAGCCAATCCCGACAAGCGGTAACCCCAGGTCAGAAGCTTCTTTCAAGTGATCGCCAGACAACACGCCCAGGCCACCGGAATAAATCGGTAAAGTTTCGTGCAGGCCAAATTCCATCGAAAAATATGCGATGGGTCTGCTGGCAAGCTCGGGGTGAGTCCGATCCGACCAGGTATCTGTTTTCGTCAGGTAATCTTCGAAATCGGAGAAAACGCTGTCATACAGAGTCAGGTATCGATTGTCCTGAGCTACTTCATTGAGCGCTGACCGTTCCACCTGTCGTAAAAGCAGAATCGGATTATGGGACAGGTGTTCCCACAGGTCATTATCGATACGAGAAAACAAACGCTGCGCATTAGGATGCCAGGTCCACCATAGATTGTAGGCCAACTCACCCAAACGTTTGATGCGGCGCGGCAAGTCAAAATGATTTGGAATACGAGTGTGGTAATCAGTCATAGCGGCGCAATGATACCAGTATTTTCCCATTTATGACATAAGAATTCGTTTACAATGAGGATATGCCTACAATACAGTTCTTTGTCACCTGTCTGGTCGATACGTTCTACCCCGAGACTGGCGAGGCCATCGTAAGCATTCTCCATCTTTTGGGCGTGGACGTGGAATTCCCTTCCGCACAAACCTGCTGCGGACAACCGCAGTTTAATGCAGGCCTACGCAAGGACGCACGCCAGATGGCCGAGCATATGATCACCACGTTCGAGGGACTGCCCGGTGATATCGTATCCCCCTCCGGCTCGTGCGCTCACATGATCCGGCACAACTACCCCGAATTGTTCACCCAGGAGCCAGACTGGCTGGCGCGCGCGCAGTCCCTGGCAAAACGCACCTTCGAATTTACCGAGTACGTGGTAGATGTGCTGGGTGTCACCGACCTAGGCGCAAATTGGGAAGGCGCACTGACGTACCATCCTTCCTGCCACCTCGCACGCGGACTGGGCATAGATCGTCAGCCGCGCGCGCTGCTTGAAAACGTGAAAGGCGCGCAAATCGTTGAACTGCCCGAAGAGACAGATTGCTGTGGGTTTGGCGGAATCTTCTCGGTGGCCCACCCCGAACTATCGGGGGAATTTTTGAAGCGTAAAATCAGCAATCTTGAGAAAACCGAAGCGCCCACTCTGGTCGTGGCGGATACAGGCTGTATCATGCATCTTGCAGGCGGCCTGCATCGGCAAAAGAAACCGCAAAAAGTAGTGCATATCGCAGAAGTGCTCAACCATCAGTAGGGAGCGAAGATGTTCAGTAAATCCGCAAAATTCTATAATGCGCTCTACGGTTCGATGGGCAAGGATTATGTTGCTGAGGCCCAGAAAGCTCATCGTCGGATTCAACAACACAAACGATCACCAGGGAATACACTGTTGGAAGTAGCCTGCGGTACCGGATTACATGCTTCGATTTTGAAGGAATTCTATCAAGTCGAGGGCATGGACCTGGATGACGAAATGCTGGCAGTTGCACACCAGAGTTATTCAGACATCCCATTCCATCAAGCTGACATGGTTGATTTCGGACTTGGGAAACAATTCGATGCAATTACCTGCCTGTTCAGTTCTATCGGATATGTCAAGACAACAGCACGTTTAGTACGAGCCATTCAAAACATGACAAATCATCTTCTGCCCGGTGGTGTGCTCGTTGTGGAGCCGTGGTTCGGGCCAGACCAATTTGAGGTAGGTAGAGTTGGCGCCTTGTTTGTAGACCAACCTGATCTAAAAGTCTGCCGTTTGAGTCTCGGCGAAGTAGAGGAAAACCTCTCAATCCTGAATTTCCATTATATGGTGGGTATACCCCAGGGCGTTGAATACTTTACGGAACGACACGAACTTGGTTTATTCACTCAAGAAGAATACCTCGAAGCTTTTCGCAAAGCCGGGCTTGAAATCACCCATGACCCAGAAGGATTGGACGGGCGTGGACTTTACATTGGGCTGAAAGCATGACAGATTTCCACACTAAAATCCATGAACAAGTTACTAACGAGGCGCTGCAAGCTGCGCTGGATGCCAACGCCAAACGCCGAGTTCAGGGGCGCATCAACGCCTTTGCTTCCCTGCCCGACTGGAAAGAACGCCGCCAACGGGCTCATGCCGTCCGTGCGGAGGTAATTGGAAATCTAAATAGATATTTAGACAAGTTCATTGCCAAAGCAACCGAAAACGGGCTCACTGTTCACCGCGTAAAAGACGCTGCGGAAGCCAGATCGATCGCGTTGGAAATCGTCAAAAATTCGCCACGAAAACATACAGGGGCACAAAACACTGCCCTAGTAGCGAAATCGAAAAGCATGGTTTCAGAGGAAATTGAACTCAACCATGCGCTTGAAGAATCCGGACATCGCGTGGTCGAAACGGATCTGGGCGAATACATCATCCAGTTGCGACATGAACGTCCTAGCCACATCATCACACCCGCTGTACATTTACGCCGCCACGAAGTGGGGCAACTTTTCCACGAAAAACTTGACATTCCCTACACCGAAAACATCCCCACCCTGACTGACACCGCTCGCAAGGAATTGCGCGAAGTTTTTCTGAACGCCGATGTGGGCGTCAGTGGGGTCAACTTCGGTGTGGCCGATACCGGCACGCTGACTCTAGTGACCAACGAGGGCAACGGGCGTATGGTTACGACACTGCCGCCCGTGCATATCGCCTTAATGGGAATGGAACGTCTCGTCCGTAATCTCGACGACCTGGCGCTGATGCTCTCCCTGCTGCCGCGCTCTGCTACCGGCCAAAAGATCACCGTCTACACTCAACTAATCCAATCCCCCGAGAAAAACCAGCAGCGCCATCTCATCCTGGTCGATAACGGCCGTTCGCGCCTGCAAAGCTCGGCGCTGCAAGAGATTCTGTATTGCATTCGCTGCGGCGCCTGCCTTAATGCGTGCCCGGTCTTTCGCGAGATCGGCGGGCACGGCTATCTGGGCAATAACGGAAGCATCGCGCCTTATCCCGGCCCCATCGGTTCGGTCGTCTCGGCCGGGTTGCTGGGGGAAAATTACGTTCAACTGGCGCAGGCTTCGTCATTATGCGGGGCCTGTAAGGATGCCTGTCCTGTTGATATAGACCTGCCCAAGTTGTTGACACGGGTGAGGGCAGGGGCAGCCGGCGACCATTTTTCACTGAGCAGCAGTCAGAAGGCGGAAGGCTTGCCGGCGCTTGTCAAACTTGGACTGCAGGCTTATACCCGCCTCGCGACACACCCGAGCCTGTTTGCCCTTTCACAGCGACTGGCCGGGCTGGGAGCTGGTCCTGTTTCATCAGCCTCAGGATGGATAAAGTTTCCCGCGTTCACGGGCTGGGGCTACAGCAAGGATTTCCCGCGCCCGGCAGCGAAAACCTTCCGTGACAGATGGGAAGGTTCGAGCCCTAAAGAGGCTGAGACTACAGAGACACATATTGAAGAGAGAGAAAATCAAAAAGAGTCAAAACCGTCAGAATCATCCAAGATCAATTTAGTCGGGCGTTTTACAGAGGAATTGCTGGCGCTCAATGGAGAAGTTACCATTTGTAAGGAAGCCAATTTGCCGGGTAAGGTTATCGCTTTACTACAGGAAAAGAATATCGGCCGGGTTCAAACCTGGAACCAGATTCCGGGCCTGGACGAATCTGTTTTAACGGGAGCAGGCATTTCGATCCAACACGAAGCGGATGAACGTATAAAGGCCGGTATCACCGGCGCGCTGGCGGGCATCGCCGAGACCGGCACGCTGGTCATTCCCGGCGGCGAGGGTCAGCCACTGACCGCCTCCCTGCTGCCCGGAATCCACATCGCGGTACTGCGCGCGTCCGACATCCTGCCCTCGCTGGAAGCGGCGATGGAACTTCCGGAGATCGCTGAGGCGCCCGCTGTGGCTCTGGTCAGCGGCCCATCGCGCACGGCCGACATCGAGATGACACTCACCATTGGCGTGCACGGGCCGGGAGAATTGCAGGTGTTTCTTATTTCGGCTTGAACGACGGGTCCGCGTTTTTAATCTTCCCGAAATACCAAAGTACTATTCCGAGTCCAAACATAAGGATGTAAGGAGTGTAATATCGTAAGAAGGGAATATGCCCAACGAGCAAAAGGGTGGAAAGCGCCAAAGGGATAAGTGCTGCATCGCCTGATCTCAGGCGTCGATCCGCCATTATCAAAAGACAAAATATTGGTACGAGCAGCAAAGCCAAATCATGGTAATGTAAATGAGGAACGGCGAGTAAGCATGTGAGAACTGCTATTCCCACATGTCCCTCATTCAGAGTTTTGCTCCTTATCCAGAAAAGTATCAAGCCAATAAAAGCAATCGCATAAATAATCCAACCTGTTAGCCGAATATTGGCTGGACTGAAGGCAGGAAGCGTACGATGCAGCCAGCCAATCACATTGAACATTGCACTCTCGTTGATTTTATACCCCTCACCACTGGCGCTGACAGTCAGGATATCGATAAAGGCCAGGGTCCCGGAAATTTTCACGAGCACGATGCTGAAGAGGGTCAGAAACCCCGCCCCTGCACAAAACCACCAGAAGATTTTTCTGCGCTTGAACAGAAAGGGGGCTGCCAGCAAAATGGCGAAATGCGGCCGAATTGTGGTCAAGGCCAAGCCGATTCCAGAGAGCCGGTCATCTCTTTTTGTAAAGCCATACAGCCACAACGCCCCACCTAAAGCGAGGATCGCAGTATTTTGTCCGTTCAAGATACTTACAAAAGTCGGAAAGAACAACAGGCTTCCCAAAAACAAGATTACAGGTTTCCCAATGTGCACGAGAGACTTGCTCAAAATCCAACTACTCAACACAAAAATGAGGAGCAAGAAGAAGCCCCAGATAGAAAACGCTGTTGGATAATCCCAATTTGAAATTACAGCTAAAACTGGAAGGATGAAAGGCGGGTGTACAAATGGATTCACATCCGTGGGGAGAATTTGGAATCCCAAGACGCTTTCCTCAACCTGCTTCTGCAACTGCAAATCGTAAACCTGTGAAAATCCATGCTCCCGCGCGATCTTGCCGGCGGCATAGAGGGCCATGAAATCTGTGCCGGTGCGCTCGAAAGAATCCACGATCATTTGCGCCCAGAGCACCGAATAGATCAGAGTCAAAGCCAGCAGTGAAGAGAGAAGGAATACTCGTCGAAGGTTAATACTTTGCATAGGTTGATTTTGAGAAACTATTACTTCATCACTTCGCCTGCCTCCAAACATGTAGTTATGACTACAACAGCTTGGTCGAAGCGGTCATGTGTTATGAGATGGCTTTCTCTCACCCCCATTCTACGTTTTGTTAACCTTGTACTCTTGATCAATACGCTCGCGCAGGAAATGCTTGATGAGTGACTGATAGGGAATATCGCGCTCGTTCGCCAGTTGACGTAGTTCATCCAACATGGACTCGGGCAGGCGCAGCGAAATAGACTTGAGCGTGGGTTTCAAGTTGGGGAAAATGGCGCGTTGAGCCTGCTTCCAGTCGAGCACCTCGCTGGAATCCTGCTCCGCCCAATACTTGCGTTCTTCATCTTCGTTTTTGAATTCAGAAATAGGGTCGCTCATAGAAATTCCTTTCGCGCTTACTCATATCACGCGCTGAAATAATACGAATTTTCTTCTCACGGATGGTGAAAACGATAAACAATCTGCGGCCGGCATTGGTTTGACCAAGTAAATAGTAGCAAGCTTCGCTTTTCGAATGGGCTTCATCCGGTTGCAGCATCAACGGCAAGTTGAAGAATATCTCCTCGCACTCGCTGTTGGAAACCTGGTGTTTCTCCCAGTTCTTATCGCGGTTGCCGTCGTCCCATTCGAAGCCGGTGACAAGAGAAAAGTCAATCATTTTGTATATGACCATTATATACAAGTTTCGAGAACTGTCTAGACTGCATAAAAAGCAAATGAGTTTTTTTGACCTCTACAGACAATTTTGGTCTATAATATTTTAATCATTATCGCGCATTCAACCCAAGGGCTTTTAGTTTGACACCACCACAAACGGGACGAATTTTCATCAGCTATCGCAGAGCAGACAGCGCCGGGTATGCCGGGCGCATCTACGATCGTCTAGCTGCGCATTTTGGAAAAGACGCCATCTTCATGGATGTGGACACAATTGAAGCAGGGTTGGATTTTGTCGAGGTGTTGGAAAATGCGGTTCAATCCTGTGACGTGCTGGTCGCGTTAATTGGCAGACAGTGGCTGAACATCAAGGACGATACGGGGATACGGCGTTTGGATAATCCTCAGGATTTTGTGCGCATCGAAGTGGCAGCGGCCTTAAACCGTAGCATTCGCGTCATCCCGGTTTTGGTCGATGGCACGCCCATGCCCAACTCAGACCAACTTCCCAGCAACTTAAAGTTGCTGGCACGCCGTAATGCTGTTCCTGTCACTCATTATTCTTTTCACAATGACGCCAACCGCTTAATTGAGCAACTGGAACTGGCGCTCAAAGCCGCTGAAGAATCGAAATTTCTCAAAGCAGAAAAACTGAAGGAAAAGGAAGCTCAGGAAAAACGCAAGGCAGAAATTGAGAATTTGCTCTCGCAAGCAGATATTGCGCTTGATTTACAAGACTGGGAATTGGCACAAGAAAAATTAGAGGCTGTCTTAATGTTAGAGCCTGAGCAAGCACAAGCCCAGGTTAAATTAGCCATCGTTGAACGCAAACTGCGAGAGAAAGAAGAAAAACATTTAGCTGATGAAGAAGCAAAGCAGGAAGCTGCCAAAAAAGCTGAACAGGAGAGAAAAGCACATGAGCTTTTAGAACTGGAAGAGAGGGCTCGCAAAAAAAGAGAGTTTGTTGAAAGAGAAAAAACTGATCGGGAAGCAGCGGAGAAAGCTGCTATGGTGATAGCAGAACAAAGTGCTGCTGAAAAAGCAGAGCGTGAAGATTATGAAAATGCTACCCGTGACAAAGCTGAATCAAAAGTTGTTGAGAAGGCCGCTCTTGAAAAGGTAGAACGTGATGCCGCTGGAAAGGCTTTTCAACAGAAGGCATCGCAGTTTCAAACTTTTCTTCGTCAACTATGGTCTAAAAATCGTAATTGGAAGGCTGCTGTAATTGTTTCATTTTTTATTGTTCTTAGTATATTTGGGATTAATTATTTGACACGCCAATTAGTGACAAATGATGGATCTGAAGCCTCTACTGAATTGAATACCCCAGTTAATGTGTCTACCATTTCCAACCCAGTGATAACAACTGAAGAGCTATCTTGCACTGAATGCCACAATGACACTACACTGATTACTGGTAAACGATTTGCATGGAGTGAATCGCTGCATGGATCCGGCGAAACCTTTGTGCGTGGGACCATTAACAGTTGCGCTGGCTGTCACTCCGGTGGCGCCTTCAGCGAAAGGATTGTCACTGGATTGAGTCCTGACGAAGTCGAATTTGGCGATCCCAACCCGACTCGCCAAGATTGTCGCGCCTGTCACCAAATTCATATTACCTACTCCAGCAACGATTGGGCATTGGAGTCCACGGATTCTGTGAATCTGTATGCCTTCGAAGGCATAACCTTTGACGGTGGCAAGGGCAATCTATGTGCTAACTGTCACCAGCCACGTCGCAATTTCCCTGCACCGGTGGGTGGTATGATCACCGAGATCACCGAACACTGGGGACCACACCATGGCCCACAAAGCGCAATCCTACTTGGGGTTGCTGGTGCTGGCTCTGTTGAAGGCAGCCCCAGCGCACATTACCAGATGGCAGAAGATACTTGTGTTACCTGCCATATGGGTGATGGCGCCAATCATATCTTTGAACCGGATATTGCAGTATGCCAAAACTGCCATGCTGATGCCGAGAACTTCGATATCAACAGCGTACAGACCGAAGTCCAGGCAATGCTTGATGAACTTGGGGATCTTCTGGTTGCTTATGGCGTACTCAGTGAAAATAGTCCGGACGGCCATCCGACTGTAACGGAAACACCCGAGAACGTGGCTATCGCTCTCTGGAACTGGATCTACGTAGCCCATGAAGACAAGAGCCTGGGTGTTCACAACCCGGCTTACACTAGGGCCTTGCTCGAAGGCTCATTTGAAGCGCTTAATGGACAATAATTTGTGTAAAACAGGACATTAAAGAGGAATGCTGCCTTGACTGACACACCCACCCCAAAACATGTGTTCATGAGCTACAGCCGCAGGGACGAAGCTGTCATGCGGCGTGTGGCGGCAGTCTTGCGGGAGAAAGTTATCGTAAAAATGACCTCCGAGATTTTTGAGATCTCAGAGGTCTTATATTCTAATCTGCCTTCTTTTTCGTCTTTGTCTTACTCCTCGTTGTCTTCGTTTTTGCTATTTCTTTTTTCTTCGTCGCTCGCTTCTTCGCAGGTTTCTTTGGCTTTTCTTCTTCTACTTCCTTCTCCCTAAACATTTCCTCCCACTTCGCCTTCACAGATTCAACCCCAGAACCATTTAGCGCTTCATAAACAGCTTGCCATTTATCATCGCCAACCACAATTCTCCAATCCAAAAAGGCATGATGCTGGTATGCGCCCAGTTGCACGTACAATCCCTTAGCCCAAATCTCTTCGCACGAACGGATGTATTCCAGGTGGGTGACGTAATCCTTGAAGATGACGTAGCCTTCGTAGGGCAGGTCCAGGCCTTCGGCCAGGGAACGCTGGCGCAGGTCGCCGGAGGCTTTGTCCACGTAGGCAGCGGAGGTTTTGATCCAGCCGTTTGTTTCGGCGAATTTGTTGTGATAGAGGACCAAGCCTCTATCATCTCCATGTTTATTTGAATAAGCGAATACGTCCTCGTTGACGTGACCTTCGGGAGTGTAAAAATCGTAGAGGAGGAAATTGTCCGATTCGGCGAACAGACTGCGGCGGTGCAGCAGCGGGAAGATCTTCCACTCGTGGCCGCCGACCAGGCCTTCATCGATGGCCTCCTCCCACTTCGGCTTGCGGAATTCCATCCCGTACTTTTCGCGCAAGCCTTCCACCTGTCCGTGGCCGAACATAGGCAGGCCGGGCAATGTCGCCAGAAGCGTACAGACACCGAAATATTTGTCGCCGTTCCCGAACTGCTCGATGGCGGTCTTTTCATCGGGATTGTTCATAAAATTGACGTAGCGCTTAAGCACCTGCGGGTCGAACTCTAGCGTGTTCTTGATCACCTGGCGGTACTTGGCATTGTCCTCGTCGCGCAGCATGTGCATGAAGGCCGAGTTATAGACGCGGTGCATCCCCAGGGTACGCACGAAGTAACCCTCCATCAGCCAGAAAGCTTCGGCCAGCAGCAGCGTATCGGGAACCTCGGCAGCCACGCGGTCGACCACTTCGCGCCAGAACTCCTCAGGGACCTTCGCTTCGAACTCCGCCCTGGGCATGCCATGCTCCGAACGGCTGGGGATCGCGCCCCCACCACCCGGCTCCGGGAACCACAGCCGCTGGATGTGCTTCTTGGCCAGCGTCATGGCCGCATCGAAGCGGATGACCGGGAAATTGCGCGCTACGTGCAGGATGGTCTGGATGACGGCTTCGCGCACTTCGGGTTTGGAATAATCCAATTGGGCGGTGTCGTTCCAGGGCATGGAGGTGCCGTCGTTGCCGTGATAGATAAAGCGCGTATCGCCGCTCCAGTAGTCGTAGCGCTTAAAAACTACCGCCGCGTCGGAATGGTTGTAGTAATGGTCTTCCAAATAGACGCCAATTCGCTCATCGTCACACAGGTCTTCGCTCTCAAACTTGTAGTTAGGATAGGGTGGGTGCGGCAGCGACAGGAACCAGTCCGGGTGCTCGATGACCCATTTGGAGTCGATGCCCATGTGGTTGGGGACCATATCCGCCGAGAGCCGGATGCCGCGCTGCCAGGCGCGCCAGCGCAGGTTCTCGAGCGCCTGCCAACCGCCCAGGTCTTCGGCTATGTCGTAGGAATAGAGGGAATAGGCCGAGGCGACCGCATCGTGGTCACCCATGCGTTCCTTGATGCGCTGGCTGGCTCGCGAACGTTCCCACAGTCCGATCAACCACAACCCGGTGAACCCCCTCTGAGCCAGGATGTCCAGCTCTTCGTCGGGGATGTCGTTCAGGTAACGGATCCAACGCCCGTATTTACGCGAGAGCTGTTCCAGCCAGACGTAGGTATTCTTGGCCAGCAGGATGCAGCGCGGCATCCATTCTTTGTCTTCGCTGAAGCGTTCATATTCAGGATAGCCATGGAATTCCAGCACGGGCGCTTCACCGCCAAATCCGCCTGTGCCCCCACGTTGCGTAGCTTCTTCCCGCACGTAATCAATGCCACGCAGCAGACGCTGGACAAAGTCATCCCCCAGCAGCGCGCCCCATTTCTTGATCACAAACTCCAGTTGACCGGACAGGGAAGTGGGTGAAGCCTGCGCGGGGGCCAGCAGAGCATGGATGAGCGATTCACCCTCGCCCTGACCGTCAAATCCAGGCTGGTCTTCCAAATAATCTTTCAGCGTTTCGAGCACCTGCTCATAGGCGGTGGTTTTCTCTAACGTCTCGTCATCATGTAAATCCAGATAAGGTCCTGCCGCCGGGTTGAGATTGGTGACGTTCAACAGCAGCATGTCTTCCAGGGATAGTTCGCGTTGGGGAATCTCTTTGTCGGCATCGTTCAAGTAGGCCTGCTCTTGCATTTCTCCATGATAGATACTCTGGGGCGGGAATTCTGTGATAAAGCGCAGAAAGGTGTTTTCCAATCTGTTCTCATCAATTTGCACTTTCAACCAATCCAGTCCATTCCGGAATACGCCAGGATTCTGGGTCTGATATTGTTTGATGAGGATGCGGAAAACCTCATCGAGCAGCCCCATGGCATTGATATCGGAAGCAGGCACGGGGGAGGCCCGATGCGTAGAAAGTATCTCTGCAAACCGGCGCGCGGCAGCAAAGTCCGCAACGGCTGCGCGTCCTGCAGGAGAGAACAATTCTTCGTCAAACTGATATTTATCGCGCGCCTGGCGAGAGACATGGATTTCAGACATAGACTGACCCTTCTTTGAAGTTACCTGATTTGTAAGTTTTTGTTTTTGTTAATCTTACCGCATTATATGCGATTGGAATTCGAGTATACTTTCACGCATGCTCAACACTCTGCAAATCATCGATTTGAGCCTCTATCTGTTAGTCGCCGCGCTGTATATCCCGGTAATCGTCAACGCATTGCGCGGTATGGAAGGACACCAGGTAGTGCATTATTTGCTGGGACTGTATGCGCTGATCGGGTTATTTCTGGGCGTGGGCGAGGCGCTTTGGCGGGCGGAACTGATTGCCATCGGTCGGGCAACATTTTTAGCCTACCAGACCTACGCAGCTTTTCTGCTTTCGCTGGTGATGCTGTTGGTCATCAGTTTCTTCCTGCGCCGGCAGGGCTGGTTCTGGTTGATCGTGGCAGGCGTTTTGGTGGTTATCCTGTTCCTGGTTGTGCAAAATGTATTCGGATTGCCCAGAACCATTTGGAGCAACGGAACCTGGTCGCTCCCGCGCGATGATCTGCCCACTTATTTGATCATTCTGGGCTGGCTGGTCTTCAACATCAGTGCGATGGCGGCTGTCCGTTGGGCGTATCGGCGTTCGAAGCAGCCTCTTTATCGCAACCGCCTGATGTACTGGCTGCCCTTTTTCATCCTGATCATCACCAACGATGTATTCATTTTCATCAGAAATCCACTGCTCGGCAACTTCCCACGCCTGGTGGCCGCCTGGCTGATGGGGTATGTGGTGCTAACCCACGACCCACCCGATATGCGTCAGATCATGCGGCGTGTGTTGATCTACGTAATCACGACCCTGTTGATCGTCGCATTCTACGTTGCAGGGTTCACATTATCCCAGACTCTCTTCCAGGCGTTGCCCAACTTCAACACACTGGTGGTCGGCGCGTTGATTGCATTGGTGCTGGCCACCCTGTTTACCCCCCTGCTCAGTCTTGTGCGCCGCTGGGTAGATCGATGGCTGCATCTGGAACAGTTCGACCCCAGCCGCACGCTGCAAGAATACGGTCAGTCGATCAGCAACATCCTCGAGATGCAACGTCTGGCCAGCGTGGCGGTAGGACTGATCATCGAGTCGTTAGGCATAACGCGCGGTTTTCTCTTTCTGGTAGATCAAGACCCCGTCCAAGATGAGAACAAGACGTATTTCCTGCGTGCCGTGCGCAGTCCCGGCGAACGACGGATCAAGCCCGGGATCCTGCCGGAGACCAGCCCTATCACGCAATACTTTACACGTGAACAACGCCCGCTTCTGCAATATGACATGGACCTGCTTCCGTCATTTCGGTCGGTCACGCGTCCCGAGCGGCAGTGGTTCAACGCAACCCAATCCGAAGTGTACGTGCCCATCTTTGCCAAACGCCGCTGGATTGGACTGCTGGCGTTCGGGCCGAAATTATCCGGCAATCGCTACACTGAACAAGACCTGGTCACATTGAGCGCGCTCGCCAACCAGACCGCTGTTGCATTGGAAAACGCCCGCCTAGTCGACAATCTGGTGCGCCTTAACCAGGAACTGCGCCAGGCCTATCACTCACTGGACAGGGTCAACCGTGATCTGGAGCGCATCGACCGTACCAAGTCCGATTTCATCAGCATTGCCTCTCATGAGCTGCGTACCCCGCTGACAGTCATGCGCGGCTACACCGAGATGTTGAGGGATGACACCAGTCTCAATCCGGAAATACAGACTATCATGAAAGGCCTGCACGATGGCACTATGCGCCTGCACGAGATCATGGACTCGATGTTCGACATCGCCCAGCTAGATGCGCGTACATTACAACTCAACCTGCAATCTGTGGATGTAGCGGATCTGGTGCGTGAAGTGTGTTTTGGCCTGACAAAGCAATTCGCCGAGCGCAGCCATACGCTGACCATCGACTTGCCCGCCCTGCCGCATATCAAAGCCGATCCGAACATTTTGCACAAACTCTTTTTCCACCTGGTATCCAACGCGATCAAGTACACACCGGACGATGGAAAAATCAACATCACAGGCCAGACATTGCAACCCGGCAGCAGTGAGTCTCCCGAAGGTGGTGTGCAGATCACGGTCAGCGATACGGGCGTGGGTGTAGCTCCCGAGTATCGTGAACTTATCTTTACCAAGTTCTACCAACCCGGCGAGTTGGGCAAACACTCCACCAGCAAGTCCCGTTTCCAGGGTGGCGGCGCAGGACTTGGGTTGGCGCTCGCGAAAGGCATCGCGGAGGCGCACGGCGGACGCATCTGGGTGGAGAGCCCTGGCTACGATGAAGTCCATTTCCCGGGCAGCAAGTTCCATGTGCTGTTACCTTCCCAGAAATCGCGGAAAGACGAGGGGGTAGAGATGGGACGCGAAATCCAGATGACGTTATAAAAAGAACCGGGCAACGTTTCCGGTTCTTTTGCTCTAATTGCATAACTCCCCTTGTCCTCTTTAATGAACGCTGTTGGGAACAGATTTTTCCTTCTAAAATCAGCTTTGATCTGCGTCAAAATTTTTATGCTCTTTTGGCCATACCCACCCGACCAAGGCAAAAACCAATCCCAATGCTAATAACCCGAATTTAACCGTTGCACTGACCGCCGCTATCTCCGGGTATGGCGACCAGACCTGGTTCAGCAACAGCATGCGCGCCAGGGCATAGTTCTCGATCACATCAAATATAGCGGCAGCATAGGCACTCCATCCCAGCCAGACACCAACAGTCGCAAACCAGCCTTCATGCCTGCCAGCAGCTAACAAAATACCCAATGCCAGCGCAGTGGCATAAACGGGCATGAACAGATAATCGATCCCCAACCCAAAGGCAGCAAAAGCGAATGCCCGACTGACCATGCCTGGAAGTGGCTCACCCTCCACCGGACTCAGCAGCAAGGCCATCTCATGCCAGGAATCTATGATAGCCTGCGCCTGAAATGATGTCCCCGCCAGTTCGAAGGAGACAATGCCATTCGGCGCGGAGGAAGTCTGCAGGGGTGCGTCTAATATTCGAAAAACGGCGAACAGGATCAGGGTTCCGGCCAGGAACGCGAAGAAGAGGGGTTTGCGAGAGACAGAGGGAATAGATTCAAGAGGGTGTTTCATATGAGTATTTTCCAGCATGTGTCATTGCCCCGCCGCATTTAGGCGGGGTTGCGAGCGAGCGCTGGTCGAGTGTCCGGCGGATTTCCATAGCTCGTCCTTCGATAAACTATGAACTGCAATGCGGGCGATACACCCTTTTTGCCGCACTCAACCGCCGCCGGATGTATCGAGACCAAGCGAGCGCGGCAATCTCAACGTTTACAGGTTATATGAGATTTCCACGTCACTGCTTCGCGGTTCCCCGTCTCGGGCCGACGCCCTCACGGGGCGGACGGCCTCGCAATGACACTATAAACTCTTCCTATAAACCCGATGGTTCTTATACTCCACCCCATTCAGGTTTTTCAAATCCGCGCGCATCTGCTCAGCAGATTCGGCCACCTGGGTCATTTCGACGTGCACGAACTGGCCGAAGTCCAGCAGGGTATGCCCCATCTCCGAATAAAGGATGGCATTACCGCCGCGTCCCTGGTGCTCCGGCAGGATGCCCATTCCATTGACAGCCACTCCCTTGGTACGTTTCATGTCAATGAGCAAATCGATCAATGACAGTGGATTCAGTTTGCCTTTGGCGCGTTGCAACGCGCCCGAAACATCCGGAAAAGCGAACAGAAAACCAACCGCTTCCCCCTCATGCACAATAATCTTGATCAGACGATAATCGGCCACCATCATGATATTGTCAACCACAAAATCGATCTCACGCTGGCTGAGCGGGAAATATTCCCAATTGTTCACAAAAGAATCGTTATAGGCTCTCCCGATGCGGTTCGCCCATTGCAGTAATTCCTTCTTATTTTTGAAACGCTTGATCTGTAAGTTGCCACGCTCCATCACGCGCTGTGCGATACGATCCACCCGTTCAGGGATCTTGAAGTTTTCAGCCGGTAAATAACAGGAAACAAAATCTACTTCTTTTTCAAACCCTTGTGCTTCGACCAATTCCTGATAATAAGCATAGTTGTAATTAAGCATGGTCATCGTATTGCGGTGCTCATGTCCGAACACCAGTAGGCCGTACCCGTCCAGGGGGCCCATACCTTTTGGCCCTACGATTGTATCCAGGCCGCGATCTCTAGCCCACTCAAAGGCGGTCTCGAAAATGGCACCAGCCGCTTCCTGTTCGTTCTCGCAATCGAAGAAATAAAAATTGGCCTTCTTGGTATGGTGATATTGATTGTAGGGTTTGTTCTCGATAGTGCAAATTCGCCCCACATCCTTCCCATCCCTAACTGCTAAGAAAAAGTCTACCTCCGAATGTTCGTGGAAAGGATGCTTCTTGCGATTAAGGTATGCGTACGCATCAATGTTAAGCAATGGAACCCACTGCGGACAATCTTTATACAGGCGATGAGGCAGTTTGACAAAACGCTTGACCTGCGACCTATTCTCGGTATCAACTTTTTCGATGGTGAGCATGGAACCCTCCAGATAAAAGGTAAAAGCCTGTAAAGTATACAACACCCCAGAGGGGTTTAAGTCATGCTCTTCCCGTGCTATACTAGATACATCCCCCAACAATCGAGGAAAATAATGTCCTTTCCATCTCAAGAATCATTACAAAAATATGCTGAACTGATTGTACGTACTGGCCTCAATATTCACGAGGGGCAGCGTCTGTTGATCAACAATCTTTCAACACGCGGCGTGCTGTTGCATGTGGCCCCCCTGGTGCGCGAAGTCGCCAAAGCCGCTTATCGCGCTGGCGCCCGCTATGTGGACGTGCTGTGGGGCGACGAAGAATTACTCAAGACACGCGTGCAAATGGCGCCACGCGACTCCTTCGATGAATTCTCCGACTGGCAGGTCAAAGCCGCCATGGACTTATTCGAGCAGAACGGCGCGCACCTGACCATCCGTTCAAATAACCCCGACCTGATGGACGGTGAAGACCCGGAGATCGTCGGTCAGGTGCAGAAAGTGTATCTGGGTAAATATGCCGAACTGAGTGAACTGCTTGGCAAAAACAAGATCAACTGGCTGGTGGTGGCCGCTGCCGGGCCAGTCTGGGCAAAGCGCGTCTTCCCGGACCTCGAGCCTGCTGAGGCCGAGAAAAAGCTGTGGGAGGCTATTTTCGCCATCACCCGCGTTGATCAGCCCGATCCCGTCGCCGCCTGGGACACGCACGTCAAAAATCTGCGTGCGCGCAGCGAATACATGAACGCCAAGGCCTATACTGCACTGCATTACAAAGCCCCCGGCACCAACCTGACCGTCGGCCTGCCCCAAGGGCATCACTGGGACAGCGCCGGCAGCACCACCCTGGATGGTATCTTCTACATCGCCAACCTTCCCACTGAAGAAATTTTCACCCTGCCTCATCGAGAACAGATCAACGGGCACGTCAGCGCCTCCATGCCGCTCAGCTACAGCGGCGCGCTGATGGAAGACTTTGCGCTGACTTTCGAGAACGGACATGTGGTCAAAGCCACGGCCAAAAAGAACGAAGCCGCGCTCAAGAAACTGGTCGAAGCCGATGAGGGCTCTTCCAGTCTGGGGGAAGTGGCGCTGGTGCCCCATAATTCCCCCATCGCGCAAAGTGGACTCCTGTTCTACGATCCGTTGATCGACGAGAACGCCGCCAGCCACCTGGCTCTGGGGCGTGCGTATAAGTTCACCCTCAAAGGCGCCGAAAACTTGTCCGACGAAGAGTTCAAGGCGCGAGGCGGAAACGTCAGCATGGCGCACGTCGACTTCATGGTTGGCTCTGCGAAAATGGATATCGACGGCCTCACCGCAGACGGCAAAACCGAACCCGTCATGCGCAATGGCGAATGGGCTTTTAATTTGTAAACAAACTTAAATAACTGGCAACGAAAACCGCCCCATCCAAAAGTTCTGGATGGGGCGGTATGTTTGTTTAGTGGTTGAATTGCTACTTCCCTCTCAAATACGCATCAATCGCCTGCGCTGACTTGATACCGGCAGCCATCGCCTTGCCTACGATCGCCGGTCCGGTAACGCAGTCGCCGCCAGCGAAGACACCTTCACGCGTGGTTGCGCCGGTCTCTTCATCTATAATCTTAATCAGACCCCAGTTATGGGTTTCCAGTTCGGGCGTGGTTTCGCCGATGACTGGGTCAGGCCAGTAGCCCAGTGCCAGGATAGCCGTATCGGCGGCTACGCTGAAGTTCGAGCCTTCGATCGGCACGGGTCGGCGGCGTCCGGAATCGTCCGGTTCCCCCAACTCCATTTCCAGGCACTCGACAGCGACCAGGTGACCGTCCCTGCCAGCAATGAACTTGACCGGCTGGGTCAGGAAGCGGAATTTGGCGCCTTCTTCCTGTGCCATCTGGCGATCCTTCTTGCCACCAGGCATCTCGTTTTCCGTACGGCGGTACAGGCAGGTGACTTCGTCGGCGCCCAGGCGCAGCGCGGTGCGCAGACAGTCTGAGGCTGTGTCGCCGCCACCGATCACCACCACGCGTTTGCCAACCGTCGGAGGTTCTTTCATATCCGCAGGCAGGTGATCGGGTTGGACGTTACCGCGGATCAGGAAGTCGGTGGCCTCATACATGCCAGGCAGATCGGTGCCGGGCGTGCGTTCCATCTTGGCGTCGATCCCGCTGCCAACGCCCAGGAAAACTGCTTCGTAGCCTTCGGCAACTAAATCATCGATGGTTTTATCTTTGCCAATGTAGGTGTTCCCCACAAATCTGACCCCGGCCTCTTCGAGATCGCTCCATTTGTTCCAAACCACATCCTTCGGCAGTTTGAAGTTGGGGATGCCGTAGATCAACAAACCGCCAGGAGCAGGTTTGGAGTCGAAGATAGTGACCGCGTGTCCCTGCTCCACCAGTTTTTCGGCCACAGCCAGGCCCGCAGGTCCGGCTCCAACCACAGCAACCTGTTTTCCGGTCGGCTCGCCAACCGGAATTTGATAAGGTTGGTGCTCGCGTTCGTAGTCGATCACGAAGGCTTCCAACGCGCCGGTCAGGACGGGTTCCCCGCGCTTGTCGCGTGGGCAGGCGCCCTGGCAAAGCTGCTCGTGCGGACAGACCCGCCCACAGATGTCGGGCAGCGTGCTGGTCTGATGGTAGACCTGGGCAGCTTCCAGAAACAGCCCCTGCTCGATCAGGCCCATCGCGGTTGGGATGTCGTTGTTGACCGGGCAGGCTTTTACACAATGAGCCGGATCAGGACAATGGATGCAGCGGGTGGCTTC
>JASFRG010000076.1:0-22939 GCA_050115035.1 Anaerolineales bacterium | reverse complement strand
TAGACACTGTAGTACCGTGATTTTCGTCAAAATTCCGATGATAATGCTATTTGAGAAAAATAACTTCACACTATTGAAAGGAGAATAAAATGCCCACCTATATCAGTCTCTTGCACTTTACGCAAGATGGTGTCAAGAATATTAAGGACAGCCCGGCACGACTCGATGAAGCCAAGAAGGCCTTTCAAACCATGGGGGCCGAATTGAAAGCGTGGTATCTGACGTTGGGTGAATACGACGCGGTCGCCATCGCCGAAGCCCCGGATGATGAGACAGGCACCAAGTTGTTGCTGATGATCGGTTCGCAGGGGAATATCCGCACCGAGACCTTCCGCGCCTTTACAGAGGATGAATACCGAAAGCTGATTTCTGAGCTACCGTAAGTTGTTACAGAAAAGTTTGAGTGATACGCGCCTCCCTCAAGTGTTTTCAAATCAAATAGTAGTCCGGATTAGTTCTGGACTACTATTTGATTAACAAGCTAGGCAAACTCTAAATTTGAGATAGATTCAAGCCATTATATATGTCATAATTTGACATATATCCATCTTATACTACAGACAGAAAGAGCCATCTATGAGCAAAACCAGTACCACCGCCACCCGCCTGATCACCCTGATCATGACGCTGCAATACCAGCCCAACCAGAAGGCCGCCGACCTGGCCGAGAAGCTGGGTATCTCCGTCCGCACGCTGCACCGCTACTTCGGCATGCTGGATGAGATGGGCATTCCCATTTATGCGGAACGCGGTCCGTATGGCGGCTTTTCGCTGGTACGCGGCTACAAACTCCCGCCGCTGGTCTTCACCCCCGAAGAAGCGGTCGCTCTCTACCTGGGGACTAGTCTGGTGAGCGAGATGTGGGGGCGGCTGTATCAAGAGGCTGCAAATGGCGCATTAGCCAAGCTGGAAAACGTGCTGCCGGATGAGCAGCGTAACGAGATCGCCTGGGCTC
Organism: Anaerolineales bacterium; assembly: GCA_050115035.1. GTDB lineage: Bacteria > Chloroflexota > Anaerolineae > Anaerolineales > Villigracilaceae > JAABUE01. Next base: position 21,984 of record JASFRG010000076.1, on the reverse strand, counting down.
GGCGTTCTCTGATTGCAACCGGGATGCACCGCGCCGATCCCTCCGCTTTGGCGCCCACTCTGGAAACACTGCGACGTGCCACACGCGAGAATCATCAGGTGGATATGCGTTATCAAAGCACAACCAAAGCCGAAGCCACCCAGCGTCAGATTGACCCGTATGCGCTTGTCCATCGCAGCGGCTGGTGGTACCTGGTCGGCTACTGTCACCTGCGGGATGCGCCGCGTACCTTCCGCGTCGACCGCATCCAGAGCCTGGAAATCCTGGACCAGAGCTTCCCGCCTCCCGACGACTTCGACGTGCATGCTTATCTTGAACGCGAGTTCGCCGACCAGCCTGCCATCCACGCGAAACTACGATTCACACCCGAAGGCGCATATCTCGCCAAGGGCAACATCGTCCCCTGGGAATCGCTGGAAGAAAACCCCGACGGGGGGGTGGACGTGGTCCTGTCCGCGCCGGACTTGCCCTGGCTGGCTTCCATGACGATCAGCTTTACCAACTGGGTGACAGTGCTCGACCCGCCCGAACTGCGTGAGATGGTCCGTGATTGGGCGGGGGCGGTGGTGGAAAAGTATACGTTGGTTGAGTAGACCCGTGTGCTCTTCGCGGGGCGTATCGAAACCTACAGGCAGTAGAAACCCTGGAATTGTGGTCTCGATACATCCTTCGACTATACCGCGAAAAAACACGCGGCTCCGCTCAGGAAACTCGACCACCCGATATATAACACAAATAATAGGAATCAAAATGAAACGCAAAACCATACTTATCATTCTTGGCACGCTCGTCCTCATCATCGCCGTATTGGCAGGAGGCTTCTGGTACATGTCCACCCAACCACTATATCGCCCGGGGATGGTGCGCGCCGGGGAAAACCTGTCCGCGCCGCTGACGCCCCCGTCTCAGCCCACCGGGTCCGACACCTGGCTGGTAAAGCCCGATATTGAACTGGCCCACTTTGCTGCTGGAGAAGGACTCAACGTGTTAATCATCCACGGCGGGCCGGGTGAACCCTTCACCCAACCCATGAGCGGATTGGAAACGTTGACCGGCGAATTCCGCTTCCATTACTACGACCAGCGCGGCTGCGGTAAATCCACCCGCCCGATCGACCGCTTCGACTCACCCAACACCTATGAGAATATGCAGCGCCTAGACCGGACCCTGGGCCTGGGTGCCCAAATCGCTGATATCGAGCGCATCCGACACATCCTCGGCGATGACAAACTGATCTTGATCGGTCATTCCTGGGGCGGATTCCTGGCCTCGCTCTATGCAGCCGAGTTCCCCGAGCATGTCGAAGCGTTGGTACTGGTCTCTCCCGCCAACGTGCTGATCATGCCCCAACCCGACTCCGATAGCGACCTGTTCGCAAGCGTGCGTGCAGAGTTGACACCGGAAGAGCAAGCCGAATATGACGCCTTCATGGAAGAGTATTTCGACTTCAACGGGCTGTTCACCAAATCGGAAGAAGATTTGGTTACGATGAACGAAAAGTTCGGCGAATATTACATCAGCGCTGTGGATGTATCCGAAACCGAATCTGCCCCGCGTCCGCGCCCCGGCGGATGGATGGTGTGGGCACAGTACGTCAGCATGGGTCAGCGCCACGATTACAGCAAAGCTTTGAAGGATGTGGATGTTCCCGTGCTGGTCATCCACGGCGCGGATGATCTGCAAAGCGAGTCCGCCAGCCACTTGTATTTCGATGCATTTCTAAATGCGGAGTTCGCGGTCATCCAGAATGCGTCGCATTTCTCGTTCGAGGAACAGCCTGAGCAGTTTGCTGACATTGTCGGAGAGTTCCTCTCAAACTTGAAGTAAGAACCTGGCTTAAAGATGCTCCCGCCGCCGTCCCCGGCGTCGAGGACGCCGCCTAGAGCATATATTTGAGGCGAGACCTGCCTTGATCTTGAAAACCAAGCCGACAATACAAGGAAATCAACATGTATTCAACCAATCTCGAACGAATCTCCCTCGACGAATTCCAAGAGATTCTCACAAGCATCGATTTGTTGCCAAGCAGAAAGATTCTGCTGGAGGGTCTCTCAACGCTCATCGAAAAATTGAAACAAAAAGGTATCGGGCATCTTGAGGCGCTGCAAAAGCTGTTGAAGAACAAGAAGCGCTACCCTGAACTGGCCGAGGAACTGGGGGTCAGCGTGGATTACCTGACCGTGTTGAACCGGGAAATCAACAGCTATGAGTCCAAACCTGTACCGTTGTCCAAGCTGGGGGTGTTCAGCGATGAAGAACTCGAAGAGCTCAAAGGGGCTGGACTGAAATCGTCCAGGGACTTGTACGAGCGTGGTCTGAGGCGCTCCGATCGAAGTATGTTGTCAGAGAAATTATCTTTCCCACCAGAAAGGATCGTCACCGCGCTGGAGTTGAGCGATCTGCTCAGGATCACCGGCGTCGGACCTGTCTATGCCAGGATTCTGAAAGAGATGGGCATAAACAACGCCGTGAAAATGTTAGAAATCGATTCCCGGGAAGCCATCGAGGCCTATAAAAGGATCAACGCAGAAAAGAATTATTCGAAAGTGAACCTGGGGATCAAAGATATCGAATACGTCAAACGATTTTGCCGGAAGTTGGATTCCGACATCCAATGGTAATACTTGAATATTATGACAATGAAAACAATGGGACGCGGATTAGGACTCCGTCCAGACCGTTCTATCCGTGTCCCAAAAAGGAGGCAAAATGAAAAAGCTCGATTTGAAAAAAGACCTGAAAGCTTTCTACAAACCTTCCGCCAGGAAAGTGGAATTCATCGAATTACCGCGCTTCAAATTCATCATGGTGGACGGCGCCATCGAACCTGGCAAAGAACCGGGAAACTCCCCCTTGTTTGAAGAGAATATGCAGGCCATGTATGGCATGGCTTACACGCTTAGGTTCACCTTTAAAAAGCGCGAAGTGAACCCGGTCGATTACCCTGTTATGGCATTGGAGGGACTGTGGGATGCGCGCGATGGCAAGTTCAGCATAGAGGTCAAGGACAACTGGGATTACACGTTGATGATCCTGGTTCCTGATCTGATCACACAGGCTGACTTCGATGAAGCGCTGGAGCAAATGCGGACGAAGAAAGGCAATTTGCCCGGATATGCCCGTCTGCGATTGGATACTTTTGAAGAAGGCCCTTGCGTGCAGACCATGCACATCGGTCCTTATGCCACCGAACTGGAAACTCTGGATAAGATGCATGCCTTCATGGCTGAGAATGGCTACAGCGATTTAGTCGGTAAAGGTGGAAAACATCACGAAATCTACATGGGTGACCCACGCCTGGCCGCGCCGGAGAAACTCAAGACTGTGCTAAGACACCCGGTGACAAAATAAATGAACCACAGAGACACAGAGTTGATTTCTTCTCTGCGACTCTGTGTCTCCGTGGCTTAACAATCCGCACTTATAGCAGAAGACTCTTCGCCCTACGGGCTCAGAGTGACATTGCAACTAATATATCGGCAAACTCTGATCCACTTCCTGCGCCCAGGCGTTGATGCCGCCTTTCAGGTTCTTGACTTTCTTGAATCCAGCAGTCACCAGCAATTCCAACGCACGCGTAGAACGCGTTCCGGCTTTGCAGAAGACGACCATATCGTCAGCTGAGTCCAGCTCGGAAAGCCGCGCTGCTAGTGAGCCGAGCGGGATATTGGTCGCATCCGGCAAAGCAGAAATCTGCAACTCGTGCGGCTCGCGCACGTCCAGCAATTTGAGATGGTTGTGCTGCATACGCTCGGAGAGTTCCGGGGCAGTGATATCCCATTTCTCGCCGGCAGAGCCTTCATCTTCGTGGTCGTGCCCGGGGACGCCGCAGAACTGTTCGTAGTCGATAGGCTCTGTGATGTCCGGGTTTGGGCCGCACACACGACAGTTGGGATTCTTCTTTAATTTGACAAAGTCGAAGGACATGTCCAGCGCGTTGTACAGAAGCAGCTGTCCAATCAGGGGTGAACCGATGCCCAATAAAACCTTGAGCGCTTCCGTAGCCTGGATGGTCCCAATCGTGCCGGGCAGCACGCCCAGCACACCACCCTCCGCACACGAGGGAACAAGTCCCGGCGGCGGCGGTTCGGGGAAGAGACAGCGATAACAGGGGCCCTCCTCAGCATAGAACACGCTGGCCTGCCCGTCAAAACGGAAGATCGAGCCATAGATATTGGGCTTGCCCAGGAAAACGGAGACATCATTGGTCAAATAACGGGTGGGGAAATTGTCGGTGCCATCGATCAAGATATCATAATCAGCGGCGATACGCATGGCATTATCAGAAGTAAAGGGTTCGTTGTAGACTTCGACCTCGATATCGGGATTCACATCCAACATACGCTCACGCGCCGATTCGACCTTTAATACGCCAATCGTATCGGTGCCGTGGATAATCTGGCGCTGCAAATTGGATGAGTCGACCACGTCATAATCAACTAGTCCGATGCGACCGACGCCCGCCGCAGCCAGGTACAGCGCCACAGGTGAACCCAATCCGCCGGTACCAATCACCAGCGCGGATGAACCTTTCAGCTTGCGCTGTCCATCCAACCCCACTTCAGGAATCAGCAAGTGACGCGAATAGCGCAGGATTTCTTCGCGTGTAAGTCCAGGTAACATAATTCTTCTCCTATTCACCACAGAGTTCACGGAGAACACAGAGTTTTAATTTATTTTCTCCGTGAACTCTGTGTTCTCTGTGGTAAAGGTTTTATCCACCTGCAATCGAGGGGATCAAGCGCAGCGTATCGCCCTCGTTCAATGGTGTCTCAAACCCCTGCAAATCCTTGACATTGTCCTGTCCTAAAAACAGGTTGACAAATGCGCGCATCTCACCATCCCCATTATAGAGATGCTGCTTGAGCGCAGGATATTGTTCCACAAGATTTTGCATGGCCGTGGCTACATCGGAACCATTTACAACCACTTCGGCCTGTCCATCCGTGTATTGCCGCAGGGGGGTTGGGATTTTCAAAGTTGTCATAAATCTATTCTAACCTTCCATTGGTATGATTTCAATCAGCAGCCGGGACCGGTTCACAACCCTGGCGCTCGACGACCACTTCGCAGGTGGAGGCTGCATTGATCTCAACTGAGCCTGCCATTGCAAAAGGCTGCATGAAATTCTCGATATATTCTTTGTCCTCGGCTTCCAGGATCAGCACGAAGGTGTGCTGACCATCTAAAACAGCATCGCCGATCAAATCTACACCGAACTTGCGCGCGTTGGCCTTGTTGACGTGTTGCACCAGCATACCTCCCATTTGGGGGTCTTTGGCCGGGCAGGTTTCTGCATCATGCTGGTGACGTACGAAATAGAGAGACATTTTTTACTCCTAAACTTATACTGTTCCTGAGCGGAGCGAAGTCGAAGGAAGTTTTCTCGAAATATTTTGAAATATTAAGAATGCGCTTCGACTGCGATCTCGCATTCGCTCGGTCTCCGCTCAGTGACTCATTATCTTTTCTTCTTCAAATTTGGAACGATCTTCGGCCAGCCGCCAGGAACGCGACTCAATGGCCTCCCCTTCATTGACACTGGTGATGATGTACGAAAAGAACGGTTGCGCCCACTCACGATCGAACTCGGAGGGACGGTTGGGATGGTCCGGGTGTGAATGGAAAACTCCGACCAGACTCAGCCCCATCAACTCCGCCGCGATCTCGGCCTGAAGATATTCTTTCGGAGAAACCAGGTAGCGATTATGCCTGGCTTCATCCTCACGCGCATTTTCGGTGATGAATATCTGTGCGATATATCGTTGTTCACCCTCATCATAGCCGAGCAGGAATCCCGCTCCTTCTTCCGGATAGGCTTCTTCACCGTGCGCATAAATTTGCGCCAAAATCTCCTCTTCGATATGCAACACTACTCTCCTCCCCAGAGCTTTTTATCACTCAAATATTTGTATCCGGCATCCGGGAAGACGGTCACGACATAGCCTTCATCTAATTCGGAGGCTACTTGTAAAGCTGCCACCGCCGCCGCGCCAGATGAGATCCCTACAAACAGGCCTTCTTCGCGCGCCAATCGCAAAACCATCGCGTGCGCGTCCTCGGTTGAAACTTCAATCGTCTGGTCGGCAAAGTTCGCATCGTAAATGCCGGGCTTGATGGCGGTTTCCATGTGCTTCAAGCCTTCCAGCCCATGGAAAGCGGCATCCGGCTGCACAGCAAGGATTTGCACCTCAGGGTTAATGTCGCGCAGGTATTTGCCCACACCAGTCAGTGTGCCAGAGGTGCCCAGGCCCGCGATGAAATGTGTGACCTGACCATTTGTCTGACCCCAGATTTCAGGACCTGTGGACCCGTGATGCGCCAGCCAATTGGCCGGGTTGTCGTATTGGTCCGCATACCAATACAGATCCGGTTTCTCAGCAGCCAACTCGCGTGCCACCTGGATGGCTCCATCCGAACCTTCGAGCGGATCGGTCAGCACCAGTTCGGCGCCCAGTGCACGTAAGATGCTGATGCGTTCAGGGCTGGCATTTTCCGGGATGGTCAACGTAACAGGAATCCCCAATGATGCACCAAAGGTAGCATAGGAAATGCCCATGTTGCCGGAAGTCGAATCGAGCAAGCGCAACCCGGGATGCAAGTCACCGTTAGCAAGCGCTGTCCGGATGATGTTGAGCGCCGGGCGGTCCTTGACCGAGCCACCGGGATTGAACCATTCGGCTTTGGAATATACGCTGACAGACGGAGGCAAGCCGGAGGTGATGCGGCGAAGCGGGAGCAATGGCGTGTTCCCAACGTGGGATTCCAATCCATCGGATTCCGTGATTGCGGTCTGTATCAGTCGATGTTGAACTAAGGTCATTCAATCTCCAAATAAAAACGGCCAACATGCAAACCCCGTTAGAAGTTCGCGCGGGGCATTCCGCTTCCAACGGGGTAAACAAAAAGGACAGCGCGCGAACGCCATGCGGATAAGTTGTCGCATGCGGGGTCGCCTACCGTCCTTCAGATGTTGGCCGTACGTTTTTTTCTTCGTGCGAAGGAGCGGTGGTTACGAACCCCGCCCCAGACAGGAGCAATAATACATGTTTATCACCTTATTAATAAACTAGAAATTATTCTTGAATATTCTACTATGCTTATCTTATTTGTCAAGAAGCATCTAAACTCTTAGAGTAGTTGGGCTTTGCAATCCTTACCTGACTAAATGGAAAAGTCTGCCCCAACCCAGGCTTCATCCTGTGGAGCATGGATATGTTCATCGTCATGCTCGTGCCCTTCCACACGCGATTCAAGCTCATCAACGCGTTGCATCAATTCTTTGAGGGTCACACCCAGGATGTCCGGCAGAGAGGTATGGTTCAGGTCTGGAGCGTGCATTGGCTGGCTGCGCCGGACGATCTGCCCCGGCACTCCCACCACCACTGCGTTCTCCGGCACCGACTTGACCACGACTGCATTTGCACCCACGCGGCTGTCCGCGCCGATTTCGATCGCGCCTAAGACCTTGGCACCGGCGCCAATCACAACCCGGTCTCCGATGGTGGGGTGGCGCTTCTCTTTGTTTAGGCTGGTGCCGCCCAGAGTCACGCCGTGATAGAGCGTCACATCCGTGCCAATTTCAGCAGTCTCGCCGATGACCACGCCCATGCCATGATCGATGAAAAAGCCGGGGCCGATGCTCGCGCCGGGATGGATCTCGATGCCGGTCAACCAGCGCGCGAATTGGGAAATCCAGCGCGCCAGGAAACGGAGGTTGTGTTCCCATAACCAGTGCGTGATGCGGTGAATCCAGATGGCATGCAGCCCGGAGTACACCAGCATGACTTCCAGTTTCGAGCGTGCAGCCGGATCACGTTCGATGACCGAGTCAACATCGCGCCCTATTCTGGAAAAATAATTTGCCACACTTTTGAAGGGTTGGATAAATGTATCAGTAGTCATATCAAATCCTTATTCTTTGTTCTATCAGCAGTTAAACTGCTGATAGAACAAGCCAACAAAAATCAATCTGCCAAATGCTGGTAAAGCGGAGACGAGAGATAACGTTCTCCGAAAGAGGCGATGATAACCACGATCATCTTCCCGGCGTTCTCTTCTCGGCTTGCAACCTGCTTCGCCGCCCAGACAGCCGCGCCCGATGAGATGCCCACCAGGAGACCTTCCTGGGTCGCCAACTGGCGCGCCGTTTGCATCGCATCTTCATCCTTCACGCGGATGATCTCATCGTAGATTTCCGTGTTCAATACATCCGGAACGAATCCAGCCCCAATGCCCTGAATTTTATGTGGACCTTTCTCGCCGCCCGAAAGCACCGGCGAGGCATCCGGTTCAACAGCGATGGCTCGGAAGGAAGGTTTGCGGGCTTTGAGGACTTCGCCCACTCCGGTGATGGTCCCGCCTGTGCCGATACCTGCCACCAAGAAATCTACTTTGCCATCCGTGTCACGCCAGATTTCCTCGGCGGTGGTTTTGCGGTGGATCTCCGGGTTGGCCGGATTTTTGAATTGCTGCGGCATAAAATAAGTCTCAGGGTCAGAGGCAACCATCTCTTCCGCTTTGCTGATGGCGCCACCCATGCCTTCCGGGCCGGGGGTAAGGATCAGTTCGGCGCCAAAGGCGCGCAACAACATGCGGCGTTCTTTGGACATGGTATCTGGCATAGTCAAGACGCACTTGTAACCTTTTGCCGCAGCCACCATCGCCAGTGCGATCCCGGTGTTGCCGCTTGTCGGCTCTACAATAGTTTGCCCCGGCTTGAGCGCGCCGGACTTCTCCGCCGCGTCGATCATGGAAAACCCGATGCGGTCTTTGACGCTATGCGCCGGGTTGAAATATTCAAGCTTCAGGACGATCTCGGCTTTTGCCCCATCAGCTGTCCGACTCAAGCGGACGAGGGGTGTGTTACCGATCAATTCAGTTACGTTCGATGCGATTTTCATATTCTTCCTTTAAATAAATTACGCTTAACTGGTAAACAAAAAGGACAGCGATCACGCGCCATGCAAACCGTCACATGCGGGATTTGACCACCGTCCTTCAGTCAGTTAAGCGTGTTTCCTGTTTTCTGGAGGGCGGCAATTACAAATCCCGCTCCAGACACGAGCAATAAAAACTCATTTGTTTTCCAATCTGTTCGATATTTGTTTGGATATATTCTAATTCGATAGTTGAGTTTGTCAAGCCAACTTCTCAGCCAACTTCTCAGCCAACTTCTCAATCTTTAATAATTTATTTATTCTACTTATGGCATAATGAAATTAGCTCAAGAACAGCCCCTTCTCTTTATTTATCGTACCGGTTTCTTCCCTCGTAGAAGAAACAGGAGGGTGTGGTTATGAAACGTTTCGTTAGAAAAGTGCTCCAAAAAATTGCGTTGGTATCTCTCGAACCCGCATTGAGAGATACAAATGACCAACGTACATCTCAAATTCTTTTAGCGTTAAAGTACAGAGAAATTGCAAACAGATGGGAGGATTATAAAGAGAACATACCTGATTTCGAACAAATCGGATTCAACGTATATTCCTCTACTCATGAAGATGGAATACTGTTGTATATTTTTTCGCTGATCGGTACCACAAATAAAATTTGCGTTGACATTGGCGCAAGTACTGTTATGGGTAGCAACACCGCGAACTTGATTATCAACAACGGGTTCAGCGGGTTGCTCATAGACCGTGATTCAGACAGTATGAAAGCAGCAATGGAATATTACACAGGGCATAGAGAAACCACTGACTCCCCGCCAACCTATTTGATAAAAAGGGTGACAGCAGAAAACATCAATGTGCTCCTTGAAAATGCGCAAATGTCGGGAGAAATCGATTTACTGAGTATTGATATCGATGGCATCGATTTCTGGATATGGAAGGCAATCCAAGCTATTCAACCCAGGGTGGTCATCATCGAGTATCAGGACATCCTGGGATCGGAAAGGGCATGGACAATTCCGTACAAAGAAGATTTTGACTTGAAAGACTTTGCCGTAAACCGCGATAACCACAACTATTGCGGCGCCTCATTACAAGCCTTCATTAAGCTTGGTAAGCAAAAAGGATATCGCCTGATCGGTTGCAACAAAGGGGGCTGGAACGCCTTCTTTTTGAAAAACGGAATTGGTGAATCCTATTTTCCTGAGGTGAGTGCAAAGAGTTGTTTCAAACCTGAGTGGAATCAATATGATATGGAAACCCGCTTCCCCCTTGTAAAGGAAATGGATTGGGAAGAAATATAAATAAATTCAATTCAGGCAAAAGAAAAACAGGACGGGGCTCCCGTCCTGTTCGTTTTCCAAACTACTCTTCTTTTTCAGCCAGTTCTTTCTTATGGGCCTCGATAATGTCCGCGGCCAGATGTGACGGGACGACTTCATAGTGGTCGAACTCCATCGTGAAGTAGCCGCGTCCGCCTGTAATCGAGCGGATGTTGGTGGTATAGCGCAACATCTCCGCCAACGGGACATGCGCCATCACAACCGTATTGCCGCGCTCAGATTCAGTGCCCTGCACGCGACCACGACGGGTATTAAGATCGCTCATCACATCGCCCATGTTCGCATCCGGGACGATCACGCGCACATTCATGATGGGCTCGAACAGCACGGGGCCGGCATCCTGCACCGCCAGCTTGAAGGCTTCGCGCCCGGCAATTTCAAAGGCTACCGGTTTAGAGTCAACCGGATGTTCCTTGCCGTCATACACGATGACCTTAACATTGTTCATCGGGTACCCGGCAATGACGCCCTGTTTCATTGTATTGGCGATGCCTTTTTCAATGGCAGGCAAGTATGACTTGGACAGGTTCATCCCGACCAGCTCGTCGGTGAATTCGAAATCTTCATCCGGCAAAGGTTCGATGCGCAAATGTACTTCGCCAAACTGACCCGCACCACCGGATTGTTTCTTGTGACGGTATTGCGCGGAGGCATTCTTGGTGATGCCTTCACGATAGGGCACCTTCGGCTCGAAAGTCTCCAAGCCAACCTGGAATTTGGTCTCGGCGCGGCGGATGGCAACATCGATGTGCTGGTCACCCATGCCCTGTAAAATGGTCTGACGAGTGGACGGCTCGTTATGCCAGGAAAGGGTCATATCTTCTTCGCACAGGCGAGTCAGCGAGGGGCTGATCTTGGCCGCATCGGCCTGGGTCTTGGGTCCAATCGCGACCTGATACAAGGCTGACGGATACTCGGGCTGCGGGATGGTGAGCGGATGACCCTTGTCACAGAAAGTGTCGCCTGTGGCCGTCACGGACAGCTTGGCAACCGAGGCGATGTCACCAGAGTGGACAACATCCACAGATTCCTGGTCTTTGCCGCGCTGAATGTGCAGGCCGGCCATACGCTCTTCCTCGCCTTTATTCTGGTTCCAGACGCGCTCATCTGCCTTCATCGAACCGGAGAAAATGCGGAAGTAGGTCATTTTGCCTACAAAGGGGTCGGCGGTGGTCTTCCAAACGTAGGCAGCCAGCGGACCGGCGTCCGAAGCGGTCAGTTCTTCTTCGCCGTCTTTGCCTTGAGCTTTTCGGGCGGGCACTTCGGCAGGAGAGGGCATCAAACTGATCATGGCGTTCAACAACGGCCCAATGCCAATCTCGCGTCCGCCTGCGGCGCAAAAGACCGGGACGAAGTCTCCGGAGAGGATCACGTTCTTGAGACCGCGCAGCAACTCCTCGTCCGTGAGAGAACCGCTGTCGAGATATTTTTCGAGCAGCGCATCTTCCCCTTCCGCAGCCGCTTCGACCAGTTCAATGTAGGCTTCATCGGCAGCATCTTTCATCTCCGCAGGGATCTCGGAAGCCTTCTTGCCGTCACCCATGTAAGCTTTCATGCTGATCAAATCCACAACACCCTGGAAATCTCCCTTTTCGCCGATCGGTAGCTGCACTTTGATCAAACGCGTATCGGAGAATTCTTCCACTGTGGCCAGCGCTTTGGCAAAATTGGCGTTGTCACGGTCGAGCCGGTTGACGACCACAAAGCGGGGCAGGTTGAAATCGTCAGCGTAGCGCCAGGCGATCTCGGTTCCGACTTCCAGACCGGCAACTGAGTCGACCAGGATAATCGTCCCGTCGGCTACCGAAAGGGTTGAAATGACCTCCCCGACAAAGTCCGTATATCCAGGCGCGTCCAGCACATTGACCTTATGGTCACGATGCTCAACAGGGAGCACACTTGTATAAATAGAAATGCCTCTACGAATTTCTTCTTCATCATGATCGGACACGGTCGTCCCGTCTTCCACACTACCGAGACGCGTGGTGGCCCCCGAAAAATGCAGAAACGCTTCTGCTAACATAGTCTTGCCCGCACCGCCATGCGAAACAAGCGCAATATTGCGTAAAAGCTCAGTGGTATACTCTTTCATTGATAACCTTTCCTGTGAAATGGAATATGTATGTCACTAATCAGAAATGCCCGAAAATGGGATGGGGGGTGCACCCCCATCCCATTTTCGGAAGTTCTTATGATGAAGGCTTTAACCTGAGTAGTGTCTATTAGATAATACCAGCCGACTGATTCTAAGTGAAGTACCTCGAATTGTCAAAGTGTGAACTGTCACATTCAAAGCAGGAGCAATGAACGAACTTATCAATCAATATTCTGCCCTGTGGATTGCAGGCGCTTTCCTTTTATTGACATCCTTAATCCTGTTTCGGGACAAGCCCAAAGTTCGTGACTTCATCGCATTTGGGGTTGTCTTCGCCGGACTTGCAATCGCGTGGGTCTTACTGCACCCCACCCAGACTCCTTTGATGGAGGATTCCAAGACAGTTCAGGAAATGATCGGGCAGGGCAAGCCGGTTTTGCTGGAATTCCAATCCCCCTATTGAATTGGCTGCACCAAAATAAAGCCCGTCGTGGACGAGCTTGAAAATGAACTTGGAGATGAAATCACCTTTATCCGTCTCAACATCCAGGAAGAAGTAGGACGCGAGCTGGCCCCGGTTTATGGCTTTGAATTCACCCCCACTTTCATCTACTTCGATGGTAATGGAGTTGAACTCTGGCGTGAAGTGGGGAGTTTGGATACGCAGCGTGTGCGAGAGAGCGTGCAGTGATACACCATACCTATCACAGGCAAAGATTTACCACAGAGATCACTGAGAAATTATTAAAAATTCTCTGCGGGCTTTGGGTTATCTGTGGTTGAACGGCGGGCAAGGTATGGGAAACTTTAGCAATTTCTTGCGCCGACTAACTTTCCGAATATGGTATCTCTTTGACCCACCCTGGGACACCGGTATCAGCCCGCCCGAATTAAAGGATTTCACCGAAAAAAACCCGCCCGGGGAGGCAATCGACATCGGCTGCGGGACGGGCACCAATGTCATCACACTGGTACAGGCTGGTTGGAAGGTCACGGGGGTGGATTTTGTCCCGCGTGCGATCAAAACAGCAAAACGCAAGGTCAAAAAGGCTGGGGTCGATGCAAAGTTATACGTTCGAGATGTAACCGAATTGGAAGGCATCACCGGGCCGTTTGACTTAGTCTTGGACATCGGCTGCTTTCACAGCTTGGGGGATAAAAAAGCAGGTTATCTCTCCGAACTCAACCGCATCCTGGCCCCCGGCGGGCACTGGCTGATGTACGGATTCTTCAACCCCGACTCCGCTTCAGACTCCCATGGGCTTGCCGAAACCGACCTGGACTTAATCTCCGCTTTGTTTACCCAGGTCTGGCGACATGATGGGACTGACCGAGGAGAACGAACATCAGCGTGGTTTTTGTATCAGAAGACGTAGACACTAAAGGCTTTGGAAACCATTAGGGCCTTTAAACGGGGTAGAATAAGCAAACATGACCAAAATACTCTTTATTTTCATGGACGGTATTGGCTTGGGAGCAGATGACCCCGAGATCAATCCCTTGGCGCGCGTGGAGATGCCGTTTCTAAGTTCGCTGCTGGGTGGGGATAAATTACTTGCATCCACTGCTCCATATGATGGCAAAAACATCTCGCTGCTGGCGCTGGATGCCGGGTTGGGCGTAGAAGGGCTGCCGCAATCCGCCACCGGGCAGGCCGTTTTGATGACCGGAATCAACATCCCGGCAGAGTTGGGTTATCACTACGGGCCAAAGCCCAATTCCGAAGTTGCGGAATACCTCAAAAATGGAAACACTTTATTCTCTTGGTTACGCGCATATGGGGCAAAAGCTGCTTTTCTGAACGCCTATCCGCCGCGCTATTTCAGCGGGATCGAGAGCGGTATGCGGATTTATTCGTCCATCCCGCTGACGGTCACCAGCGCAGGTTATCCCCTGTTCAAACAGGAGGACTTCTTCGAAGGCAGGGCGCTCTCGGCAGATTTCACCGGGCGGGGGTGGCGAACCTTCCTCAATATAGCGGAAGCACCCGTCCGGTCCGCGGGGGAAGCGGGGAAAAAATTAGGGGAATTGGCTCGGGAATACGATTTCTCTCTTTTCGAATATTGGGCCAGCGATTATGCCGGTCACAAACAGGATATGGAGTCGGCAGTCGAGCAGATGGAAGTGTTCGATTGCGTATTGGAGGGACTGGTCGAAGTTTGGGATATGGATGAGGATCTGATCCTGGTTACGTCCGATCACGGTAACATGGAAGATTTGTCCACGCGCAGGCACACGGATGCGAAAGTACCGGGGCTGGTCATCGGGGCAAAACACAGTTCTTTTTCAGAGGGTCTGAGAGACCTGACCGGTATCGCACCCAAGATCAAGAATCATATCTTGGGGGATTAAAGCGTTACTGATTTCCCGTTGAAAACCAAATCTAAAAAGGGGATAATGGGGGCATAGAGCAAAGGAGCCGTTATGCACAATAAAGTCTCTGCCCCATTTTTATTTTTTGTTGCAATCATTCTAACCATTGGGCTGGCCTGCAACCTGCCCGAGGTCGGGGAACAGATTACGCCATCCCCATCACCCGAGCAGATCGTACAGGTAGTTGAAGTGACCGCCACTCCGCCCCAACCCACTGAAACGCTTTTTTCTGGAGAGTCGAACCTGCCCCCATTCCCAACGGCAACCAGCACACCTGTCATAACGCATGTGGACTTCCCCGAAAATGAAGTCAGGATGGGGGACATCATTTTTGATGCCGAATCATCCGGTACCGCACCTCAGCGGCGCGCACCCTACGGAGATGCGTATGACATCTACAGGCTGGAGCGCCCTTTCACACAGGATATGACTTATATCCCGGATATGGATATCTTCTCGTACAACGTGCGCATCACGGAAGATTGGATTTATGTTTCGATTGAACTGCTCGGGAATGAGCCCAACAACGAGATGGGCATCCATTACGGCGTCGAACTGGACCTGGACAGCGATGGCTATGGCGAATATATCCTCTGGTCAAACCCGCCTTACACTTTGGAATGGTCAACAAACGGCGTGCAAGTCTTCGCAGACAATAACCACGATTCCGGTGGTCTCTCGCCGACATTTTCCGATGCGCCCTTTGATGGGAACGGCTACGAGACGAAACTCTTTGATTCCGGCCTTGGCGACGATCCTGACCTGGCCTGGTTGCGAATTTTTGCCGGGCGGCAGGCCACGGTGCAATTCGCGTTTAAATCGTCTTTGGCAGGTTCGACTTTCATGTTGGGCGTTCTGGCGGATGCAGGGTTGGAAGACGTTAGCCAGATGTTCTACAACGACCGTTTTTCAGAGGCAGAAGCGGGCTCTCCTGAGATCAGCGAACAGGATTATCCGCTAAAACTGTTGTTTGCATTTGACAATGTCTGCCGTGAAGCGTTTGGATATAAGCCAACCGGGCTGGAACCACAGTTGTGTCCACAGGATGAATAAGGGCGAATATAAAAAGAACTAAGCTGTTACTTTACGAGATAAACCGGGCAAAGGCTTGATTCCCCAACAACTTTCCCCGGCGCGTCAAACGAACCCTCATCCAACGCTGCGGGACTTCCCCCCCACCCTGCCATTCGAGCAGCCCCAGCCGAATCAGGTCTTCGATTTCCGTTCCAAAGACAGTCTCCATCTCCTGACCGTATCGTTCCCAGAATGTATCCGTTGAAACGCCTTCACGCGTCAGGCGCAGGCCGGTCATCATGAATTCGCCCATGTCGTCCTGGAGAGTCTGTTTGTGATGATTGACGGTCGCCGGAGTGAGGGGAAAATCAGTAACCAGTGACCAGCCCGTCCCGGCTCCGCTGCGCGAGCCGGGGTTATCAGTTTTCAGACGCTCAATGTAGGATTTGATGCGCAGCGCATTGGAATAGCGGTATCCGTTGACGTAACCATGCGCACCCGCGCCGACGGCCAGATAAGGCAACCCGCGCCAGTATTGCAGGTTATGCAGGCAAGCCTGCGATGGTGGACGGAATTGACCGTTGACCGAGGACAACTGACCGTCTATGGTCTCCGGTCGATGGTCGTCTTTAGCCCAATTCGAAATTTCATACTGCTCATACCCGGCAGTTTCCAATGTTTCCCCAGCCCATTCATACATATCTGCGGCCAGATCGGGATCGGGGAGCGGCATCAATCCGCGGGCTGACCAACGTCCGAAGGGGGTGCCATGCTCGAGGGTCAGCGCATAGAGCGAGAGGTGCTCGGGTGCCAGTCCCAGGATCAAATTAACGGTAGCAGACCAATTCTCCTGGGTTTGAAGCGGGAGGCCGTAGATCAGGTCCAGGTTGAGATTCTCGAATCCGGCCTGGCGTGCCCAGGTCACCGCATTGATGACATCAAAATAGGAATGCGCCCGCTCCAGCATACGCAACTCGGATGGATTGGCAGATTGCACACCGAAACTGATGCGATTGATCCCCAACGAACGTAGTTCCCGCAAGCCGTCGAGAGAAACCGTGCCGGGATTGGCTTCGATAGTGGTTTCCGGATTCGAAAGTGTAAAGTGGTCTGAGATCGTTTTTAGGACGGATTCAAATTGGCGCGGGTTCAGCAAAGAGGGGGTGCCGCCGCCAAAAAATATCGTGTGCAGGGTCAATTTCTCCGACGCTTTCTCCGCTGTAAATGTGATCTCGCGGCAAAGGGCTTCCACATAAGCTGGAATGGAGTCCTCCTGCCCGGTGTAGGTATTGAAATCGCAGTACGCGCAACGGTGGCGGCAAAAGGGGATGTGGATGTAAAGAGAGTAGGGCTGCGTCATAACAAGCGCATGCGCGCAACTAAAACGGGTGGTATTTCACTGAATTGCCCGCCCCAGGAGAGCGGATTCGAGGCGGGGTGGTCGGGCGGAAAAGCGCGTTCTTCGAATCCATCCAGCACGAATCCGTTTTTGAATCCGACATTCAAATAATATTGCAAGGGGCGCTCAAAGTAAGGCTGCGGTTCGAACTGTTCCCTCTTTACCATGCCATGATCAACATAAGGGGTTATATAGCGCGAGATTTTGGACGAAGGCGCCAAACTCGGCCAGCTTGTGCGAGGTCAGGCCATTGCCACAGGCAACGTCCAGGATGCGGTCACCTGCTTGCGGTTCCAGCAAGGAAACGACGACCGGCCATTGCAGAATCTGGAAGAAGTCGTTGCCCTTATCGCCCATGAGTTCATCCCAGACTTCAGCATTTGCATCCCAGGCATTTTGAGATTCCTGGTTGTGATCGGTAGAATCGGTCATGTCTGAATTTAACCACAAAATCCGGCCAAAAGTTGAGCACAACCTAAATCCATCCTGACTGTTAAACCATTTAACGAGCCAACCCTAAAAAATAATTGGTAAAATAATCTGCGTGAAGATCGTTATAAGGGGCGGGCACACGAAAATTCCATGCTTTGGAGATTACCCTATGACAACAAAAGCTATTGATCCAGCAACCAGGAAACGTAACCACTGGGCCTGGTATATGTATGATTTCGGCAATTCAGCCTATGCAGCTGTAATACTGCTGGCAGTATATTCCGCATACTTCAAAGGATCGGTGGTCGGAGGCGCGGAGGGGTCACGCTTATGGGGTTTTTCGCTGGGGATCGCGATGCTGGTGGTGGCAATCATCTCTCCCATATTGGGGACCATCGCAGATTTTACTGCTGCCAAAAAACGCATCTTGTTCGTGTTCTCTTCCCTGTCCTGGGTTTTCACCGCCCTGCTCTTTTTCGTGCAGAAAGGCGATGTTTTTACCGGCATGTTATTTTTTATTTTGGCAGAAATTGGCTATCGCGGCGGACAGGTTTTTTACAATTCGTTGCTGACCGACATCGCCACACCCGACGAAATGGGACGCGTTTCTGGCAATGGTTGGGCAATCGGCTCTATCGGTGGAATTATCTGTCTGCTGTTTATTTTGCCTGTCATCGTACTTACAGATAGCAATCCACTGATAGTACGTGGCTCATTTGCTTTTACAGCCGTCTTTTTTATCCTTTCCACCCTGCCTCTCTTCATGAGATTGCAGCAACGAGGGGTAGGTCGTCCCCTGCCTCCCGGAGAGAATTATCTCAGTCTGGCGTTCAAGCGCCTGAAGAACACCTTCGGGGCTGTGCGCGATTTTCGAGAGTTCATCAAGTTCATCATCTCCTTCCTGATTTACAATGACGGAATTTTGATGGCTCTGGATTTCGCCGCCATCATCGGTGCGGTCTTGTATGGTATGACCCAGACGCAATTGATCATCTTCATGATCATTGTGCAGGTAACCAGCGCCATCGGAGCGTATGTATTCGGCATATGGGGTCAAAATGCAGGCTTCAAACAGGTTCTGATCTACTCCATTTTGTTGATGATTGGCGCAGTTATCTGGATGATGTTCAACACGACACTGACTGGTTACTTCATCATCGGGGCACTGGCCGGATTTGCGCTGACCGGTGTGCAGTCGTTGAGCCGTACTATCACCGGTCTATTCGCACCTCAGAACAAGGCTACTGAGTTCTTTGGATTCTTCGCTGTGGCGGGCAGGTCATCATCGTTTGTTGGGCCGACCATCTACGGCATTTTCGCCTTTCGCGCGGCGCTCTTTTTTGAAGGCCAGGGAATGAGCGTATTGCTGGCTGAACAGGCTGGGCAAAGAGCAGGAATATTCTCCATCGCTATTTTCCTGGTCATTGGTTTGCTATTGCTCGTTTCGGTCGATGAGAAAGGTGCACGCAAAGTTGCCATCGAGCACGCAGCCGCGGCCGCTGACTAGCCGTCAAAATGAGTGCACGACCTGAATTCAAATATCCCCGCCGCAGACTGATCCGTTTCATCCTCCAGAAGCTATCCATTCCTGCCTTCAAAGTGGTCAGCAGGATGGAAATTATCGGTCGAGAAAACCTGCCTGAAAAGGGACCATTATTGTTGGTGGGCAACCACTTTTCCTTTATCGACCCGGTCAGCTTTGTGCACATCGCACGTTGGCCAATCGAATTTTTAGGAGGAGCGGAATTTGCACATGCACCCGCCGGGGTGCGCTGGCTGCCTTTGATGTGGGGATATTACCCATTGTATAGAGGCACCGGTTCGACCTACGGCCTCAAGGCTGCTCAAGCGATCCTGAATCAGGGAGGTGTCTTGGGCATCTTCCCGGAAGCCGGCAATTGGGCGGAAGTGTTGCGTCCGGCGCGTCCTGGCACAGCTTTTCTGGCTACCATGACCGGCGCACCGCTGGTGCCAGTCGGCATCCATGGCCTGAACTACGTCTTCCCCTCTCTAAAGAAAGGAAAACGCGCCAACGTGACCGTGCGCATCGGGGAACAATTTGGCCCTTTCAAAGTCACTGGCCGTGGGCGCGAGCGTCGTAAACAGTTGGATGAAATCGGGCACGAGATCATGCGTCACATTGCCAGGTTACTGCCACCTGAAAAACGCGGTCATTACTCCGAAGATCCGGCCATCCGCGAGGCCGCCAAAGGGACAGAAAACTATCCCTGGGCAGATAAGGTCGAGGGAGAGTACAAAGGGGAAGTCCATTAATTTTGACAATTACTATTAAATACCCCGTTTAGACTCAGTAAGGCTCAAATCGCACGTAAATTAACAGATTAAGTTTGAAAAACACGGAGTAAAATCATATTTACCAGTCAAAACTATGATTTCAACTTCGCGCAATATTTTTGTTTCAGTAATTGTGCTCCTCCTTGGAGCTTGTCGCGGTTTTCAGCCTGATCAACCAACGCCGATTCCTCCAGCAACAAACATCCCTATATCAACAGAACCACAAATTGTTACTCGCATACCGAGGCCTTCAGCAACGCAAACAGCGCTTCAGCCCACGCCATTGCCTTTGTTCAACCTGACTGCCAGCCCCATCCCGACCCCAAGCGGGACACCCTTCGAAACACCCTTAGACAGCCTGGATCACCCGCTCAGCATCGAAGTGATGCGGAGGGAGGATTATCCAGGTAGTGTCATATCAAGGGAAGAAATTCTTGAACCCGGCGATGGTTACACTCGCTACGATATGTATTACAACTCAGAGGGTTGGAGAATCTACGCCCTGCTGACTATTCCAGATGGCGAAAAACCTGACAATGGCTGGCCAGTGGTCATTTTCAATCATGGCTATATTCCTCCCGATGTTTACCGCACCGCTGAGCGCTATGTCGAATACGTGGATGAGATCGCGCACAGTGGGTACATTGTCTTCCGCCCCGATTATCGTGGTCACGACCGTTCCGACGGGATAGCCCGCGGCGCTTACGGCTACCCGGACTACACCATCGATGTACTTAATGCGGTAGCAAGCATAAAAACCTATCCCGATGCTGATCCCGAGCGCATTGGGATGTGGGGGCACTCCATGGGCGGGTACATCACCCTGCGCTCGATGGTCATCAGTCCAGATATCAAGGTGGGAGTAATCTGGGCAGGTGTGGTTGCATCTTATCCGGACATGGTTTACAAGTGGAACCTGGCAGCCGCAGACACCCCCGAAAACTTCAGCGACTGGCGGACGTCCCTGGCAGCCACCTATGGCACACCTTCGCAGAATCCCGCTTTTTGGGATGCCATCTCCGCGAACTCTTATTTGGCCGATCTCACTGGACCCATCCAGCTGCATCACGGAACCGGAGATGCGGAGGTACCCGTGGAATTCTCAACCACACTTTACCAACAATTACAGGTGGTCCAGATCCCATCAGAATTGTATATCTACGAAAATGACGATCATAATCTATCCAATTCATTCGAACAGGCCATGCAGCGCACTATCCGGTTCTTCGATACTTATTTGAAAGATAACGAGCAATAAAAGGGGTTTATCGACAAGATAAGTGCGATGCTCCATAGACTCTAAAGATTTTTCTGCTCCACTTCGTTCTTCCTTCGGGAGCTTTCGGCGGGGTGCAATGTAAAAACTTTCAGGGTTGAAGATTTGTAAAAAAATCCAGGCTCATATGCCCGGTTGTCATGCGGACTTCGTGGTGGGATTTGTCAAACTCCCGCAGGCGCGGTTGGTGGGATCCCAGTACAAACCTTACGGCCCAATCAGGCGCATCTTCGGCGAAGGAAGCAGCATCGGCAACGTGCAGAAGCCAGCGATCGTCATCTTTGACGGCTACTCCACAATGACCGGCTGTATGTCCAAATAACGGGAGCAGGTATATCTCAGGCTCGAACGGTAAGCGAATTGCGTCGAAGTCATACCACGTTTCCCCCATTTCTTCGTAAAGTTCAACATCCGGTCCGTAGTCAAGAATTCTGCGATTGTAACCACCGTCCGTCCAATGACGGATTTTCCCGGATTTGAAAGTTTCATATTCCCGTTTATGTACGTGCACTTTTGCCCAGGGAAAATCGGGCAAGCCACCCGCATGGTCAAAATGCATGTGAGTCAACACAATGTGGTGGACATCTTCTGGCTGGAAACCCAGCCTTGCAATTCGGCGGATGGCAGCTTCTTCAGGGTTCAACGGCACGATCGTGACCAGCTTGAAGGCCCACAGGATACCCGGCTTATGGATATAATCGCGCGTACCCAGGCCGGTATCGATCAGCACCAGTCCGTCATTGCTCTCGATCAGTAAGCATAATTGGCCGCTTTGCCAGTGACGGGGAAACCGTGCGTTGCAGGTGAAGCAGTTGAGATAGTAGATGGTCATATAAACATATTACGTAACTATTCAGCCATAG
>JASFRG010000075.1:0-23112 GCA_050115035.1 Anaerolineales bacterium | reverse complement strand
AATTTGCCCTCGACCCGACCGCCGACACGCTCTGGAACATCGAAACCCTGGATTATCAGCCCACCTGCGCGCCATAGACTTGCAAAATGCGGCCCATCCTTTGTTCGTTGACGCTTGCCGCGTTCTTGCTGACTGCCTGCGCTGCAACAGCCACAACGGAACCGATCACGACCCCGGTACGTTTATCCACCGCTACCGTACTGGTAAATACGCCTTTCCCTTCTCTTACACCCACCCTGCCTCCTCAGCGCGCGCCGGTACTGCGGATCGCTGTTCTGGGGGAACCTGGCACCACCAACGTTTGGGCGATATTCGACGAAACAGGACAGGATTACTGGACCATTGCACCACAGATTGATTACTGGCCGCGCCTCTATCAACTCGCGCCTCCTTCTCTAACCCCTCAGCCTGCTGCCGCTAGAGGGGAACTTTCCCCCCCTGACTGTGATACTGTCTCTTGCATGGCTACGGTGAACTTGCAGCCCAATCTAAGATGGACAGATGGCTCCCCTTTTTCTGCGCATGATGTGGCCTTTACCGTCAACACAGCTCTGCAATTTCGCCTGGGCCTGAACTGGAAAGTAGCCTATACCCCGGATGTTCTCGATCATGCCGAAGCATTGGATAGGACAACCGTAAAATTTTATTTCAAGACCAGACCCACCATTGCAAACTGGCAATATGGAACTTTACTGGGGCCGATTGTCAACCGGATATATTGGCAACCGCGTATAGCCTACGCGGTGAGCTTGCTGCCGGACGAATTTCTACTGCCCACAATCCTCGATTTGGAAGATGAGCTTGCCAACATGCAAGCAGAGATGGACGCGTTGAATCTCTCATTGAATACAATGCTGCCATACAGCACGGCATATGCGGAAACATCGAGGGCAATCAATAATTTACAGAACGAGTTGAATAGCACGTACAACAAGCTCCAGAATAACCGCAGCGAATACGAGACAAAACTGGCAGCCGCCCGGACTAATCTTTTTGAAATTATCAGCGATGGCGAACCAACGTTGGGGATATGGAAGTTTTCGAGCCGCACCGAAAATGAATTTGAGAATCAGGCCAATTTGGAAACGTACTCCGACAAACCCTGGTTTGATAGTGTCAGGTATCTAAACTATCCAAGCGAATCGGCGGCCATTGAGGCTTTACGAAGTGCGGATGTTGATATTTTGATGCTGCCCGATGGCCTTTCATCCAATGGGCTTTCTCAATTAGGAGTGAATCCCGAAATAACGCTCAGCCGCAATATCACTCGGAGTGCGCGTTTCCTGGCATTCAACCATGCCAATCCATATCTGGCTGACCCGATTTTGCATCAGGCCCTGGCCTGTGTGCTAGATCCGGATGCATTGGTATCGGAGTTGGACGGTAATGCGGCACCACTGCCCGGCTTTGTGTTGGATGAATTCTGGCAGAACAAGGACTTCTCGTTACCATGCCCAGGTGCAAGTGCAGATGCGCGTTTGCTGGAGGCGGTTCGGCTGCTGAAAAACGGAGGCTATTCCTGGGACCAGGAGCCCAGCGCAAATGTAGCTGGCAGCGGTATCCAACGCCCCGGTGAGTTCAGGGTTCCGCCTCTGACTTTGCTCACTTCGGAACAAGATGACTTGCGTTATCGAGTCGCGCAATACATTGCCCAATGGGTTCAATTTTTGGGGCTGACCGTAGAGGTAAAAACCAGGAATCCCGATGACCTGTTGTTTTCGGTTTATGGAGCCGGGGACTATGATATGGCTTTACTGGGTTGGCATTTGAGCGCTTATCCGTCCTACCTGTGTGATTGGTTTTTGCCCTGGGATGCGAATCCCCTCGCTTATAACGGAGACAGGATAAGGTCCGCGTGCGAAGCGTGGGCTCAATCCATGGATTTGGAAACAGCCAAAGCATCCGCTTCCGAAATCCAATCCATTTTGATGTCGGACTTGCCTCTCATCCCTCTGTATTCGGAAGTGCGTTTCGATGCATACCGGAATGTTCGATATCCTTTTTCAAAAGTAATTGATGGGCTGGGAGGCCTGTACGGTGCACCGGGCCTGGCTATTCCAATTCCATAATAAATTTATGGAATTTATGAATCTTTGCTATAATTTTGCCCATCGGTACGGGAAAATTGCGATCATCCGTGTTACAGATCGTTAGTTGTCAAGGAATAGCCTTATGTCTGCTCCCCGCATTTTATTAGTTGATGATCAACGTGACATCCTAAAATTGTTGCATTCCACGCTGGATACATTGGCCCACGAATTGGAGATTATCGAAGCGCCTTCCGGTGAGGAAGCCCTGTTGGAAACATCCCGCGAGAAAGTTGACTTGTTGGTGTCGGACTATCGTTTGCCAGGCATGACAGGCGTTGAGTTGATGCATAAAATTCGCGTGAAATATCCAGATGTGCGCATCATTCTCATCACCGGCATGACCGAACGCAAAGCGCGCGACGAAATCCTGAACGCCGGGGCCGCTGCCGTTTTTGACAAACCCATCTCTCTGACAGACTTCCTGGATGCCGTAGAGCGTACACTTGGCTTGGACCGTACCATTATGCCTGATGAAGGGGAAACGGAATCTGGTCAGCATCAAACGCTCTCGAACCTGTTGGCCAATTTCAGACAGGATGTTAATGCGCAGGCCGTGTACCTGCTCAGCGACCGTGGACGGGTTCTGGCGGCTGCCGGAGCTCTGAGAGACAGCAGTATGGAGGCCTCCTTATTTTCGGCCTTGATGGCAATTTATAGCGCCGGGCTGAAGGTGAAACGCTTCATGCATCAGGATGAAATGGATAACTATCATGTGTTCACAGGCGGTGGACAGGATCTGTTGCTCATCCCGGTGAACGCTGCCTATGCACTTTTATTGGTTGGTAATGATCTTGCGACAGATGAAAACGTACGCAACACAATCAGGGCGATGCTGGCTGTACGTGATGAAGTCAAGAAGTCTCTGAAACATATGGGAATTGCCCCTATTGTTTCTGACGACGAAGAAGAAGAGGGCACGGCTAAATATACAGAGCCGCTTACACAGACCACAACTAACGAAATTGAAGCGTTGCTTAAATCCAAAAAGAACATCACGACCGATGAGTTGGAACAATTTTGGGATGAGGCTGCCTCCACGCAGGGCAATGTTCCAAGCAACCCGGATGTGATCACCTATGAACAGGCGCGTCAATTGGGCTTAGCACCCGGAGAAGACGAATAAGCATTTGCTCAACTGTTAGCCTTATGATACAATCTTGCCCGCCCGAAGGGGCATCTCAGGGGCGTGGTGCAATGGCAGCACACCGGCCTTTGGAGCCGTGGATCTTGGTTCGAATCCAGGCGCCCCTGCCTTTTTCTTTCGCTAGTCGCTTCCCGCTTCTGCGGGGCTTTTTCTCTAAACCCAAGCATGACTTGCGCCGCCCCGTGGGGCGCAGGTCTGTTTTTTTATTCTAGGAGAATTTATGAAGGTAACTGCTGTTTTACTCGCTGCCGGGCAGGGCACGCGCATGAAATCGGGCTTGCCAAAAGTGCTGCACCCATTGGCCGGGAAACCCATGCTCTGGCATACGCTCCAGGCTTTGGGCCAGGTCACCAATGAAAAGCCGGTGGTGATCGTCGGGCATGGCGCCGGGCAGGTGGAGGATTTTGTTGGGGAGTCGGCAGAATGTGTTTTACAGGAACCGCAGCTCGGCACCGGACATGCCGCAATTCAGGCTGAAAGCGTACTGAGAGGTCGAGCTGATTATGTTATCGTCACCTATGCGGATATGCCTCTGCTGCGCGGCCAGGCTTTCCAAAAGCTAGTTGAGACTCAGAAGAGGAATCGAGGCCCGATTTCTATGCTGACCGTCATCGCAGAAGACCCGCGTGGGTTCGGGCGCATCCTGCGCAAAGCCGATGGTACGGTGGCTGCTGTTGTGGAGGAATTCGTCGCCACGCCCGAGCAGAAGGCCATTAAGGAACTCAACGTAGGCGCTTATTGCTTTTCTGCAGATTGGCTGTGGGATGCGCTGCATCGCATTGAACTATCTCCAAAAGGGGAGTATTATCTTACAGATACCATCGCATTGGCTGTCGAGGACAATTTACCTGTGCAGGCTCTGGTTCATGATAATTTACAGGAATGTATCGGCATCAATACCCGCGTCCATCTGGCCGAAGCGGAAGCCGTCATGCGCGGACGCATCAACCAGGACTTGATGCTGGCCGGTGTTTCGATGATCGATCCTGCCTCGACTTACATCGATGTTAATGTAACCATTGGCAAAGATACCGTCGTAATGCCCAACACGTATATTCAGGGAAACACGACCATCGGCGAAGGCTGCGAGATTGGGCCAAATGCTCATGTTCGTAACTCCCAAATTGGAAACCACTGCCAGGTCTTCATGTCGGTCATGGAAAGCGCCGTGCTAGAAGATGATGTGGACATGGGGCCTTTTGCCCGTCTGCGCAAGGGCGCCCACCTGATGAATCACGTCCATATGGGCAATTTTGGGGAAGTAAAGGATTCCACCCTTGGCCCCGGCGTCAAAATGGGGCACTTCTCTTACATTGGAAATGCTGACATCGGCGCAAGGACCAATATCGGCGCGGGCACGATTACCGTTAATTATGATGGTGAAAAGAAACATCCCACTGAAATTGGAGAAGAAGCATTCATCGGCTCAGATTCGATGCTCGTGGCACCCCTGAAAATCGGTGATCGCTCTCGTACAGGCGCTGGATCTGTCGTTACCAAAGATATCCCGGATGATACGCTTGTCGTGGGGATGCCGGCCCGGGCTATAAGAAAATTAAAATGAGTGTCATTTTGAGTGACACGAATGGAGAACTGTGATACCCATTGAGTGGGGAATCCCGCTAAGTATTCTTTTTATCCTTCTTGACCTGTTGATCGCAGCAACACGCGTCAGTTTGTTGAACCTGCGTCCGCTGCGCCTGCTTTCCATGCGGGAGCAATTTTCTGAATCAGTAGAGCGCACGCTGACATTGACCGAAGACCCCCGTCTGCGTCCATCCCTGCGCTTTAGCCAAACGGCGGCGCGCATCCTGCTCGCGGGGATCATCCTTGCTATGGTCGCGCAGGCCGCGGGTGAGTCTCGGTTCGCACTCGTCATCCTGGTTGTCATCGTCTTGCTGATCGCCTTATCCTTAATGGCAGTGGAATTCATCGTAGAAGGCAACATCCTGCTTGAACCGGAGCGCTGGGGGATGCAGTTGGAACCATTTGCCCGTGCGTTGATCTCCGTCATGACGCCGCTGGTATTTTTGCCCGTGAGGTTGCTCCAGTCCCAATGGCCCGCGCCGGTAGCCGCGCAGATGACCGAGGAGGAGTTGAAATCCTGGGTTCAATCGGAACAGGAAGAAGGTGGACTGGAGCTCGAAGAACGTCAGATGATCTATTCCATCTTCCAGTTTGGCGAGACTTTGGCGCGCGAGATCATGGTACCGCGCATGGACATGTTGGCTTTCAAGATCACCACCACACTTGCCCAGGCAACCAAAGGCTTTACCCGCTCCGGACATTCTCGCGTTCCGGTGTACGAAAACGATATCGACAATATCATTGGGCTGCTGTATGCCAAAGACCTGCTGCATCTCACGCAGAATGGCGAAGAGCATGCCAGTATCCGCGAACTATTACGCCCGGCCTATTTTGTGCCCGATACCAAGAAAGCCGATGCCCTGCTGACCGAGATGCAATCTCAACGTGTCCATATGGCGATTGTGGTCGATGAATACGGCGGCGTGGTCGGGTTGGTGACTCTGGAAGACATCATCGAGGAGATCATCGGCGAGATCCAGGATGAATACGATCTGAGCGAAGAAGAACCGGTACAGAAAGAAGGGGACGAATATATCTTCCTCGGACGTATCGATCTGGATGATTTCAACGAAGTGCTGGACAGCCATATCCCCAAAGTCGAATCGGACACCCTGGCCGGATTCCTGTACGATCAGTTTGGCCGCGTTCCACACGACGGCGAATCGATCCAGACCGATGGCCTGTTACTCACCATCGAGCAGGTCATTGGCCGACGCATCCGCCGCGTGCGCGTCCAACGCATTCCCGCTGATGAAGAAAGTGACCCCGAAAATGTTGCCTCTAACTGAAGAAGAACGCCATTTCTTGATCGATCTGGCAATCGAAGCCCGCCGCCGCGCGTACGCGCCTTATTCGAGATATCCCGTCGGCGCGGCTCTGCGGACAAAATCCGGCAAGATGTTCACTGGTGTGAATGTAGAGAACGCCGCCTATCCCACCACCATGTGCGCCGAACGGACGGCCGTCTTCAAGGCTGTCTCTGAAGGTGAGCGCGAGTTCGACGTCCTCGCTGTGGTGACCAGCAATGGCGGCTCGCCCTGCGGATCCTGCCGTCAGGTGCTGGCCGAGTTTGGACTGGATACGATTGTGCTAATCGCGAACACGGAGGGCGAACTGCTGGAGGAAACCACCGTCTTCGATTTGCTGCCCGGCGCGTTTACCCCTGGGAACCTTTCTCCGGAGTGAGTAAAGGATATTCGAGTCTTTGCAATCGTCGCGCTTGACCACAGTGCGGATGAAACATATCAGGTCTTCTTGACAACCCTTGATTTCTGCCGCATCGCAATCTCAAAACTCTCGCGAAGCAATTCAATCGCCTTTTTCACATCATCTTCTCCCCGTAAATAAAAACTGACCCAGCCCGACTCAGGCAAAATATGATGCGGTTGAGCCCGCCCGGAAGCCACGATCTCATCGCGCACTTTCTTCGGGAAGGGGATGTCCACCAGGTGGTCGCCGTGGATGTGTCCGATCTCGCGTTTGCCGATGGCATATTCCACGCCGCCGAAACGGTGCGGCTGGACTGTCACGCCTTCCCAGGAGGTGACGTTTTTTGTAATCCGTTCTTGCGCGCCTTTGACACTCATAAAGTTCCTTCTATTCTGGCTTTATAGAGACTGATATTGCTCATCATCCAGCATTTCCCTGACGATCCGCTTGAAATCATCTTCGGGGATTTGCAATGTCCCGAAGCGGAAGGGCGTGCCCCAATGTGTTTTATCCTGGATAAAGGTCAATGTTTCAATCAAAGGCCGGATGGGAACATCACGGGCAGGCAAAAAACGCACATTCCGCCTGTATGGGACGAAGCCGTCGCCCATATCGTGCTGGTAAATATGGTCATCTGTGATTTGCGCAATGGCAGTGAAATGTTGATATTTATCTGGCTTCTCATATTCCAGTTTAGGGGAATAGAAAATCACCCAGTCGCCCGGTTTCATCCGTTTCAGCGGCGCGGCTTTGCCGTGATTGGCCTGGATAAAACCGTCATCCACTCCGCGTTGCAGGTGGTCTTTGGAAACTACAATGATCCAATATTTCATAAATATTCTTTATCTCTTCCCCCACCCATCCTCCCCAAATTCCGACGAACTTCAGTCGGAATTTGGGGAGGTGCCGCGTTAGCGGCGGAGGGGGCCTAAACTTTTTCCCGATTGAACTGCGTTTCGTAAAGCTGCGTGTATACGCCGTTCAGCGCCAGCAACTCTTCGTGTGTACCACGTTCGACGATCTGCCCGCGGTCCATGACCAGGATCAAGTCCGCGGCCATGACCGTGCTCAAACGGTGGGCGATAACGACGCTGGTGCGCCCAGCCATCACCCGTTTCAGTGCCTCCTGGATCAGGGCTTCGGATTCGCTGTCCAGGTGGCTGGTGGCCTCGTCCAGCACGAGTATGCGCGGATCTTTCAGGATCACGCGTGCCAGGGCGATGCGCTGTTTCTCGCCGCCGCTCAGCCGGTATCCGCGCTCGCCTGCCACCGTGTCGTAGCCGTCGGGCAGCTCAGTGATGAACTGGTGGATGTTGGCCGCCCGCGCCGCCGCTTCGATCTCAGATTGGGTCGCGTCGGGCTTGGCGTAGGTCAGGTTGGTGCGGATGGTGTCGTGGAACAGGTAGGTCTCCTGCGTTACCATGCCGATGGCGGACGAAAGCGAGTCGAGCGTCAGGTCGCGCAGGTCGTGTCCATCGATGCGGATGAGACCCTCAGTCGGGTCGTACAGGCGTGGAATCAGATAGGTCATGGTAGTCTTGCCCGCACCGGAGGGACCCACGAGGGCGACCAACTGTCCGGCGGAGGCATGGAACGAGACAGAGTCGAGGGCCACGTCTCGGGCCTGGGAGGTAGGAGCCGCTTCGGACGTCCCGGAAGCTGCGAGGCCTTCATCCGGCTTTTCTCCGCGTCCGTTCTTTTTTCCATTTCCTCCATGTCCGCTGAGCACCGCGGTCACGTTGTCCACTTTTCCATAACGTTTGACGTCGCTGAGAAGTTTGGTCTCGTCCACTTTATAGGTGAAGGTGACGTCCTCGAATTCCAGATCACCGCGAACTTCCTTCAAGACAATGGCATCATCCTTTTCTGCGATATCCTGCGGCAGGTCGATAACCTCGAAGACGCGCTCGAATGAAACCATGCTGGTGCTGAACTCGACCGGTGCGCCAGCTAGCCCCTGTAGTGCGCCGTAGAGGGTGGTAAGGTAGGAGCCGAAAGCGACGATGGTGCCGATGGTGAAAGTGTCGCGGATGACGAAGTAGCCGCCCAGCCCGTAGACCAGCGCTGTGCCAACCGCGCTGACCAGACCGACGATGACGAAGAATGTCGAACCAACCACCGCACGCCGGATGCCGATATCGCGCACGCCTTCGGCACGCTGACGAAAACGTTCCTCCTCCTCGTTTGCGCGCCCAAATAGCTTGACCAGCAGCGCGCCGCCGATGTTGAGTGTCTCGTTCATGTGGGCGTTCATGGCCGCGTTCTGATCCATGGCCTGGCGGGCGATGTCGCGCAGCACTATCCCCAACCTGCGGGCGGCCAGGATGAAGAGTGGCAGGATCACAACGCTGACGATCGTCAGCCGCCACTCGAGAGTCAGCATGACGGCCAGGATAGCGACCGTCTGCACGACGTTGGTGGCGATTCCAACGATGGTGTTGCTGATGGCGTTCTGCGCACCGACCACATCGTTGTTCAAACGCGACATCAACTCGCCGACCTTGGTGTTGGTGAAGAAGCGCAGGGACATGCGTTGCAGGCGCGAGAAGAGCGACACGCGCAGATCGTAGATCACGCCCTCACCCACGGTCGCGTTCAACCTTCGCTGGATCACATTGACCCCGCCGGTGACGAGCGGCACCAGCAGCAATGCCACCGAGAAGATGACCAATTGGTTCAAATCCTTGGAAGGCAGGATCGTGTCGATCAAATGTCGGAAGATCAACGGGGAAACCAGCGAGAGCCCGGTTGTGATCAGGATCGTCACCAACATCCCGCTGATTTGATTCCAATAAGGGCGTGCATAGGCCAGCACGCGCATAAGCAATTCTCTGGTGACTTTTTGGGGCTTTTGATCGCCCGAACGTAAGTAACTATACCAACCACCGCCGTGGAACATGGGAATCTCCGTAATTCGTAAATTGGGAATCGGGAGTCGGAGGATATACCAATTCCCGATTCCCGAATATCGTCTTTCTTTATTTTGCCCTTAACACTCCAATTTGACAACTGTAGATTTGGGGAGGTTTACGAAAGTATAATAATCTCATGGATATTTTCTGGGAAATCCACTCCAGTCTGCCGCGTGAAGGCCCCGGTGATTTTGAATCCACGGCGCGGGCTTATGTAGCTATCCCAGACATGCCATTGAAACCCAAAATTCTCGACATCGGTTGCGGTCCCGGAATGCAGACGCTCGACCTGGCAAAACTCTCGAGGGGTGAGATCATTGCCATTGACTTACACCAGCCATTCCTGGATAAACTCGTCCGCCGCGCGAACGAGGCTGGGGTGGACGGTCACATTCAGGCGCGTAAACTGTCCATGTTCGAGATGGATTTCGAGCCGGAGCAGTTCGACCTGGTCTGGTCGGAGGGCGCGATCTACATCATGGGCTTCGAGCGGGGATTCGAAACCTGCCTTCCCCTGCTCAAGCCAGGTGGATACATGGCTGTTACGGAGGTCTCCTGGTTCCAGTCGAATCCGCCGCAGGAAGCCTTCGATTTCTGGAAAGCGGCCTATCCAGAAATGGGCACAATCGATGAGAATATAAAACGCCTCGAACGACAGGGGTTTAAATTGGTTACGAATTTTCACTTGCCCGATTCCAGTTGGTGGAGTAACTACTACAATCCGCTGGCCGAGCGTATTTCTATGTTGAGAAAGAAATACACGAGGGATATCGAGGTTCAGAAACAATTGGATGACGAATACGAAGAAATCAACTTGTTCCGCAAATATTCGAAGGCTTACGGATACGAATTCTATATCGCGCGGAAAACAATATAATTCCGTCAATGCTTGTTCCTTGTTACTCCCTGTGAGCCTTCTCTGGCGTGAGTTAGGAAACAAGTTTAAGAAATTTTCATACAGTGTTAGATTGCCTTATAATTATTTTGTTATTGGTATCGTTTTTTGGTTTTCAGCTTTAGGAGTGGATATGGCAGAGTATGATTTTGATCTGGTTGTAATTGGATCTGGTCCGGCCGGACAACGTGCGGCCATCCAGGCGGCGAAATTGGGCAAGCGCGTTGCTGTGGTGGAGCGCCGGGCTGTGGTTGGGGGAGTGTGCATCAACACCGGGACTATTCCAAGCAAGACCTTGCGCGAAGCTGTCTTGTATTTATCCGGTTACCGTTTACGCAGCGTGTACGGCGCTTCTTACACCATCAAAGAGCATGTGACGATGGATGACTTGCTCTTCCGCGCTGACTATGTTATGCGCCACGAGGCCGATGTGATCCGCCATCAACTTATCCGCAACCAGGTGGAACTGCTGTCTGCCGAGGCTTCTTTTGTCGGTCCGCACATCCTGCGGCTCGAATTCGTTGACGGGCTCAGTCAGCGCCTGGTGACAGCGGAATATATCATCATTGCAACCGGTACCCGTCCCACCCGGGATAAAAACATCCCTATCGACGGGAAGCGCATCTTTCTGAGCAATGACATCCTTGAGCACGACCATTTACCCCGTTCGCTGACTGTGGTCGGCGCGGGCGTGATCGGGTTGGAATATGCCAGCATGTTCGCCGCATTGGGCGTGCGCGTCACACTGATCGACAAACGCGATCAACTGCTTCCGTTTGTAGACCACGAAATCACCGACACGCTGATCTATCATCTTCGCCAGAACCGCGTCACCTTGCGTCTCGGCGAAGAAGTAAGCGAACTCGAGTTGGTGGACGACAAAGATGACAAGCGGATATGCATCCATCTCGCCAGCGGCAAGCGCATCATCACGGAGAGCGCGCTGTACAGCATCGGACGCACCGGTGCAACGATCGAACTCAACCTGCCGGCTGCCGAGCTTGCAGCAGACAAGCGTGGCTACCTGGCAGTTAACGAAAATTATCAAACAGAAGTCCCACACATTTATGCGGTTGGGGATGTGATCGGATTTCCCAGCCTGGCTTCAACCTCCATGGAGCAGGGGCGCTTGGCGGCCTGCCATGCTTTTGGGGTGGAAGCCAACAGCGTTCCAGAATTATTCCCTTACGGGATCTACGCCATCCCCGAAATTTCGATGGTCGGTTCTACCGAGGAAGAATTGACCAGGCAGGGTGTGCCGTATGAGGTTGGTATTGCTAATTATCGCGAGATCGCACGCGGGCAAATCATCGGCGATGAAACCGGTCTGCTAAAACTGATCTTTCACCTGGAAACTCACGAATTGCTTGGCGTTCATATCATTGGCGAAGGGGCCAGCGAACTCGTGCATATCGGCCAGGCAGTGATGACCTTTGGCGGCAAAGTTGAATTCTTTATTAGCAACGTTTTCAACTATCCAACGCTGGCTGAATGCTACAAGACCGCTGCTTTTGACGGTGTCAACCGGTTGGGTTGAATTATCTAAACAGGGGTTTATCCCATGGTTATGATGTCACTTTTGGATCGTGGCTGAACAAACAAATTTGATGAACATCACATTTCAGAGACAAACAGGCAAGCCTGATTCAAATATATCCTTTACCTGGATGATGACGATTCAGGCGGATTCACCCCAGACAATCACTGATCGCTTAATCCCTGAGTTGTTTTTCGACTATTTTTATGTCAAAGAGGGGGAAGTCAAATATGTGGATAGTGTGCAAGATACCGAAATCCTGCTGACATCACAGACGCTCAAAGCGCTATACACTCGTCCGTTCAAGTTTGTTTTCTCCACACCGCTGGTCTTGTTCGGAGCGCGCCTGTCACTGGAGTTTACCGAATCCTTTTGGGACAAGATGAAAGCCAATTGTTTTTTGGAGCAGCTATCGAAAACTTCAAAGGATTCGCTGACGCACTCAAAAAGCAGGCTGAAAAAAGTACATCGAAGTAGAATTTAGAAAAACGATAATTCTTGCAAATACAACACATCTGAAGCGACTATGCTTTTGATGTGTTTGTCTTATGACCATTTTGGATAGGTGTTTTAGGGGGCTTTTTTGCTATTTTTCCTGTTTTAATCATCAAAATAAAAAAATCTAATCTTTTGAAGCCTGTTTTGAAGCCTAGAGAGGTGTATTCTTATGGCAGAAAATTACACAAGGAGATACATCATGAAAAACAAACTATTCCAATTGAGCAAGATCAACCGCCAGCACGTACAACTCATCCTGACACTGATTGCCTTGGCAATGCTTATTCTCGGTATCGGCGCACCAATGGACGGTGGCGGAGCGACGATCTAGTTTTGTAAAAACAATTTGGGGAAGTTGCAACACACGTGATTTTGTGGTTGGGGCTTGTCGTTGGCTTGGTGACGGGGTTGGGATTGTCCAGATGGCGTGGACATCCCTACCGTCCCCCAATGCTTAATTACGTTTGGCTGGTTATTGTAGGGTTCCTGCCTCAGTTTCTTGCAATATATCTTGGAAATACCCGCGTCGCGATTCCGGATTGGTTAGCTGCCGTAAGTATCGTGACATCACAGCTTCTTTTGCTCATCTTTGCATGGCTCAATCGGCATTTGGCAGGAATGTCGATATTGATATTTGGTCTGGTGTTAAACATGGCTGTCATGGTAGTGAACGGTGGGTTTATGCCCATCAATCCCAATACAGCCGAAAAAATTGTCGGTCCGGAGCGAATTGCCTCATTCGAGAATGGAAGTCGAATTGGATATAAAGATGTCCTTCTTCCCAAAGATGAAACACGGTTGGAATTGCTGGCAGATCGGTTTCTACCCCCTGCTGGCTCCCCTTACCAGGTAGCATTTAGCCTGGGCGACATTTTCATTGCTTTGGGTGCGTTCTGGATCCTAGCTTATCAAAAAAACTGATTAGGAGTATTTAATGGCTACACCGCAAACCTATCAAAAATCTGTATTACCCCTTAGCGTTGCAAAATCCCCAAGGAACAAGATGGGAATGAGCAAATTGTTCGAGGCAGCTGTGGTAAACCGTCAATTTTGCCAATTGTTACTCAGTCAGCCCGAAGCTGCTTTGCGACAAGGCTATCAGGGAAATTCCTTCGAACTGACCCGGGAAGAACAGGCTCTGATTGTTTCCATTCGAGCCAACTCATTGCCTGACCTGGCGCAACAAGTGACCGCAGTGTTGGAATAGACCAGTTTCTTTAAGGAGAACTACACCTATTAAACAATATCTAAAGCCTGGTGCAAGTTTCGAAAGCACGGTTTTAAGGGGTCGCAGCGTGGGGGGAGCACGTTGCGACCTGTATTGTCCAATAAAAAAAGAGTAACACGATGCTACAAGCCGTCATTACTGCTCTTCCGATACTTATTCTGGAAATAGATGAAGATGGTATTATCCTGGGCTATAACAGTGATTCTCCATCATTGTTTGACGTGCACCCGGAATCATTTCTCAATCGACACCTGAGCACCTATTTACCCAATCATGTAGAAGATGAACTGCAAATCGTTCTTTCGGCAATCAGGAATGCTGGCCAACCACCTCTAATCAATTATTCAATGGTTGTAGATGATGAGGAACATTGGTTTGAAGCGCGATTTATCGCTTCAAACAGGGGGCGAAACACTGTTGTTATTCAAGATGTAACCAGACATAAGATAAACGAAGCCAGAGTACAAAAACAGCTTGAGCAGATGTCTGCATTACGTGCCATTGACCAAGCAATCACCTCAAGTGTCGATTTGAATTTAACCTTATCTATCTTATTAACGCAATTAGTGAAACATTTGCAGATCGACGCAGCCTGTATCTTGTTGTGGAACGCAGAGACTGAGAGATTGGAATATGTAGCCGGTCTTGGCTTTCGGACCAATTCGCTTACCCATACCAAGCTTAGACTTGGTGAAGGCTTCGCCGGTATGGCAGCACTTGAACGGCGTGTGATCAAAAAGGAACACCTTTCTGGTCCTGATACTGATTTTGTCCGTTCGCCGATGTTTGGTCAGGAAGGCTTTGTTTCGTATTTTGGCGTTCCCTTGATTGCAAAGGGGCAGGTTCAAGGTATCTTGGAGATTTTTAACCGCTCGTTGATCAATCCAGATACAGAATGGCTGTCTTTCCTCGAAATGCTTGGAGGGCAGGCTGCCATTGCTGTTGATAACGCCACACTTTTCAGCGATCTCCAACGTTCAAATATTGAGATTACATCCGCTTACGATGCCACAATTATTGGCTGGTCACGTGCTCTGGACATGCGCGATCATGAGACTGAGGGGCATACGCAACGTGTCACAGAAATGACCTTGAAGCTGGCTCACCATATCAATATTCCTGAAGAAGAACTCATCCACATACGTCGCGGCGCGACTCTACACGATATTGGGAAGATGGGCATTCCTGACCGAATACTGCATAAGCCCGGTCCGTTAACAACTGAAGAGTGGGGTACGATGCGCCAGCATCCAAAATTTGCCTATGCATTGCTTATGCCAATTTCATATCTTCGACCGGCTAAAGATATCCCCTACTACCATCACGAACGGTGGGATGGCAGCGGATATCCGAGAGGCCTGAAGGGGGAAGAGATCCCCCTGTCCGCGCGCTTATTCGCGGTTGTGGACGTCTACGACGCGCTGACTTCAGATCGCCCTTATCGATCGGCATGGTCGAAACAGGCTGCACTAAACTACATCCAGGATGAGGCGGGTAGACTTTTCGACCCGAATATCGTATCCACCTTTTTAGAATTGGTACAAGAAAAAGAGCCAGTCTCAATTTCAAATACCGTTTGAATACGATAACATACATTGATGTTGGCCAACATAATGGAACTGGGGGAACGAACAAGCTCGACCCCCCCCTATAAAAAAATCCTCCCAAAGGAGGATTGAAGGGTGAGCGTGCTGGAACTTGAGTATCATCCCCCCTGTGGGGACCCAGAACCAAAAAATCCTCCCGGAGGAGGATTGAAGAGAGTGAGCGCGCTGGGACTCGAACCCAGAACCAATGGCTTAAAAGGCCACTGCTCTTCCATTGAGCTACGCGCCCGACTTCCACACACTTAAGGTGTAGAGCGAACGTCATTCTATCATGGGCTAAACCCACCGTCAACGTAATATGTCTTGAACTGGGAACGTCTATAGAGTACTCGGAGGTACAAATGGCTGAACTGATAAAAGTTACAGAAGATAAATTCGAAGATGAAGTCGTCAACGCATCCGAACCAGTACTGGTAGATTTCAGCGCGGTCTGGTGCGGTCCCTG
Organism: Anaerolineales bacterium; assembly: GCA_050115035.1. Classification (GTDB taxonomy): domain Bacteria; phylum Chloroflexota; class Anaerolineae; order Anaerolineales; family Villigracilaceae; genus JAABUE01. The sequence goes on along the minus strand of JASFRG010000075.1, from coordinate 7,459 downwards.
CAAGATGCTTGACCCCGTGGTCAAACAGCTTGCAGGCGAATGGGATGGGAAAGTCAAGGTTGTCAAGATCGATGCTGACGAGAATCCCAATATCCTGATGCAATATAATGTGTTGGGTATTCCTACTCTGTTATTTTTCAAGGGTGGAGAAATCAAAGAACGCATCACTGGCTACATGCCGAAAGACAAGTTAGTAGCCAAATTCTCCCCCCACTTTAATTAAAGAGATAATATAAATGAAAAATGGGCTGCAAGCCCATTTTTCATTTAATTTTTGAAGTGCCTGTCCAGTTCGTCAAAATTTACTCTGGAGGTCATATCCAACGAAATGGGGGTGACTGAAACCAGGCGTTTGGAACGAATTACAAATACATCACTATCCGACGGCTCTTCTTTTGGCTGCTCGGCTTCCTTGTATCCCATCGTTCCCGGCTCAGACCAACTCTCCCGCTGTGGAGCTACAGGGTCATAGTAACGCTGGCGTGCAAGGCGCGTCCATTCCCAAGTCGTTTCGGGGGTAGCATGTTCCGGCACGTCAACTTTGAGCAGGTCGACATCTGGGAACGGTGGTTTTTCCATTAAGAAGCGAGCAAACTTGAGCGTGAAATGAGCCGCTGCAGAAAAATCGATTTCTTGAGAATATGAAAGGTGATGTTCCTGTGCTGTTTCCAGCGAAACCGCCAGGGAGCGAAATCCTTGCCCTGCTGCTTCCATGGCAGCACCTACTGTCCCGGAAATGGTAATGCCCGTTCCCAGGTTTGATCCATAGTTGATGCCCGAGACGATCAGGTCTGGTTTTTGGGACATGACTTCCAGGATGCCGTGTTGGACGGCTTGCGCCGGAGTCCCGCCAACAGCGAACACGGGCCAATCCTGACCTTTGATCTGCAACCGTTCTTCGTTGATGATCCCATCTGACGTAACCGGCATGCTTCGGCCTGTACCAGAGGCCTGATCGCGTGGCGCAACTACAGTCACATATCCTAACTCGGAAAGGGCCTCAGCTGCAGCCCACAAGCCCGGCGATTTGATGCCGTCATCGTTGGTCAATAAAATTTGATAATCAGACATGCGTCCTCCCATTGAAAACAAAAGAAGCGGGAACGCCCGCTTCTATAATTAGCGCCCTCGGCGTGACTCGAACACGCGACCTATTGCTCCGCAAGCAAGCGCTCTAATCCACTGAGCTACGAGGGCATTTCGCAAGGGTGGATTTTAATGCAGATTCAAAGGCTGGTCAAGTGCGATGTGCATATATGAGCACAATTTACACTTTGCCCTTGACATCATTCCACTTTTTGCCGATAATACATACCAACATTATAAAGGCTTTGACAGAGGAAAGTACGTCAGCGAAAGTCGTTAGAGAAGCAGGGAGCATTGGCTGAAACTCCCGCCCGGCAGAACCTGACCGAAGTTCCCTCTCGAGCCGCTTGAGTGAATGGGAACTAGTAGTTCAAGCCGCAGTCCCGGCGTTATTCGGGAGGCTGATGATGGTCAGCGCTAAGTGGACCAATCCTGAACAACATTGTCCCCTAAAAGGAAGTCGAAGGATGGTCAATTTGGGTGGTACCGCGGGAACTCCCTCCCGTCCCAGTGCGGACGGGAGTTTTGTGTTTTAGAGAACGGAATCAAGAGAATAGAGAGCTGTTGAATTGTATTGACCTAATCTCTAGTCTCTGCTTCAGGAGGTACGAATGCTGGATAAATTGAATAACATCGAAGAAACTGCACTGACCGCGCTTGAGTCTGTCAAAGACCAGGCTGCGCTGGATGCCTGGCGTGTTGCCCATTTGGGACGAAGTTCCCCAGTGATGAAGGTCTTTTCGGAGCTGGGCAAACTTTCCAAAGAAGAGCGTCCGGCTGTCGGACAGGCTGCTAACAAAGTTAAGGTCGCCCTGGAAGCGGCATTGGCTGAACGGACGGAAGCCGTCAAAGCAGCAGCGCTGGCTAAATCGCTGGAAGAGGAAGAACTGGATGTAACCCTGCCGGGCCGCGGCGTACGGGTGGGACGCCTGCATCCGTCTACGCAGCAGTTACGCCGCGTGGTGGATATTTTTGCAGAGATGGGCTTCCAGGTTTACACCTCGCGCGAAGTGGAAACGGATGAGATCAACTTCCAGGCGCTAAATTTCCCGCCACACCATCCGGCTCGTGAGTTACAGGATACGCTCTATATCGAATCCGATGAACGCGGCGACAATCCAATCTTATTGCGGACGCATACTTCTCCTGGACAGATTCGTTCCATGCGCGAGGCCAGTTCTGCCACCCCTGAGAATCCGCCGCCCATTCGCATTGTGTTGCCCGGGATGTGCTTTCGCAGCGAACAGATCACAGCCCGCTCGGAAGTGCAGTTCAACCAGGTGGAAGGGCTTGCCGTGGGTGAAAACATCACCTTCGCCGACCTGAAAGGAACGCTCTCAGATTTCGCGCGGCGTATGTTCGGGCAGAATGTGCGCACACGTTTTCGGGCTTCCTACTTCCCGTTCACGGAGCCCAGCGCCGAGATGGACGTGGAGTGCTTTGTCTGTGGCGGGGAAGGTTGCCAGGTTTGTAAACAGTCTGGCTGGTTGGAAATATTGGGGTGCGGCATGGTGCACCCGGTTGTGTTGGAAAATGGTGGCTATGACCCGCGTCGTTACACGGGCTATGCCTTCGGCATGGGACCGGAACGTCAGTTGATGCTGCGTTACAAAATCGATGATATCCGCTATTTCTGGGGAAACGATATGCGTTTCCTAGAGCAGTTTTAAGTGAAGAGATTGGAGAACGGAGAGTAGAGAGCAGTGTGAGTGTTTAGTGCCTAACGATGGTTGAGTAGCCCGAAGCGGTAGCTGAGGGTGTATCGAAACCACAAATATAGATTTCCAAATGCTAATTGATTTCCCTGCCTCGCCGGCCAGGACGGGCGATACGAGCGAGAAGTACACTCGCTCTACTCAACCAACGGAGTACTTTTGAAATCACCTACACTCTAATAATCCAGTTTCTATTCTCTCTCCAAAGGAGCTATTATGAAATTACCCCTCTCATGGTTACAAGACTTCGTTGATATCGAAGGTTTATCCGTAGAAGAGATTGCCAGCAAGCTTACCCTGGCTGGCCTCGAAGTGGAAGAAATCCATTACGTTGGCTGGAAAATGCCAGACGGTTCAAGCCGCCACGAGTTCAAGACCACTGGCATAGAATGGGATAGAGACAAAATCGTCGTGGCGGAAATCTGCGAGGTGAAGCCCCATCCCAACGCGGACCGGCTCGTTTTATGCGACCTGTACGATGGGACAGAAGAACATGTCGTTCTGACCGGTGCGCCTAACCTGTATGAGTACAAGGGCAAAGGCAAACTACCCAAAGCCATCAAAGTAGCCTGGGCCAAAGAAGGTGCGCAAATCTATGACGGGCATCAGGAAGGCCAGGTGTTGGTCACGCTCAAACGCGCCAAGATCCGTGGCGTTGAATCTTATTCCATGGCCTGCTCGGAAAAAGAACTTGGCATTTCGGAGGAACACGAAGGTATCATCTTTCTGGATGACGATGCGCCCGTCGGTACCCCGTTGGCGGATTACATGGGGGATGCTGTGCTTGATATCGACATCCCGCCAAACATGGCCCGCTGTGCCAGCGTGCTCGGTATCGCGCGTGAATTGGCGGCGCTCACCGACAGGCCGCTGAAAAAGCCTGAGATACGGTATCAGACCGATGGGAGTCCGATCGAGGGACTGGTCAGAATCGAGATCAGCGACCCAGAGTTAAATCCGCGCTTCGTGCTCGGACTGATCCGGGATATCGAGCTCAAACCTAGCCCATACCGGGTGCAGCGTCGCCTGCGCCTGGCCGGGGTGCGTCCCATCGATTGCATCGTGGATGCGACCAACTACGCCATGATCGAACTTGGCGAGCCGTTGCATGCTTTCGACTACGACAAGCTGGTGGAACGCGCCGAAGAGAGGCCGGTGGTCATTTCCACGCGCGCCGCCAAAGAAGGCGAAAAACTGACCACACTCGACCATGTGAAGCGTACGCTCAACCCGGTCAACGTGCTGGTTTGTGATGAAGTCGGTTCGCTCTCGATCGCGGGAGTGATGGGCGGCCTCGAGTCCGAGGTGACCGAGAAAACCCGCAACGTGCTGCTCGAAGGCGCGGCCTGGAACTTCATCAACATCCGCCGCACGGCTTACGGGCACAACCTGCATAGCGAGGCATCTTTCCGCTTCTCGCGTGGCGTGCACCCGGCCTTGGCCAAACCAGGGGTACAGCGCGGATTGGAATATATGGCCGCCTGGTCTGGCGGGAAGGTTGCACCCGGGTTGGTGGACGAATATCCGCTGCCGCCGGAAGACCCGGTGGTAGAAGTGACACCCAAGGATGTCCAGCGACTGCTGGGGATCGAACTTGGCGCACAGGAAATTGCTGACCTGTTAAGCCGCATCGAGTTCGAGTGCAAGGTCGAGGGTGAGAAGGTCATTGCCCAGACCCCACCCCTGCGCATGGACATTGGAGATGGTGTGGTTGGTCTGGCGGACGTACTTGAAGAAGTGGCGCGCCTGTATGGTTACGATAACATTCCAGAAACGCGCATGGCCGACGAACTCCCGCCACAGGTCGGTAACCCGGTCAACGAATGGGAGGAGCACCTGCGCGACCAACTGGTCGACCTGGGCTTGCAGGAAGTGGTCAGTTATCGCATGACCTATCCTGAACGCGAAGCCCGGCTCTATGCTTCTGCGGGGGCTAAGCCCCCACAGGAACAGGAATATGTGCGAGTCGCCAATCCGATTGCGCCCGAAAAGGCCGTTTTGCGCCGCAGCCTGCTTTCGTCCGTGCTGGATGTGCTCGAAGGTAATGCCCGTCTGCGCGAGGGACTGGCGTTATTCGAGATCGGTCCGATTTTCGAGCCCAACGGCTCTGAGCTGCCGACCGAAATTACCAAACTGGCGATTGCGATGACGGGCCAGCGGGATGAAACTTCATGGGATGTACAAACCAGCCCGGTCATGGACTTCTTTGACCTCAAAGGCCGTATCGAAGGCCTTTTGGCTGGCTTCCGCTTATCGGATGTCTCCTATGTCCCGACCGATTCCGTTCCCTACCTGCACCCCGGCAAGGCCGCCGAAGTACAGGTGGGTGGCAAACCGATCGGCGTGTTCGGCGAGTTGCACCCACTGGTCAAGGACAAATACGAATTTGAAGACAACCCTGTGCTGGTAGCCGAATTCGACCTGGCATCTTTGCGTGCGGCCCAATCCGGTTTCGAACTGGAACCCGTGCCTGCCGTCCCACCCGTGCTGGAAGACATTGCCCTGATCCTGGACGAATCTATCCCGGCGGCGCAGGTCGAGGCGCTCATCCGTCAGACCGGTGGGGTAGTGTTGACCGATGTTCGGCTGTTCGATGTCTATCGCGGCGAGCAGATCGGCGCGGGCAAGAAGTCCCTGGCTTACAGCCTGACGTACCAGGCCGAAAAGACGCTGACTGACAAGGAAGCTGCGGCCGTCCGCAATAAGATCGTAAAGCGATTAGAGCGCGAATTAGATGCGAAGCTGCGTAGTTAACAAACTCAACTGTTCGCTCTGTTTTCACAGCAGTTGAAGGGCTGTGAAAACAGGGACAGGCTTTTATAAAATAGGATGCAGACCCTATTGATTCCCATTTTCTTTACCTGTATACTAACTTCAAGTCTAAATCATTAAAGAGGAGAGAATAGTATGGACAAGAAAACCACTGGACTGATTGCCACGATTGCTACTGCGCTTTTATGTGGATGTCCTGGCCTTATCGGTCTTTGTATGGGCGCGATGTTTGCCTTTGTCGGGGCGATTCCTGGCTCTGATATCGATGTGATGGGGAGCAGCGATCCCACCGCGGCAATTGGTACAGGGGTAGCCATGTTGTGTCTCGGGGTGGTTTTTGTCGCAATCCCCATCGTTGTAGGAGTTGTAACATTGCGCGAACCCAAAGTAACGACACCCGCTGTTGTTGATGTGGAACCGGTAGCGGAACCTGTTGTTGAAACTACTGAACCGAGTGAAGAACCAAAACCGCCTGCGCCTCCTGCGGATGATGAGCCTTTGCCCCCTGCATCTTAGCCCTGATGTTCTGGGATGGTTAGTTCCACCCGGAGAAAAATAACTGATGAATAAAGGGTTGCTTGTCATGGGCAGCCCTTTATAATTTAAGGAGTTTCATTAATGATTAAACAATATTCCTTGGAGAATCTATGAGCCAAATTCGCCCGCTTGCAATTTGCCTGTTCAGTCACAACGATAAAATTCTGGTCTCGGAGGAGCACGATCCCGCAAAGGGCGAGACCTTCTACCGCCCGCTCGGAGGCGGCATCGAATTTGGCGAGCACAGTACCAATACAATCCATCGCGAGTTGATGGAGGAGATCGGCGCACAGGTCAAGAACCTAGTCTATCTCGGTACCATCGAGAACATTTTCATCTTCAACGGGATTCCTGGTCACGAGATCGTGCAGGTTTATGACGGGAAGTTGGTAAAGTTCGGGTTGTATGAGCAGGCTGTGATTTCAGGTCATGAAGCGGATGTGAATCTGCCTATGAAAGTTGTATGGAAAGGCCTGGATGAGTTCGGTCCTGGACAGTCCATTTTGTATCCGGAGGGGGTGTTAGAAATGTTGAGGCGCTAACAAATAAAGATAAACGATGTTGTGAAATGTGTGAGTTCTGAAAAGTGGTATGCGGTTGTAATGAGAGGTGTCGGGTTTTCACATATAATGTTTGAACTGGAATAGAATTCGGAATATGACTGACAGATTGTCAACTCAAACGTCAGGGACTACTGACGTTTTTCTCTCTCAAAAACAAGAGCCAGATCATGCGATCTATGATTGGCGCAGTAATGTGCTGGATACCCTCCTGCCGCTTGCTTCGCTTGCAATCTTCCCTTCTATTGTTCAAACCGTGTTGCAGGTAGTTAGAAATCCGCAAATTGCGTGGCAGGGGGCGGCTATCTTCGTATTCTTTTATCTGGTCCTGTTGTATGTAACTTTCCGGCGAAATCTCAATGCCGGTACTCGTAGTTGGACTGTGGTTACGCTAACCTATTTGGCAGGTGTGGTATCTATGGCCCGCGGTGGTCTGGCTGGGGATGGGACGATTTTTCTGACAGTTCTACCAATATTGACCATTACACTGGTGAACGCGCGTATGGGAATATATGCCGCCGGAGTTTCACTATCTACATTTATCGTGTTTGGAATACTAGCTCACTTCGGTTTATTGACACAGTGGCTTATTATTTTCGACAATCCTATGGCTCCAGACCAATGGTTGTACTTTGGCCTGGCGATGGGTACACTGGTCACGGTGACCGTCTTCGTTGTTTACAGATTTTCCAATTTCCAAATGGATACGCTTAGATCGGTTCAGGATGTGTCGAATGAACTTGCGGATACCAACCGGCGGCTTGAAATTGCCAACCAGCAGTTGGATCA
>JASFRG010000074.1:0-23116 GCA_050115035.1 Anaerolineales bacterium | reverse complement strand
TCATGCCGAAATTGGTGTCAAGCATTACTGTTTCGACCCATCTCTGGCACCGACAGGTAAATCAGTGATCGAGTTAATTGTGCGCACCAATTATGCTTACTGGCAGCGTATTTACGGGCGCCGCATCTACGACAGCGAGCAGACCCAGGTTTCGGACATCATTATCGAGCAACTCGAGCGCTGGTACCCGGGCATCCGGAGCGATATCGAGTTCGTGGACGAGGCTACTCCGTTGAGCTATGAGCGTTACACCGGCAATTGGATGGGGGCAACCACTGGATGGCTGCTGACCAAGGAGACCGCCCCCATGATGATGTTTGGGGTGTCCAAGACCCTACCGGGCCTGAAAGATTTTTACATGGCGGGCCAGTGGGTTGAACCGGGCGGTACGGTGAGTATGGCGGCCGCCTCTGGCAAGAACGCCATCCAGACGATATGCGCCCGGGATGGGAGACGGTTTGAAGTCAACTTACCGTGATTAGGAGCGATGCTGTCTGGTAATCTGAATTTTTTGGAGACAAGTTGAAAAAATATTTTAGAGAATATAAATGGTCTAATATTTTTGCAATGTTACGTAACCAAAAATTAGACCCCAAAATATGTACAGATGACTTCACAAACCGTTTCGTGGTTATTACTGGAGCAACTTCAGGCATCGGTTATGTTACTGCAAAAAAGTATGCTTCTCACGGTGCAGATATTTTATGTATCAACAGGAATGAGGAAAAAACTAAAGCGTTGTGTGAAGCACTAAATCGTCAATATAATACAAAATGCGACTATTTGATCGCAGACTTCACAAAATTAGCAGAAGTCCATGCTGCTGGAAAACAACTATCTACATTGGATAGACATATAGATGTTCTAATCCATAATGCTGGTGTTTATGTGACAAGAAAAACTTTCACTGCAAACAACCTGGAAATGGTATTTCAGACAAATTATCTGAGTTCATTTATTTTGAATTACTACATTAAGGATAAATTCATTAATCAAAAGTGCGGCCGGATAATATTTGTAAACTCTGAGGCACATAGGTTTGCTGTTTGGGGCTTACACTTAAATGATCTCGACTGGAATGAGCAACGTTATTCAGGATTGAAAAGTTATGGTGCTGCAAAAACAGCACAGTTACTGTCAATGATAAAACTGAATGAATATTTTGTCGGAACTGGAGTAACCATAAATGCGATGCACCCGGGCAATGTAAAGACGAAAAGTGGTCAAAACAATGATAAACTCTACAAAATATTCAAAAAGCTAGTTGTCGATAGAACTGCAAGGCCTTTAGATATCTCTGCGGAATCCCTATATTTCTTAGGAGTTTCCAGTGAATTAGAAAACACTTCTGGAAAGTTTTTTAATCTTACAACCGAAGAAGAACCTGCACCTCCTGCATTGGACAAGGATGCAGCAGAAGAATTGTGGAAAATTAGTCTTGAATTAGGCGGGCTAAAATGACAATGAAAAATAAAAAGATTGTGATTGTTGGCGCTGGGATGGCTGGGTTAACTGCAGCAGCATATTTGGCCAGGGAAAATTACAGTGTTTTACTGTTAGAGAAGAATGACAGAATTGGGGGTCTAGTACATACGTTCGAGAATGATGGATTTTCCTTTGATACCGGTCCAAGGGCGTTTGTAAATTCCGGAATAGTTCAACCAATGCTAAAGGATTTAGGGATTAGTTGGAACTTTTTAGAAAATAAAATTTCAATTGGCATTGAAGACCAATTGTTTAGTATTAATTCAATGGATTCAGTAGGAGAATATGAACGCATATTGAACAATTTGTATCCTCAGCATGTTGGGGAGATAGGAAAAATAATATCGATAATTTATGAATTATCTGAATACACTAAAATTTTATATGAATTTGACAATCCAAATTTCGTAGATCTAACAAGCGATAAAAAATTCATTTTTAGAGAATTAATTCCCTGGACATTAAGGTTCCTGTATGCTCTAAGAAAACTCAATCAGTTTAGTATGCCAATGGAAGAATTTCTTAAACGCATCACTGATAACCAATCTCTTACAAGTATATTGACCCAACTATTTTTCAGGAAGACCCCCACTTATTTCGCGTTGGGCTATTTTTATGTTTACCTTGATTATTTCTACCCAAAAAGTGGAACCGGTGCTCTAGCGAATCTTCTAAAAGAAAAGATTTTATATTGGGGCGGGAAAATAAGGCTGAATAAGCACGTTACGGATGTTATTCCATCGGAGTCGAAGGTTAATGATTCAGAGGGCAATCGCTATTCCTACGATTATCTGATATGGGCAGCAGATTTGAAGACTCTATACCGGGATATTAATCCTGTAGGATTAGGGACAAAAATAAGGAATAAAATTGAATCCAAAACCCAGAGTGTTCTTACTTCCAAAGGGGCTGAGTCCGTTTTCATTTTATTTCTAGCAGTAGACCGCCCACCCTCCTATTTCCAAGAAAACGGTGGTGAGCATATGTTTTACACTCCATCAAGAAAAGGGTTAGGCGATGTTAATCTCGGGGAAAGACAAAGTCTCATAGAAAACTTTGAAAGAAAAACCAAGGATGAAGTATTAGGCTGGTTAAATAAATTCTGCAGTTTAAATACTTATGAAGTTTCCATACCTGTTCTACGGGATCCTTCTTTAGCACCTGAGGGACAGACAGGATTAATGATTAGTTGCCTTTTTGATTATGGCGTTATTGAAAAAATTCAAAAAGCCGGTTGGTATGATGAGTTTAAGGATAAAATGCAAAACTGCATAATCAGAGTTTTTTCTCAAGCCATATTTAAGGGTTTAGAAGACGATATCCTTTTTAAGTTTTCATCTACGCCACTGACGATAAACAGTGTGTCCGGTAGTTCTGAAGGGGCGATTACCGGGTGGTCTTTTGAAACTGATATCCCTGTAGTAAATAAACTGAAAGATATTCCAAAATCTGTCATAACACCCATTCCAGGAGTTTTTCAAGCAGGTCAGTGGGCATATGCTCCCTCAGGGGTGCCCATAGCAATGCTAACAGGCTGGTATGCGACCCAGAAAGTTATTAAACAATCAAAGAGATTATGAGTCAATCCTATGACAATCATTGAAATAATAATTGTAGTTTTTATATTCCTGGAGTTATCAAATGTAGTAATGCTATATTTTGCCCCTGGATCAAAGTATGCAAATGCAGTTGGTGTATTTGCTTCCTGGGAAAAATCAAAACAATATCCGGAAATTCATGAGTTTATAAAATATCTGGTGAACTGGATCGCTGGATCAAAATTGATATTCATCTTCATCTTGATTGGAATAATAACAAATGGAGAAAGACAAATACAGCGAGTCAGTCTCATCGCATTGGCAGTAGCAGCCCTTTCATTTTACTGGCGATTGTTTCCCTTAATCAGGAAAATGGATAAGCGAGGAGAAATTTCTCCTAAGAACTTTTCAGTGATCTTAGGAATAATGATTTTTATTTTCATAATCGCATTTTTGATAGGAGCTATTGTTTGAGTATTGAAAGTCTGCGAGATATTGACAAAGGAGAATGGAAAAATTATAATGGGAATAATTATTTTTTCATTTTAAAAAAATAATTATTAATAACATATCCTCCCTACACACTATTACCATATGGCACAGGCAAATCTGCAGGGAAGCAACATCAACCTGGTTAAACAACATAATTTGCAAGTGATCCTGCTCAGTCTCCTATACGAGCCTGTCCTTTCACGTAGCCAACTGGCAAAACACACCAACCTCTCCAACACAACCATCACTAACATAATAGCGGAACTCATCGAGCAAGGCATCGTTACAGAAAAAAATTCAGCCGATGAGATTCAAGAAAAATCGCGTTCAGTGGGTCGTCCGCGCATGCGCATATGCCTCGAACCGAACGCCCGCTTTGTGGTTGGTATTCATGTAGGTGTTGGCACGATCCGTGTGGCGGTCACCAATTTGCGGGCAGAGATCGTCGATAACCAATTACTGAAGTTCGACACGTCTATACCTGCCGATGAAATTTTAGAACAAATAGTTGTCACAGTCGAAGATTTGATTGCTAAAAGCGGTGTCGAGCGTGACAAAATCCTTGGTGTAGGTGTTGGGGCTTCCGGTCTGGTTGACTTTACAACCGGCGTCAACCTGCTGGCTCCCAACCTGGATTGGCATGATGTGCCATTGCGTGAACATTTACAAAACAAACTCCGAATGCCCGTGATCGTGGATAACAATGTACGTTCCATGGCGATTGGCGAAACTTATTTCGGCGCCGGGCGAGATGTGGATTCGGTAGCCTTTGTCTATGGAAGGATCGGGGTAGGCGCTGGCTTGACTTTCAAGGGCCAGGTGATTCGAGGTAGTTCCCAGGGCGCTGGCGAAATCGGGCATATCGCCATGTTGCTCGAAGGCGGCGAACCGTGTCGCTGCGGGAACAGTGGTTGCCTCGAAACCCTCGTTTCCGAATCTGCTTTTTTGCAGCAAGCTAAAAATATTGCCCAGGCAAATCCAAAAGGTATCTTGGCCACCATCCTTCGAGAGCAAACGGATCAACCTCCCATCGAAAACGTTTTTGAGGCAGCCCGCCAGGGGGACCCTCAGGTACAGGAAGTGATCGAGGAGCGTGGCTATTACCTGGGCGTAGCGCTGGCAAATTTGATCAACATGTTCAACCCTGAACTGATCCTGTTGGGCGGTATTTTCTCGCGCGGCGAGGACTTGTTCATAGAGCCCATTACCCGCACAATCCAACAAAGAGCTTTTGGCGGCATGGGCAAAAACGTACAGGTGCAGGCCACCACTTTCGGATGGAAAGCAGGCGTGCTCGGAGCGGCAGCTCTGGCTCTGCTCCATTTTTTCTACCAACCCCTGGAAGATTAAACTCCATTGAGGCAACATTGAATCTCCTTCGAATCGCATTTATCCCCTTAGTCCGGAATACCTTCGATATCTCGTTCGCTGAACAGATGATCAGCGAAGCCCGGGAAGCGCTGGTGGCTGCCGGCTTCCAATTGGAAGAACCAGAACAACCCGTCAGTGATATTGGGCTTGCAAAACAAGCGGCCCAAAATTTTTCAAATGCCCCCATCGACCTGTTACTGATCTTCCAGGCCACCTTCGCGGACAGCACCATGGTGGTGGAGTTGGTCCAATCCATCGATGCGCCGGCTTTTCTTTGGGCTGTTCCGGAAGACTGGACCGGCGAACGCCTGCGCTTGAATTCCATGTGTGGGATTAACCTGGCTGGTCACGCACTCACGCTTCGAAAGCAGCAGTACGACTATGTTTATGCTTTGCCGCAGGATGCCGAAGCCATTGAAAAAATCCGCAATCTGGCGCTGGCAGGTTCACTGCGCAGAAAGCTGAAAACTTCTTTGTTGGGCGTGGCGGGAGAACACCCGGCAGGCATGGATACCTGTCACCTGGACGAGCCACGATTGAAAGAGATGTTTGGCACAAGCATCCATTACATCGAACTTGAGGATGTCTTTTCTCTCTCGCGCGCTCTACCTGAAGCACAAATCGGTCAGACTCGGGCCATGCTAGATTCAAAATTAGACAACCTGTCCACCCTTGAACAAAAACCGTTAAACGGCACCCTGAGTGTGTACAACGCCCTGAAAGAAATCGCCCTGGAACAAAGTTTGGATGGTCTGGCCGTACGTTGTTGGCCTGAGTTTTTCACCGAGATGGGCTGCGCGGCCTGCGGAGCCATGTCCTTGCTGAGTGATGGCTTCGACATGCAGGCTCCTCTCCCTTGCAGCTGCGAAGCGGACATCAATGGCACGCTGACACAGTTGATGCTGCAAATTCTGGCAGATGCGCCTGCCTTTGGCACCGACATCGTCGGTGTTGACCAAGCAAAAGACCAGGTCGCTCTCTGGCACTGCGGGTTGGCTCCTTTAACGATGGCAGATCCCGAAGTCCAGGTACGAGGCGGATTGCACTCCAACCGGGGTGTCCCGCTCGTGATGGATTTCCCGCTTAAAGCCGGAGAGGTGACCATCGCCCGCATCAGTCAGGCCACCGGCGATTTGCGGCTTGTGCTCGGGAAAGGAGAAATCCTGGCCGTTCCAAAGCCCTTCAGCGGCACATCCGGCACACTGAAGCTCGACATTCCGGCCCAAAAGTTCCTAGATTTACTCATGTTCGAAGGATTAGAACACCATGTATCCATCGTGTATGGCAACTATCTGCTTGCATTAGAAGCATTTGCCAAACTTGTCAAAATCCCTGTTTTGAATTTTTCGAAGGAGGTGGTGCACTGAAAAAATAATCGTCGAGTACATCTACCAAAAAATAAACTCATAAGGAGAAGAATAAATGAAAGTCAGAAATCTGATTGCTACGTTGTTGTTGGTTGCAGTGCTTTTGGCCTCATGCGCACCTGCAGCTACTGAAGAACCTGCGGCTCCGGCTGAAGAACCTATGGAAGAACCCATGGAGGAGCCTACCGAAGCTCCCGTTGAAGAACCGACTGAAGCACCCGCTGAAGAACCCATGGAAGCCATCGAATTACGCTTCACCTACTATGCTGACGGTAACGAGGCTGAAGTGATGCAGGGTTTGCTCGATGATTTCATGGTTGAGAATCCAGGCATCGTAGTGGTGCTGGATGTGGTCCCATACCAGACCATCGACGAGCAACTGCCCGTCCAGGTGGAGACCGGTGAAGGTCCCGATCTGGCGCGCATCACGAACTTCGGTGCTTACAATGGAAAATTATTGGATCTGCGTGACTATCTGTCAGATCCGGATTACTACACGTCAAACTTCCCCGCTCCGATTTTAGAAGCGATGGGATATGGCGGCTTTCCCGATGGTCTCAGCGTGACCGGACCTTACGTTAACAAGACTCTCTTCGACCAGGCTGGCATCGAGCTGCTTGGTGAAGGCGCTACCTGGCAAGAGTGGACCGAGGTCACAAAGCAGGTTGCGGACGCTACTGGCGTTCAATATGCTATCTCCGTTGATCGCACTGGTCACCGTTTTGCTGGCCCGGCTATGAGTATGGGCGCTACGCTGATTGATGCCGATGGCGTATTTACAGTCGATACACCTGGCTTCCGAGCGTTTGCTGAAGTCCTCAAGGGTTGGCACGATGATGGCATCACTCCGCCAGAAGTCTGGTTGGTTGGCGATAGCCTGAATAGTTGCATCGACTTCTTCAAGAGCGGCGAACTGGTCATGTGCATGTCCGGCTCCTGGCAGATTAACGGTCTGGCTGGGGATGTCGGCGATGCCTTCGACTGGGTTGTGGTTCCCAATCCGACCGGTGATGGTGGATCGACGGGTGTTGCCGGAGGTGCAGCCTGGGCTGCCTTTGCCGACACTGAACATCCTGAAGAAGTTGGCAAATTAATGGAGTTCCTGATGCAAGCCGACAACTATGAAACATACGTTTCTAATGTGCTTTTCCTACCTGCCCACAAGGAAGTAGCTTCATCTGGGGTTGATTTCAATACAGATAACGCTTCTGTTTTGGGTGCTCTGGAGACCTACACAGCAGAAATTCCCAAATTGCAGGATCAAGCCGTGGCACTGAACGTGCATCCTTATGCATTCGCCTACTATCGCAACAGTGCGAACCGCATCGCTCAGTACTTGACAGGTGAGCTAACTCTTGAAGATGCTCTTGCACGACTACAGCAAGATATCGACGACGCAATTGCTGAAGCTGGCGGATAAAAACTCTGGTTTGTTGTAAGGGTGTAGACTCGAGTCTACACCCTTACAAGATGGGACAGGTGTGCTATGACAGTATATTCATCTAGAAAATCCTTCCGAGAGCTGTACGATCGGTTTTCCAATGCCGCACTTGATTTCTTTGTTTCGCTCTTCGATCTCATCTTTGGGACGGTACAACGCTTAATTGGTATCAAAGGCATGCCGTACGTATTCGTAATGCCAAATATGCTTGTATTTGGTATTTTCATCCTTTTTCCGATGTTGCTGAACTTTTTCTATGCATTCACCGGTGGTACGCAATTCTTTCCGGCTCAGCGTCCCTGGGTTGGAACAGCGAATTTCGAGCAACTCCTAACCTGTGAAAACTTCTTAGATCCTAATACTTGCTATCAGGACCGATTCTGGCGTTCAATTTACGGCACAATGAGTTATGTCCTTGGGCAAGTATTTTTTATGGTATTGGTTTCCATCTTTACCGCACTTATACTTAACCGAAAGATTCGCGCGCGTGGTTTTTTCAGAAGTGTTTTCTTCTATCCGGTACTATTATCTCCAATTGTTGTAGCCCTAATCTGGAAGTGGATTTTGCAAGAGAATGGTCTGCTCAACGGCATTATCGTTGGTTTGGGGTACGAAAAACTTCCATTTCTCGTAAATGCACAATGGGCACGATTTTGGGTAGTGACCATCAGCGTATGGGCTTTTATGGGCTTCTATACATTGATCTTGTTAGCCGGGCTTCAATCCATTCCCTCCGATTTATATGAGGCTGCTTCAATCGATGGAGCAAATGAGTGGCAATCCTTTTGGGGGATCACGCTGCCCCTCCTGATGCCAACCCTGATTGTCGTATTGGTGCTATCACTGATTCGCGCAGTACAGGTATTTGACATCGTGTTCGCGTTCACCGGGGGTGGACCAGGGACGGCTACGTTCTATCTTGTCCAGTATATCTACGAAAACGGATTTGCCAGCCCAACCAAACTCTATGGCATCGCTGCTGGAGCTTCTCTGCTTATGGCTGGCACACTGGTCATATTGACATTGATTCAGTTGCGCTTCCGCAGCGAG
Source organism: Anaerolineales bacterium (assembly GCA_050115035.1). GTDB lineage: Bacteria > Chloroflexota > Anaerolineae > Anaerolineales > Villigracilaceae > JAABUE01. The sequence goes on along the minus strand of JASFRG010000074.1, from coordinate 14,372 downwards.
GAGGTCTAGCCCGATGAACGACATCTTATCCTTCCTCACACGAACACGTGGCAGAAACAAGCTAGACTTTACTGACATCCTTACCTATGCATATCTGTTTCTGGGCACGTTCATTATGTTTGGTCCGGTCATCTGGTTGATCTTTTCTTCCTTCAAAACACAGGCTGAAATCGTCAAATTTCCACCCCGTTTTTTACCGTATCGTCAGGAAACGGTTCAAGTCGATGGATATGATGAGCCGCTCCCCCTTTATGAAGTCACCCTCGAGGATGGCACAACTGCTCAACTGGCCCAGGTACGTCGTATTGGTTTAGAAGCCCAATTGGTTGATCCGGCCAATCCTGATGAAATCATCAAAGCTCACATTGAAAATCGGCAGCCAATTGAAAAAGTTGTTTTCAGCTTGGACAACTATGTCGAAGGCATAGAATCCTTCAACTTCGCCCGCTATTTGCGAAACAGTGTTGTTGTAACCGTTTTTTCAACACTATTGACGTTGCTCATAAACAGCATGGCCGCGTTCGCCCTGGCCAAGTATGAGTTCAAAGGCCGCAATACCATCTTCTTCATTATGTTAAGCACGTTGATGGTGCCCCTTTCAGTGATCCTGGTGCCGGTCTTTCTGGTGATTACTACGATTGGCTGGAACAATAATCTGTTGGGTGTGATCATCCCCGCAGCGGCCACACCGACCGGCCTGTTCTTACTTCGTCAATACATGTTGTCCATCCCTGACGAACTGCTGGATGCAGCCCGTATCGACGGCGCCAGCGAGTGGCGCATCTATGCACAGATCATTCTACCACTGGCCCGACCAGCACTGGCCGTTCTGACAATTTTCTCCGTGATGTGGCGCTGGAACGATTTCCTCTGGCCGCTGATCGTGTTGAGCCGCAATGAGTTTTTTACACTACAAATCGGACTCAACTCCTTCCAGGGCGAGCTTAACGTGCAATGGAACCTGATTCTGGCAATGACAGTATTGACATTGCTTCCAATCACAGCTGTATTCGCCATCTTGCAGAAAAACATCACCACTGGCATTGCGACCACCGGTATGAAATAAATGAGACTCGAATCCTATGGCTAAACTGCCAAAAATCGTCTGCATTGGCGCAGGAAGCGCCGTCTTTGGCTTGAGTAACCTGGCCACCATCGTGCGCAGTGAACGGCTGCGCGGTTCTGAGATCGTTCTGGTTGACATCAACGAGGAAGGTCTGCAAACAATGACCACCCTGGCTGAGAAGATGAATCAGGCCTGGGATGCGGAGATGGACATCTGGAGCACCACCGAGCGGACCGAGGCGCTGCCCGATGCGGATTTCGTTGTGGTATCGGTTCAAGTTGGTCCTCGAGAAGAAGTCTGGGAATTGGACTGGCAAATCCCATTGAAGCATGGCGTTCGGCAACCCTATGCAGAAAACAGCGGTCCTGGCGCTTTTGCGCACACCGCCCGCAACGTGCCTTTGATTCTGGACATCGCCCGAGACATGGAAAAACTATGCCCTGTCGCATGGTTCCTCAACTTCACCAATCCCATGATCCGCCTGACCTGGGCGGTGGCACGTTATACCAGGATCAGAGTCGTGGGAATGTGCCACCAGCTGTATTGGGCCTACGCCATGGCCGGAGCGGTGCTGGCTGATCGATGGAATTTAGAGTATCCTGACGATTTCCATGTCCATACCGATTACAGCAACGCACAGCGGCTTTTCCAGGGCATCGCCCAGGGATACAAACACATGGATATCAAAGCCGCAGGTTTGAACCATTTCTCGTGGATCTACGATATCCGCGACAGGGAAACCGGCGAGGATTTGTACCCGTTACTCCGTCAGCGCTGGCTGCACGAGTTCAGGCGCGATTTCGAGCCGTTGACCCGTGAAGCCTTTGAGATTTTTGGTCTAATGCCCACCTCGGGTGACAGCCATATGGGCGAGTACGTGGCCTGGACTCACGATCCCATCAACAAGCCCTGGGAGAAGTACCACTTGAAGCTGCAAAGCTGGTCCGAAAACCGGAAGCGGCGCGCGGACCGTTGGGCACAAGCGCATGCCATCGTGGCCGGAGAACGGTCGGTGGACGAACTTAGGAATGCGGTCAGTGAAGGGGTACCTGAAATCGTCGAGGCCATGATCTACAACGACAACAGCTACCACCAACAGGTCAATCTGCCCAATAACGGCTTGATTCCTAATCTGCCCCCCGATGCAATTGTGGAAGCGCCCGGCGTCATCTCAAGCTATGGCATCCAGGGACTGGGCTGTCCTCCACTGCCAGAGGGCATCGCTGAATTGTGCCGCCGCGAGTTGGGGCTCAGTTCCATTGTGGTTGATGCGGCGGTTCATGGTGATCGCGAACTGGCGCTACAAGCCCTGCTTCTAGACCCCATGATCAACGACATCGACCGTGCTCGTGCAATTCTGGATGACTTCCTGCGCACCTTTGCTGAGTACCTGCCCCAGTTTGCCTAAGTATCTTTTATGCAAAACGAACACCTCGATTCAATTCTTTCCATCCCGGCTGATGAATTGTCGCAGGCCAGCAAGGTTTCCCTGGAAATCCTCCCTGACCTCGATAGCCTGTACCTGCACTTTGCGCGTAGCATCGCCGACGAGATCAAAGCCAACAACGCGACCAGCGCTCCAACCCGCCTGATCCTGCCCGTCGGTCCGATAGGCCAGTATCCGCTCCTGATAGAGATCTGCAACAGGGAAGGTATCAGTTGGAAAAACGTGCACACCTTCAACATGGACGATTACCTGGACTGGCAGGGCCGTCCCTTACCCTTAAATCACCCACTCAGTTTCGAGGGCTACATGCGGCGGGACGTGTTCGACAAACTAGACCCCGAATTGCGCATTCCTGAGGAACAGATTCACTTCCCCGATCCTTTGAATCTAGATAGCATCAGCTACCAAATCAAAGAGGACGGCGGTATCGACACCTGCTACGGTGGCATTGGCATCCATGGACATATCGCTTTCAACGAGCCGCCCATCTCGCGTTACTACAAGCTTACTCCGGACGAATTCCGCGCCTCCCTGACGCGTATCGTACCCCTGGCACCGGAAACAATCGTGATGAACAGCATCCGAGCTACGGGCGGTAACCCGGCTGCTCTGCCTCCGATGGCGGTAACACTCGGAATGAAGGATATTCTTGCCTCCCGCCGCCTGCGACTGTACTGCCAGGGCGGAACCTGGCAGCGCAGCATCCTGCGCATTGCGCTACTGGGCGACGAAGATGTCGATTATCCCGTCACCCTGGCCCAGGAACATCCGGATTATGCCATCATCACCGATGAGAACACGGCGCAGGCTCCGATTTCGTCGATTGCCGCTTAATGGTTGAAAACAAAAATGAACCCTTATCTGAAACAACTTGGTTTCGAGGAAAATGATCGTGTGGTAGTCATCCACGCCGATGACGTTGGCATGTGCCAGGCTACGATCCCCGCTTTTGCGGAACTGATCGAGTTTGGATTGCTTTCGTCTGGGGCTGTGATGGTGCCCTGTCCCTGGTTCCTGGAGGCTGCCTGTTACTGCAACCAGAATCCGGATGCCGATATGGGTGTGCACCTAACTCTGACCAGTGAGTGGAAGACATATCGCTGGGGACCGATCTCCACCGCGGATCCATCCAGCGGCTTGATTGATGAGGAAGGGTATTTCCGTCATCGCGCGCACCAGGCTCAGATGTATGGTGATCCGGGGACCGTCCGGGTAGAGTTGAAAACTCAACTCGAGCGTGCCCTGTCCGCAGGCGTTGATGTCACGCACATCGACACTCACATGGGCACTTTGGCGCATCCGAAATTTATCCCAGCTTATATTCATCTGGGCCAGGAACACAAACTCCCGGCCATGATTCCCACCCACGGTGAGAAAGATCTGCAAGAATTAGGTCTGGACAGCAAAACAGCCGCAAACGCAGCCCGTTATCTGCAAAATATCAATACTCAGGAGCTTTTACAAATCGACCGTGTGATTGGGCTGCGGCTCGATCAACCGCAAGAACGACTGGAACAGGCTAAATCTGCCTTTGACTCGTTGCAACCCGGTCTGACCCACTTCGTGATCCACCCAGCCAAAGATACTCCAGAACTGCGCGCAATTACACTGACAACATGGGAATGCCGGGTAAGGGATTACGAAACTTTTCTGAGCGAGGAACTGCGAGCACACATCAAAAATCTCGGTATTCATATCATCGGATACAAACCATTTCGGGAACAGATCCGAAAACAATGGATTTGAAAACAATTTTAAAAGGAACACACTATGAAATTTTTCTTAGACAGCGCCCTTACAGACGAAATCGTTTATGCTCTCGATGTGTTTGACATCGACGGCGTCACCACCAACCCGCGCCATGTACAGGTTTCGGGGAAACCCTTTATACAGGCCATCAAGGACATTGCACCCCTGTTTGAGGGCACCGATAAAACCGTATCGGTAGAAGTTAACCCGCATATCATGGACACCGATCAGATGATAGCTGAAGGTGAAAAGCTGGCCGCCATTTCCCCCAATTTCGTGATCAAGTTGCAGTGCGTCGAGCCGGCATTCAAGGCTATGAAGACTCTGGCTAAAAAAGGCATTCGCGTCAACTGCACGTTGATCTTCTCTGCCATGCAGGCCTTACAGGCCATGCGCTCTGGCGCGTATTACATCTCACCTTTTATCGGTTGGAAGGAATCCAACGCGGAAGATATTCATCAGTTCGTCCAGGATGTCGTCATCATCCGTGATAACTATGGGTTCGAAAGCGAGATCATCGTTGCGGCAGTGCGCAATGGTCGTCAAATCGCCGATGCGGCCGTGGCTGGTGCGGATATCGTGACCGCCGGGCTGCAGGTTTACAAGGATGGATTCGACCATCCTTACACACAGAAGGGTATCCAAACCTTCACCGATTTCTGGGATAAGACCCAATACGAGTAAAACTCGTCATCGAAAGGAAGATTCTATGGCAATTGGCAAAGAACTCCGGTCAAGAGCTTTCAATCTCGATTCCCGCTTCAGTTATCTGGCGGTAGAAGATCGTTATCTTTTTGCGAAGGAGGACCCAAAATATAAATTCAACGTGATTGGATGTGGACTGAACGGCAACGAACACATCTTCGTCACCATGTTGGAAGGACGCGCCACCATCCAAGGCGTATTCGATGAGAATCCCGGCTCCGTCGCCCTCGCCAAAAACAACCTCGCCCGCTTCGACCCTGACCATGAGCTGGTCTGCTACGAGACGCTGGAAGCTGCCTGCAACGATCCCGCCGTCGACGCGTTGATCATCACCACCCCCAACTATACCCACCTGGAAGTTTTGAAGATTGCGGCGCAATCTGGCAAACACATTTTCCTGGAAAAACCGATGGCTACCACCATTGAAGATGCGCAGGCTATCCTCGAGATCGCCAGGGATTATCCGGCCATCTTGCAGATCGGTTTACAGTACCGCTACAAAGCCATCTATGTGGAAGCCATCCACGAAGCCTTCGAGCGACAGTCCCTGGGCGAGATCAAGATGATCAATATCATCGAACACCGCCTGCCCTTCCTGGACAAAGTCAAGCAGTGGAACAAATTCTCCAAGTTCTCCGGCGGGACGCTGGTGGAGAAATGCTGTCATTACTTTGACCTTTTGAATATGTTCTCTCGCTCCAAACCGGTCAGTGTATTTGCTACAGGCACGATGGCGGTCAACTTCAGGGAATTCGAATACAACAGCGAAAAATGCGACATCCTCGATAATGCCATCGTCAGCGTGGAGTATGCAAACGGCGTGCGGGGCAGCTTCAACCTGTGCATGTTCGCGCCTATGTTCTACGAAGAGATCACGTTGTGCGGCGATGAAGGCTATTTGAAAGCCTACGAGAAGGAAGATTTCCTGCCGCCGCCTCGCCCCAAAACCTACCTGGAAGTCTTACGCGGCGAAACACAGCCTTCGCGCATCTGCAATCCGTGCTATCCACCGCATATCGAAGACAGCGGACATAACGGTGCCACCTTCTACGAACACGTTAACTTTATCAACAACCTCGAAGGGAAACCGAACAACACAGCTACTGTCGATGAGGGCTTCTGGTCGGTGGTCATCGGCGCTGCTGCTGAAGAGTCGGTCAAGACAGGTAAAGTGGTTTTGATCGATGAGCTTTTGCAAAAAAGTGGTGTGAAATAGTTTTGTCCGTTTTTGGAGGAAGAATGATCAGCCCTTATAAAGATGACATCCAGGAAGCCAAACGGCGTGTGGATGCGTGGTGGAATCATGAACTCATCGACCGGGCTGTCCTCCAGGTGCGCGTGCCGATAAAGCCGCCAGTCGTGCAGGAAGATAACACGACACCGATGAGCCCGGAGGCTGTGGAGGCCTGGTTTATGGATCCAGAACAGGTCATTCCCCGTCTAAACCGATTCCTCAAGGATACGTATTTCGGCGGCGAGGCCTTTCCTGTCATGTTCCCGGTGGCCGGGCGGATGGTCGCCATCACGGCCGCTTATCTGGGATGTCCGCTGGAGTTCCTAAATACGGAAACTGTCTGGGCGCATCCCCTCATCGAGGATTGGGAGAACAGACCGATATTCGGGTTTGATCCGGAGAATAAATGGTGGCAGAAGTCTCAGCAGTTATTGAAAACTGCAGTTGAACAGACAAGTGGCTACTATGTCGGCATTCCTGACCTGAATGGTCCCACCGAGATCCTGGCCCGCCTGCGCGACACACAGCGCCTGGCACTTGACTTCTACGACAACCCGCAGCACATCAAACCCGCAATGACTGAGATCAACCGTTCCTGGTACGAATACTGGCAGGCGTGCACAGCAATCACGCACCAGACCGGCGGCTACTTCTTCTGGATGGGCATCTGGTCTGACTTGCCGGCAACCGATCTGCAATCGGATTTCTCGGCCCTGATCTCCGAGAGGATGTTCGACGAGTATTTCCTGCCCTTCATCGCTGAACAGACAGAGATGGTCGAACGAACCATCTACCACCTGGACGGACCGGATGCGGTGCGCCATCTGGATTCGCTGCTCGACCTGCCGCACCTAGATGGCATCCAGTGGGTGCCCGGAGCCGGAGCGGCGCCCGCTGTCGAGTGGCTTCCGCTGCTGAAGCGCATTCAGGAGGCCGGGAAGCTGGTCTACGCGTATTGCGATAAAAGCCATGTGGAGAAGCTGCTCAAGGAACTGAACCCGGCAGGGTTGATGCTGGTCGTAGAAGGTTGTGAAAGCGCCGATGAAGCCGAGCAATTGCTGGAGAATGCTGTCCAGTGGAGCAAAAGGCCAGCACGAATTAACTGATGATATGCGCACAGCGTAGAAACAATCTGGAAGATTAATATAAAAAGGAGAGTACGTTATGAAAAAAGGTATTTTATTACACGAGCCCGATGATGACGTCGGTGTAGCCGCGATGGATTTGAAGGCTGGTGAAGAGATCCAGGCCGTGACCCTGGAGGGCGAGCCCGTCACCCCCATCACCCTGGTGGATGACGTCCCCCTGGGTCACAAAGTCGCCATGCGCGATATGGACGAGAAGAAGCACATCATGGAGTATGGCAGCGAAATTGGATATGCCAGCACTGCCATCGCGAAGGGTGCGCATGTCCATACGCATAACATCAAGAGTCTGCGCTGGGCTGGTAAATCCCAGATTGTGGAGCATTAGGAGTTTATGATGAGTAGCTACAAAGATATTCAACTGACCGGTTACCGCCGCGAGAACGGGCGCGTGGGCATCCGCAACCACGTGCTGATCGTTTCGGTGGATGACATTTCCAACGCTGCAGTGGAAGGCGTCGCCAGCCTGATCCGCGGGACGTATACATTATCTCACCCTTACGGACGCTTGCAGTTCGGCGACGATCTCGACCTGACCTTCAACACCCTGATCGGCGCCGGGAAGAACCCCAACGTGGCGGCCGTGATTGTGATCGGTATCGAGCCGAACTGGACCGATCACATTGTCAGGGGCATCGCAGAGACCGGGAAACCGGTAGCAGGCTTCAGCATCGAGCGATCCGGCGACCTGGAGACCATCCGCAAGGCCGCCTGGAAAGCTAAGGAATTCGTGCACTATGCCTCCGAGCTGCCGCGCGTCCCCGTTGAATGGAACGAAATCTGGGTTTCGACCAAGTGTGGCGAATCGGACACCACCAGCGGCCTGGCCTCCAACCCAACGGTTGGCCGCGTCTTCGACCGCCTGGAAGCGCTCGGTAATACGCTGATCTTCGGCGAGACCACCGAGGTGACTGGCGCAGAACACGAAATCGTGGAACGCTGCGCCACGCCCGAAGTGGCTGAGCAGTTCCAGGCCGCTTTTGATGATTACCAGGACCTGGTCAAATCGCAGGGCGTCAACCTGCTGGGCTCCCAGCCGACGGAGGGCAACATCCGCGGCGGTCTCTCAACCATCGAGGAAAAGGCCTTTGGTAATATCGAAAAGATGGGACGCTGCAAAGTGGTCGGTTACCTGGACCCGGCCGAAGAGCCCAAAGGTCCAGGGCTGTACTTCATGGATTCTTCCAGCGCCGCCGCCGAAATGGTGACGCTGTGCTGCGCGGCTGGCGCGGCCCTGCACCTGTTCACTACCGGCCAGGGCAACATCGTCGGGAACCCGCTTCTGCCAGTCGTCAAGATGTCAGCCAACCCGCTGACCGTCGAGACGATGAATGAGCACATCGACGTGGACCTGACAGGATTGCTGACCTTTGAGTACAACCTGGACGGCGCCGCGGACCGTACCATGGAGATGATGGCGCACACCATCAACGGACGCATGACCAGCGCCGAGGTTCTGCGACACGACGATTTCGTGCTGACCAAGCTGTACCGCAGCGCGTAAAGAAACGAAGGATTGGAGAGAATAAAGCGCCCCACATCTTCGTGACGGCGCTTTATTTTTCCACTGTTTTATACCTTTATGAAAATTTCCATCCCTTACGGGCGTTCATCTATCTCACTGACCCTGCCCGAGGATGTGCCGGTAGACATCATCGAGCCACCCGCCGTTTCGCCTGCTTCCGAACCCCTGGAAGTTGTCCAGGCTGCGCTGGATTCACCACTGGGTGGGATCAGTCTTTCCGACTTTTCAGACGTGAAGTCTGTGGGCATCGCGGTCAACGACAAAACGCGCCCGGTACCGCACCAGCATCTGCTGCCGCCTTTGCTCGAGCGATTGGAATCCCTGGGCATTCCGGCACAGGCGATCACATTGTACGTTGCGGTGGGGACACACCCTCCGATGACTCCAGATGAATTCCCATCCATTTTGCCCGCATCTATCATCGAGCGCTATGCAGTTGTTTCGCATGATGCGTCTGATGTCGAGAACCTGATTCATCTGGGCGAGACATCGCGCGGTACGCCAGTATGGGCCAACAGAGCCTATGCCCAGTCCGATTTGAAGATCGTGGTCGGCAACCTCGAACCGCACCAGTTTGTCGGGTTTTCCGGTGGTGTTAAAAGCGCCGCCATTGGCCTAGCCGGGACGGAAACTATCACCCGCAACCACGCCCTGATGACTCACCCCGACTCGCAGTTGGGCGCTTATGGAACCAATCCAGCTCGTCAAGATGTGGAAGAGATCGGGCAGAAACTTGGCATCCAGTTCGCCTGTAATGCCATCCTGAACCAGTCCAAACATATCGTGCATGTACTGTGCGGGGATCCACGCTCGGTCATGGAAGCCGGGATTCCATTGTCCAGGCGGGTTTGTCAGGTTGCGGTGAAGGCCAAATACAGCCTGATGATCTCTTCGCCTGGCGGGCATCCCAAGGACATCAACCTGTACCAATCCCAAAAGGGACTGGCGCACGCTGCACTGGTCACCAGGTCCGGCGGGACGATCCTTCTGGCAGCATCTTGCCCCGAGGGGACAGGCAGTCCGCATTACGAAGAGTGGATGCCAGGCAAAACTTCCTACGAGGATGTTTTTCAAGCTTTCTCTGCGGAGGGTTTCCACATCGGCCCGCATAAAGCCTACCAGATCGCCCGAGATGCGTCCAAAGTGAACTTTATGTTCTATTCCGAGATGGACCCGGAGTTTTCCAGCGCTTTGTTGTTAAATCCGGTCACCGATTTACAGGCGGCTTTTGACACGGCCCTGGCAGGTTTGCAACCAGGCGAACGTGTCGGTTTTCTGCCGCATGCTTCATCAACCATTCCATTTATCGAGGAACAGCCATGATGGAAACCAGTCAAGAATTGCAAGTCAAACTATCACGCGTGTACGAACTGCTGGACAGTCATCAGGCAGACGGGCTGCTGCTACGGCGCGTATCCAGTTTTGCCTGGGCGACGTGCGGCGCAGAATCGTTCGTGAATATGGCGGTGAGTGAAGGAGCAGCCTCCCTGTTCATCACGCGTGAGCATCGTTACCTGTTGACCAACAATATCGAAGCGCCGCGCATGAAACAGGAATTTGGGCTGGCCGACCAGGGCTGGGAGTTCCTGGTCTCGCCGTGGACGGAACCTCTTAGAGAATTGAATAAACTGGTCGCCGGGAAGCACATTGCTGCGGACGTACCCTTCCCGGGCGCGGTAGATGTCAGCGGCCAGGTGGCAGGCTTGAGGTCCGATTTGACCGGGATGGAAGGGGAGCGATTCAAACATTTGGGCAAGTTGACTGCCGAGGCGATGGTCTCAGCACTGCAGGCCGTCCGTCCCGGAATGAGCGAGTACCAAATCGCGGCAATCGTCAGCAGCGAAACACTGGCGCGCGGCGTCCAGCCGATTGTCAATCTGGTTGCAGTTGATGAGCGTGTCTATCGTTACCGTCATCCGCTGCCCACAGACAAAAAACTAGAGCATTACGCCATGTTGGTGCTGTGCGGGCGCAAGCGAGGGCTGGTGTGTTCGATCACGCGTCTTGTCCACTTTGGAACGCTGCCAGAGGAGTTGCGGGAACGCATCCTGGTGACGGCACAGGTGAATGCGGCACTGGTCAAAGCAACCCGTCCCGGGTGTTCATTGGGTGAGATATTTGCGCGAGAGCAGGAAGTGTATGCCCGGTTAGGCTATCCCGACGAATGGCAAAAGCACCACCAGGGCGGGATGACCGGCTACGAGCCACGCGAGTTTCTGGCAGTTCCCGGCTTGCAGGAAATGATTAAAGAAGGACAGGCCTTTACCTGGAACCCGTCCATCGTGGGAGCAAAAGTGGAAGATACCATACTAGTCGGAGCGTCAGAGAATGAGATCATTACCCTGACGCCATCATTGCCCGTGACCGCAATCGATGGAATCCCTTGCGCGCTTGCCTGGGAAGTTGTATAGGTAATTTAGAAGGAGTTGAAAATGCACGGAACCACCGAAAAAATATTAAGAGTGAACCTGTCTGCAGGCGAACTTGCAATCGAAGAACTGTCGGAGGATTTTTATCGCCTTTACCCTGGTGGCAAGGCGCTGGCGGGGTATTTTTTGCTGAATGAAATGCCGCCCAACGTCGAACCGCTGTCACCGGAGAACGTGCTGGTGATCGCAAACGGCCTGCTGACTGGTTCGCCGGTCGCGACCGCCACACGCTACGTGGTCTCTGCCCGTTCACCGCTGACGAATGGGTACGGCGAGTCCGAAGCGGGGGGCTTCTGGGGCCCTGAACTCAAGATGGCTGGCATCGAGGCTATCCTTATCACAGGCAAAGCCGAGAAACCGGTCTATCTCTGGATCCAGGATGGTGAAGCCGAACTGCGCTCTGCAAAACACCTGTGGGGGCGGCACCCGGCTGAAGTCCAGGCGGATATCCGCGCTGAGCTGGACGATGACAAAATCCGCGTGCTGCAGATCGGCATCGCGGGCGAAAACCTGGTGCGCTATGCCAGCATCACCAACGATCTGCGTCACTTCAACGGTCGCAACGGCATGGGCGCGGTCATGGGTTCCAAGAACCTCAGGGCAATTGCGGTCCGCGGGCACACGCGCTACCAGAGCATGGCACACGATTCGAAGCAGTTGATGGCCATCGGCAGGAAACTAGCCAGGCAGGTCAAAGAGCATCCCGCCAGCGCCGACCTGCAAGACCGTGGCACGCCAGGGCTGGTCGAAGCGCTCAACGTTGGTGGCATCCTGCCCACACGCAATTTCCGCCAGGGCGCATTCGAGAACATGGACAACGTCAAATGGGAAGTCTACGAGAGCGAGTTGCTCACAGCCCGGCGCAGTTGTTACGCCTGTGCCGTGCGCTGCAAACGCGAAGTCGCGGTGGATGGTGAGGTGTCGGAATATGGCGGACCCGAGTACGAAACGGTCGGTTCCTTTGGGCCGAACTGCGCCATCGACAATTTGCACCTGATCGCCAAAGCCAACGAACTGTGCAATAAATATCTGCTGGACACCATTTCGACCGGCGCGACGATCGCCTTCGCGATGGAATGCTATGAACATGGATTGATCACTCAAGAAGATACGGACGGACTGGCCCTGCGCTTCGGGAACGGGAAAATCCTGCTCCCGTTAATTGAAAAGATCGCTACCCGAACCGGATTCGGCAACCTGCTGGCCGAGGGCAGCAAGCGTGCGGCTGAAAAAATTGGCGGGGATGCGCCCTATTTCGCCATGCAGGTCAAGGGGCAGGAACTGGCCATGCACGAGCCGCGCGGCAAGTACAACGTGGGCATGGGATATGCCATTTCCGAGATCGGCGCCGACCATCTGGTCGTGGCGCACGATCCGGCGCTGTCCAATGCCGATTCCCTGTCATTCAAGGGCGCGCAACCGTTAGGGATCAAGGAAGCCTTGCCCGTCCGCAGCCTGAGCAAAGGCAAGATGGAGCATTTCTACATCCTGGAAAAATGGGGCAGCTTCGAAAAAGTGATCGGACTGTGTTTCTTCGGCCCTGCGCCGCGTTCATTCATCCAACCTGAGGATGTGCTGGCAGCAATCAAAGCCGTCACAGGCTGGGATGTGACTATGGATGAGCTCCTGCAAATCGGCGAACGGGCCACCAACATGGCTCGCATTTTCAACACCCGCGAGGGGTTCTCCCGCAAGGATGATTCCCTGCCCGAGCGCCTGTTCCAGCCCCTGGAAAACGGCGCGCTCGAAGGTCACGCCATGCCGCGCGATGAGTTTGAACAAGCTCTGACCCAGCTCTACCTGCTCAAAGGCTGGGACCCGAAGACAGGCTCCCCTACACAAAAACGGCTGGAAGAATTATCCCTGGGCTGGGCAGTTGACAAATTCGAACGAGTCTAAAGAGATGAAGCTTTACCTGGGGAGCTATTTCGCCTTCTTCAGGCCCGGTCGCAAGCATTGGGCCGAGGTAGACATACATACCCCAACTCCATTAGATCAAATTCTTTCGGAGTTGGGAATTCCTCCTGGCGAAGTGCATCTGGTGGTGCTCAACGGCCGGCTGCTGGAATCAACTGATACGCTTATCTCCAACGGCGATACCGTCAGATTGTATCCTGCCATCGGAGGCGGATAAGTATTCGATAAGAATCCTACAAAAACCATGTAACCAATTCGAGCTGTGAGCCCACCGGCCGTCCACCCCGCGAGAATGTTGGTCCGAGACGGCCTGCTCCCATTCGGCGGTGAGACCAAATGAGTGAGAGAAAGACAGCGTATCCACTTCGGTGGAGAGGCCATCGTCTCTCCCGTGCAAGAACCGGGATAATCGCAATTCAGATATGCGCGTGGCGGAAGGGCGTCAGTCTTGCAAATTAGATGAAGAAAGGGATAACTTGGTACGGCAGGCGATGAGCCAGTTGAACCTATCGGCGCGAGGACATCATCTTGTGCTCAAACTGGCACGCACCATTGCTGATCTGGCAGTTATTGATGACATCCAGTCTATGCATTTGGTGGAGGCGTTGCAGTATCATCCAAAATTGATGATGGGATAAATTGATTCCTAGCTCATTGGGCTCATGACCCGGAGGTCGCAGGTTCGAGTCCTGCCCCCGCTACTAAAGCGCCTTTTTAGGCGCTTTTTTCTCTTAATACCTGGAGTCTACAGGACTGGGGCTCAACACCCTTTGGTCTCAAGTTCCGGTCTTGTACGCGCCATTGCCTATAGTATTTCATGAACCTAAAACGTCGAGTTCGATAGCGTAAAACGAATTACATCATGGAGTCTATTGGCTTTTTGCATTATTTCCATATGAATGAGCATATTTTGATGTAAATGGTCTAAAAACTACGTTATAAATGCACGAACGGCTCAAAATCGCAACGATGCGAAAAGAGATTCCAATTGAGAGAGTACGAGCAGACGGTTTTTATTGTCTGTAAACAGGGTCTAAAACCCCTGCCTTTCAGGCAGGCCGTTTTCAACCTTGGGTAAGTATATAATGGGCACATGAGTTATAGAAAGACAGCCCATTCCGTGTATGACTTGAAATACGACATTGTGTGGATCAC
>JASFRG010000073.1:0-23141 GCA_050115035.1 Anaerolineales bacterium | reverse complement strand
AAGCGGCCACCATTCCTCCCACGCTTCAAAGCCTGACGCCCGAGCCTGCCATGCCTTCCAAAAGACAAACGCCCATTTGGATTGGCGCCGGGATATTTGTTTGTGCCTGTGTCAGCCTTATATTGGCGGGAGTTGTAGGCTTATCTGCCTTCAATCTCCTACCCGCGCGAGAAGTCCCCCAGGCAAACCCGACAATTACCGAAGTGATAAACACCCTTGCTGCTGAAGAAACAAGTGAGAACATCATTCCCAACACCAGTGCGTCGCCTTTGGGTGTACTCCGCTTTCAAAACAGCCTCGCCACGATGGACCAGCTCAGCATCAACGCAGAATTAGACCCACCACCAGAAAACTCACATTATGAAGTATGGATGATCGACGATGATACTGAGCATAGCCGCAGCCTGGGCGTCTTTGAGCAAAGCACCGGAGACCAATTCAGCCTGACTTTTATCGAGCCGGAAGGACAGAACCTTCTGGCAATTACCAATCGTATGGAGATCACGCTCGAGCCCAGCCCGGACGATAGCCCCAATTCATCCAGGGATGTTCAATACAGCGGGTCACTGCCTCCCGAATCGCTTGAGCACATTCGTCATCTACTGGTGGGTTTCCAGACCACTCCGGGGCAGATTCCCATAGCAGTTGGGCTGGTAGAAAATGTCACGCTCATCAAGAACGCCGCGGACGACATGTTAGAAGCCTTCAATGAGGGAGACAATTCAGGCATGCGTTCGAACGCTGAGACTATTGTCAATCTCATCGTTGGCAGTGAAAATTCAGATTTCTATAACGACTGGGATGCAGACGGATCGATCAACGATCCCGGCGACGGGTTTGGCTTGCTTATCAATGGTGGACAAGCCGGTTATTTGGACAGCACCTTCAACCATGCCAACTATGCCGCCGAGGCTCCCGGCGCTACAGATGAAATTCAACTGCATGCTTCGCACGTTGCGATTTGCGTGCAAAACCTGGAGACCTGGGCGCCCGCATTAAGAGATCTGACGCTGAATATCGCACGTGCACCCGAAAACCAGGATGTAGAAGCTGATCTGCGGGAAGCTGTCACGCTTGCAAACCAAATGCTGGATGGCATCGACATGGATGGGAGCGAATCTGTGGACCCCATTCCGGGCGAGGGCGGCGCAATGACTGCCTTCCTCCATGCAGGCTATATGTCGGATATGCCAATCTTTCCGGGGGAAGATCAAGACTCACTCCGTTAGCAAATGCTAAGCTTCAAGAAAGTGTCTGAAAAGTAAATAATTTTTTCAACATGTCTTTCTGAGTAACCGAAGGCCGTCCGCCCCGCGAGGGCGTCGGCCCGAGAAGGGGGAGCGAAGAATCTCTCTTTTTAACTTGATATTCCCAAGCAAATCGGAGATTCTTCGCCGCTCCGCAGCTCAGAATGACATCCAAGATAGTTTTAGTCTTTAAGAACTGATTTATTCAGGGTAATAATTCTTGATAGTCTCCCCCTTCGGTGTGGTTATTTTCAAACCGTTAAGAGCGCAAAGCCCGCGAAGGTGAAAAACGGTTTTTCTTGGCGCTCTCACCTGCCCTTGCGGGCGGTGCAAGGGTAGCGTGCCTTGCGGTAAATTCATTGTGTAATTCATCCAACCACACTATAAAGGGAGACTATCTAATTCTTGACATCCCGTTAACCTTTCTATTATCAAAATCAGGTACACTAACAGAACCAATGATAAGAAGAAAGGATGTTGATATGCTGAAAAAACAATACTCCAAAGACAAGAAAACCTGCAAAGTCATGTTTGTTCTGCCCGATAAAGTAGAGGCCGAAAGTGTTACTTTGCACGGTGATTTTACAAAATGGGAAAAGAAACCCCTGAAAATGAAGCGCTATAAGGACGGAAACTTCAAGGTCTCGGTCTCGTTAAAGCCTGGCAAACAATATCGCTTCCGTTACTTACTGGATGGCGAACGCTGGGAAAATGACTGGGAAGCAGATGCGTACACGCCAAACGAATTCGGCTCAGAAGATTCAATTGTAGAAGTTTAGATACAAAACTGACAATTCAAACGATTCAAAAAAAAGACGGACTTTGGCTGTCCGTCTTTTTGTATCCGAGCTACTTTTCATTCCAATCCATCTGGCCTTCGCGTTGAATATCCCCATTCTTCAAAGGCGAAACCCCAGTGATGATTGACATTTTCTATATCGGTTGTGGAAATCTGGTACGAATTCTTTTGATAACCCTTAAGCGAATTCAGGTAGCGGCGCAGGCGTTTACGCACCCGGGCATACGGCCAGAAATTCATACTGTTGTAGATACGACGCATCACCGGGAGCGGGGTTTTGTCCAATTCACGGTAGCCGACTTCAATTAAGTTTCGAGGCGGGATCAACCCTCTATCGCTGAGATAATGTTTCATCATTTCCGTGTAAAAGGTCAGGATATTGGCATCGATTTCCTCGTCACTGATTTCCTGCAATTGTGAATGCGGCAGTGTCTTTTTATACAGGTTGCGGGTCGAAAGGAAAACATCGTAAGGATCGCGGTGCAGGAAGATGAATTTCGCATTCGGGAACATCTCCAACAAGATTGGGATGCGTCCGGTGTTGGCGGGATTCTTGATGACCAGGCGGCGTCCCTGCATATTGAAAGTCGCCGTCTTGATCACTTCCATATATTTCTCTTTCCAGGTTTCGATTTCTTCCGAAGTAACATCTTTGAATATGGCGTAACGGTCAAAATATTGTTTGGCGTTTTGTGGAAAACTCCATAAGTGATAGAGCGAATAAGGGGACATATTCCCCAGCGCCATCTCTTCTTCCTGAGGGCTATCGATCGACCAGGTCATATTGTCGATCAGGCGATTTTCAGGAGTCCCGAGCCGGAGTAATTTCTTAAAAGATTCCCCAGCTACGTAAAAAAGATCTGGAGCGAGAACCTGTAAGGCCGAAACATACCCAAACCTGCGATCCTGGCACAACATGTTATGCAGATGGGTGGTACCGCTGCGCCAATGCCCCAAGATAAAAATTGGGTCGCGCTTTATTTTCACATTCTCGAAGGTGCGATGATATCGCAGGCGCTGATACATGCGTGCCGGACCAAACAACATACTGACCAGAGAAACGTAAATTGCCCGACCCAGATATCTTGTATCAATGTGTTTGTTTGCCCTGAGCAAACGCAGCCAATTCTTGAATGAACCCAACGCCAACGGTTGCAGCATGCTATTCTTCAAGGCCAACTTACGGATAAACCCTTGTTCAAACATAATCGTTCCTTTCCCTGACATCATACTACAGTCAGGAAACCAGACGCCACATTGTATCGGATTTTAAATTAAAAAGGGATGGGGGAAAACCCCATCCCTAACAGGCGGCCAAAAGTTCACCACCAACCGGATAAACGTCGTGCCCGCTTTACCAGTTCGACGAACTCCTGCATCTCTTCATCGCGATATAAATATTCGCTCAGCCATTGCGCTTCTTCGTAAACGGCGTCCAGGCTGCTATCCTGAGCCCAATAACTGTCACGCAGGATTTCGGCATACTCCGCCACAACCACTGCTCGTTGGAAATAAGGATCAGCATCGTGGAATTCTCGGGCCAGGTCGTTGACATGCAAATCCTTCGAAATCTCAACCACCTGACGTGTATCCGGATCTTCCCAGCGCATGAAGACGGTGGCGATCTGTTCATTCCTACGAGCTTCAGGGTAGAGCTTCACTTCGTACAAAGCGGTAACCGAATGACCTGCTCCGATCTCCCCGGCATCTACGCGATTGTTGCGGAAATCCTCGTCGGCCACTTCGCGGTTTTCGAAACCAACCAGACGATAACGCGAAACGACCTCGGGGTTGAAATCGACCTGCACTTTGGCATCCATCGCGATGGTTTGCAGGCTGCCCGTTAAATCGTCCACAAACAGGCGCCGGGCCTCGCCCAGGTCATCCACAAAGGCGTAGAAACCATCGCCGTTATCGGCCAGTTGCTCCATAAGCGTATCGTTGTAATTGTCCATACCAAAGCCGAAGGTCGCCAGGGTGACACCTTCCTCGACATAGCCGTGGACTTCGCGCAGGATGGCATCCGCTTCGGTCTGGCCGACGTTTGCCACCCCGTCCGAACATAGGATGACACGATTGACCGCATCCCGTTCGTAGGCGCGCATGGCCATTTTGTATCCCAGGCGCAGACCGGCTTCGGCGTTGGTCGCGCCTTCGGTGCGCAGGCTGTAGATGGCCTCCAGGATATGTCCTTTGCGGGAAGCAGGCGTAGGGTCCAGAACGATGCGAGCATCCGAACCGTAGACTACGATCCCAACCTTGTCGCTCGGACGCAACTGCTCAACCAGAATCTCTAGCGAGCGCTTGACCAGTCCCAGACGGTTATCCATATCCATCGAACCGGAGATGTCGATCACAAAGGTCAGGGAAACATCCTTGCGCTGCCAGTCTGGGACTTCATAACCCTGAATCCCAACGCGCAGCATTTGATAGCGCTCAGTTTCCGTAAAGGGCGAAGGCGCGCCATCGATGGTTATGCCAAAGGCTTGATGTGCGGGCGGGTTTGCATAACCCTGATCGAAGTAATTGACATACTCCTCAACACGGACGGACTCTTCTGGTGGCAAGTAGCCTTCGTTGATGTAATTGCGCATGACGGTGTAGGAACCGGTATCCACATCCAGCGCAAAGGTGGAGAGGTGATCGTCTTCGGTGTCGATGATGGGATTGACCCCGTAATCCTCGAAGAACATGTCGATGGGTTCATCATTGTCCGGGTACCTGGATTTTGAGGGAGCCAATGGCTGCGTCTGAGAATAAGATTCAGTACGGCCTGAATCGGCTGGCGCTGCCCCTAATTCCGGTTCTCCCTCGTAGGAATATTCTTCCGGTGCAGCCGGCTCTTCTGCTGGTTCGTAAGGCTCATCCAGGATAGTGGGCATCTCTGGGGCAGATGGTTCTTCGGTAGCTGCCGATCCTCCACAAGCGCTGACAAGTAACACTGTGACTAAAATTCCGAATATCAGGCGGGTATGTTTGATGTTCATCTTTCTTCTCCTTTTGAATTAATGTTCCCAATAGTTTGCGAACAGTTGCCCCCTTTCGGGGACAGGCACTGTGAGCTGGATGCAGTACAATCGCGAAGCATCTCCTTGAGACTGCGTCCAAACCAAAGACTGCAGGCGGCGTTCCTACAACATTAAGAAGTTAGATACTCCATAAGCCCTCCTTTCGCGAGATGGTCTTGTGCAAATAATGGCTTTTGTTCTTGGACGTAAATTTGTATGGATAAGTTCCCCAAAGAGAGTGTTTTGAAATTCAGATTCACCAAGGATAAACTGAGATGAACAATGATTTTTGGATATTTGTGCCCTTCAAAAATGGCTTTTGGCGTTTATCGAGCCAGATTGATGTTTATCTCCGTTCATCTCCGGTTCAATTGTGGATTTTCAAAACACTTTCTAAGACACCGTTATGTGTTGTAAAATCCAAGCTCATGATCACAATTCGCCCTATCAAACAAACAGAAGTCCCCGCAGCAAAGCGCATTATTCTGTCTGTTGCCTATAATCTCTTCGGATTCGAGGGCACATTGGAAGAAAGCATCCGTCACTTTGAAGCTTTGGGGGAGTTTAACGATATGGATAACGTGCAATCCAATTATTTCGAGGCCGGGGGCATGTTTTTGGTTGTTTTAAACGGCGAACAGGTTATCGGGAGCGGTGCGCTGCGCAGATTAGACGGTAAAACCGCCGAACTCAAACGTATGTGGCTGCTGGAGTCTTATCATGGACAGGGCATCGGCTATCGACTCATCACACAGTTAATTGATTTTGCCCGTATAAACGGATATGCGCGCGTCCGTCTTCAGACCAGTCCGCAACAAGTACGTGCATTAAGTTTTTATAGGGAGGTCGGTTTTTACGAAATCCCCTGCTACAATGAAGATGTCGGTGAAATCTCGATGGAAATGTATCTACCGTAACAACCTTTATGCAACAATGAAAATATTACACTTATCCCACCTTTTTCGTGTAGAATAACAGTGCTTTAGCGCTATAATCACCTTTCAACCTCATACTCTGCGCCAGGAGGATGGTAGATGTTCGAGACACAAAATCTTTACCAGAATGATGACAAATGGAAGAACACTAAACTGGGAAACTCCAATGAAACGATAGGAGGCTGGGGTTGTCTGCTCACTTCGGCTACCATGATGCTCAATGGATTGGGTTATAGCGAAACCCCCGAAACCGTCAATGAAAAAATGAAAGCCAACGGCGGTTTTCAGGGGGCTTTCTTCATCCCCAGTAAGCTGCCATACATCTTCCCGAACGTGATCTACAGGAATATGCAGCCGTGCGAAAATTCGCCTGCACCGGTTGCTTTGATCGATGCAGCCATTGCAGCCGGAAAACCGGTTATTTTACAGGTGGATTGGAACAAACAGGCCGGTATCCAGACTCACTTCGTGCTGGTCAAAGAGAAACAGGGGGCCGACTATGTCATCTACGATCCTTATAAATATGGAGGAGACGGCCCGAGTAAGGATGTGCTGCTCACCAAACGCTATAAATACAACCGGGCAACGCTTGAAACAGAAATCAGCGCTGTGCTGTGGTTCGATGGCACTACCCCGCCTTCTCCACCTAAGACCACCAAAGCAGCCGTTCCCAAGGACGCGCTGAAACTGTATGTCATCGAAGACAATCTGGCTTTGCGCGCAGACCCGTCCATTGGAGGCTATCTTTGGAAACGCATGGCTGCTGGTTCCGAGCTGACCAGCCTGGAAGACGCAGCCGCTACGAAAGCGAAAATAGGTCAACAGGGACAATGGGTACAGATCCAAGACTCGACCGGCCAGCAGGGATTTACGGCTGCCTGGTATGTGTCGGATAAGAAGGATGCAAAACCTGTCACGCCTCAAACTGCACCCCAACCTGCATCGTCCCCTTCAGCATCATCCACATCCCCAGCCAGGGTACCGGTTCCTCCGGGAGCTATGGAATTGTTGCCCACAGCAGAGGTAGCCTTCCGAATGCAGCCTGTCATTACTGACAATACGCTCATTCGCCGCGTTTCTCTGACAGAAAAGCTGATCAGTCTCGAGCCCACCGACCAGACCATCAAAAAGGTTGGCGTGACCGGTCGATGGCTGAACGTGCAGGATTCTACGGGTCAACAGGGATATGTCGCTGCCTGGTATGTCAAATACGCCAGCGGTTCAACTGCTCAGGCCCAGACAACGACCACTCCCCCGGCTGACCCTGATGGGAGCGTCACCGTGCGGACGACGATCGCATTCGTCGCCTTAAGGAAAAAGCCCGTTGTCGATCCATCCACGTTGATCGAATATCTTCCTATCGGCACTGAACTCACCATCATCGAACCCGGCGAGGAGCAGAAAATCGGCGCCAACAACCAGTGGCTCAACGTGCGAGGCAAGCTTGGCACCGAAGGATACATCGCTGCCTGGTTCGTAGCCCGCTAAGTTCGGGTTTGATTTTATGTCAGAACAAGTTTCCAAAAGAAGTGTTTTTATCTCATATTCCCGCAAGGATATTGAGTTCGTGCGCAAGCTTAACGACAGTCTGGATTCGAGCGAGATCGAAGCCTGGGTCGACTGGGAAGGCATCCCCCCAAGCTCCGAATGGATGGACGAAATCGCTCGCGCCATTGAAGGCGCAGATGCATTTCTATTCGTCATCAGCCCTGACTCCCTGGCATCAAAGGTTTGTGGTCAAGAATTAGAACTGGGCATTAAGAATAATAAGAAACTTATTCCCATCTTGCACCGCGAGCCCGATGAGGGGACAGTCATGCATGAAAAACTGTCCTCCCATAACTGGGTGTATTTTCGCGAGCAAGATAATTACGAAAATGGTATTTCCAAAGTATTAGAATCGATCAATGTCGATCTCGATTGGGTTCGTCAACATACCCGCCTCTTACAACGCGCCAGAGAATGGGAAAACAAGAACCGCAACAACAGCTTCCTGCTTCTAGGCGCAGATCTGGAAGAGGCAGAACGCTGGCTGACCGCAGCCAGTGCGCAAGAAGGGCGTGAAGTTGTAGCGTTGCAAGCTGAATACATTGCAGCCAGTCGTACTGCGGCAACCAAACGCCAGCGGACGGTCATGGTTGGAATATCCTTGGCGCTTGTGGTCAGCGTTATGCTGGGCATCGTTGCGTGGTCTTCTCGTAACGAAGCCGTGAGAAGTGAGCATGCGCGTGCTACACAACAATCTATCGCGGAAGAAAATGAATTGGCGCGTGCCACGCAGCAAGCCATTGCCGAAGAGAACGAAGCCCGGGCCGTTCAAAACGAGATTATCGCCAAAGCGCAGCGCAGCGCGGCAGAGGCCCGTATCTATCAGAACCAGGCCGGCGAGTTGGATATAAGCACGCTGCTGGCCATCGATTCATGGGAGCGCTCTCCTTCCTTCCTGGCTGAGGATATTTTGCGGCGCAACACCAGTTTGATTCCCATCCCACTGGCACAAATGAGACACAATGACCGCATATGGAATGTACAAGTCGATCCTGAGAGTGAAAATTTCATCACATCCAGTTCGGATGGTACCGCTTGCGTTTGGGCCTTCGAGGATGGAGAACAGCGTTTTTGTGTCGAAACGGATGACAAAGTCAATGAAGCCATTTTCAGTAGTGATGGCAATTCCATTTACACAGGCGATGCAACAGGGAGTGTCCGCATTTGGGATGCAGAGACCGGCGACTTACAGCAGCAATATGATTTTGGTGATGAGGTCTGGGATCTATCCGCCAGCCCGGATGGGAATTGGCTGGCGGTCGCCCGAAACGACAACACAGCCTCTTTGATTGACCTGACTGACCTCGAGAAAGAACCATTCGACATTAACCGATCATCCGCAGTTTATGTTGTCACGTTCTCACCAAGCAGCGATTGGGTCGCTCTCGGGGAGTCAAACGGTGAGGTCATCATCTGGAATGTAGAGGGGAACTATTTTCTCCAGTCCCCAACTCATCTTGATGAGGTCTATGTTGTAAAGTTCAGTCCGGATGGAAAATGGCTGGCGTCCGGCGGAGCAGACAGTACGGTGCGTGTGTCAGAGGCGCTGACAGGTCTGGGCAGGCAGGTGTTGACTCACGGTGACTGGGTAGAGGATATCGCTTTCAGTCCGGATGGCAGTTGGCTCGCTGTGGCATCAGACGACAACCGTGTCTGGGTTTGGGAGACAGAAACGGGACAGGAAAAGCTGCGCTTGAAGCACGATCATTTCGTGCAGAAGGTGCGCGTCAGCCAGAATGGCCGTTGGATCGCCTCTTCCAGCTTCGACAATACCCTGCGCATCTGGGACGTCACCTCCGGCAGTCAGATGATGCAAATCCCACTCGATGCAGAGGGGTCAGGGTTGGCATTCAACGCGGACAATACACGCATCGCTGTTGGGGATCATCAAGGGCATCTCAGCCTTTGGGATACATCATATTTATCGGCCCGCCTCAATTCCACTGAATTCCCGGAATACGTCCACGAAGCATTGTTCAGTCTCGACGGTCAGTGGTTGTTCGCCAATACAGATGAACGACTCGTTTGGCAATTCCCAGCTGATGAGGCGCTTGAACTGACATCAACAGACCAGGGTAATGCTATCATCAGCGCCAGCGCACTGACCTACGACTTGGCAATCAGCCCGGATTCGAAGTGGGTGGTCACAGGGGAAAGGGAAAACAGACGCGCAATTTTATACAACCTTGAAACTGAACAATCTACCTTATTGAATCATGGTGCAAAAGTGTTAGGTGTTGCCTTTAGTCCAGATGATTCATTCGTAGCAACCTCCGGTGAGAATGCTTTGGTCACTGTCTGGGATGTAAGTTCTGGAGAGAAGGAATTCGATCTCGAGAATCCGTCCTCGGTCTTGTCCGTGACTTATCAACCCGGTGAAACTCATCTGGCAACCGGAATGCGCAACAGGATCGTCATCTGGGATACTGAAACGCAGGAACAGGTTACAACGTTGTTACAAGCCGGTGAAATCAACGCAATCGCTTATAGTCATGATGGAACGTTGTTAGCCACTGCCAGTTCCGAGGGCACAATTCGTATCTGGAATGCCACGGATAATTATTCTGAGCAATCTCTCTTGCGGATGAACGGCCAGGCAGTGTCAGTTACATTCAGCCCGGATGACCGTTGGTTGGCTGCGGGCGGCACCAGCACCTTTGCCTACCTGTGGGACGTTTCTCTTGGGGAAGAGGTTTCTCGTCTTCCTCACAGCGAAGCAGTCTCGAGCGTCTCTTTTTCTAATGATGGAAAAGTACTGGCAACGGTTTCTCGTAAGGTCGTGCAATTCTGGGATATTCCGGCGCTGCCGCTGGTGCCTACCTCAGAGCTCATTGGCGTGGCGTGCTCTCACCTGACTGCCAACATCAGCGAAAGTGAATGGGAGGTCATCTTCCCCGGAGAAGATTACCGCCTCATCTGTCCCGATTTGGAACAATAGGTCACGATAACAGCAATTCTATCTTTCGATTTTTTTGGAATATCATCCTTTGGAGGAATAAACATGACTGTTGAACCTCAACCCAACGTACCCATTCTGAACATCGCCTGGACGCGTTATGCGCAACTGGATGCATTGTCTGAAAAACATGCCAAGCCGCATTACCGCTGGCGAAGGTGGATCGCCATTTTGGGCGTGCTGGCAGCGTTGTTTGCTGTGATAACGCAGGCTTATTCAAACTTCATGCCCAACTGGTTAAGTTTGCTGCTAAGGATATTATTGATCGCCACACCGATCACCGCCTCAGTCCTGGCGGCTTTTGTCAATAAGTTTTACGACGGTAACGATTGGCTGGTCTCACGAGCTGGCGCGGAAGAAATCCTTAAAGAAATTTACAAGTACCGCACATTATTCAAAAACAAGTCTGATCGCCGCGAATGGCTTGAAAAACGCCTGACCCATATTCAACGCCAGGTTTATCGCGGCCGGGGTGGTGAACTGGTTCTAAATAAAGCTCCCGATAAAATTCCACCCTACTACGATCCAGACAACCCCAGCAGTGATCCGGGGTTCAAAGACCTGACAGGTCCCGAATATTTAACCTACCGCCTCGAGGATCAACTCTCCTGGCATATCCGTAAAGTGCAGCAATACGAGACAGAACGCACCCGTCTACAAGTCTTCATCCTGGCTGCAGGCGGCCTGGGTGCTTTTCTGGCGGCAATGGGCAGCGGATTCAGCATCTGGGTGGCAGTGACAGCTTCTATCGGTTCGGCACTGATCGGGTGGCAGGAACTTCGCAACCTGGATGGAACATTAAAAAACTACAGCAAGGTCATCATGGAATTGATGATCATCTACGATCACTGGAAAATGCTGGAGCCCGAAGAGCGCACCGATGCTGAACTTTTCCAGATGGTCAAATCCACGGAAGATATTCTCTGGAACCAAAATATCGAGTACATCAAATCTATGCAAGAGGTGCTTGCAAAGGAAACGCTCGAAGAAGCCGAACTGGTCAACGATGTGCTCAAAAAAGCTGTCGAGACAGATGAAGCGCTCAAAAAGGGTATGCGTGACAGCACAGTCAATTATGCTTCAAAAAGTATGGATGAAGCACGTGAAACGCTTGAAGAAAGTTTCGACCAAACATTGGGCTCCCTGGCCGAGGAAGCTTCTTCCGAATTGGTGCAGCAAGAACTGGCAGCCATCGGAGAGGCGGTCAGTGCTCGAGTAACCAAACTATCCGATCATCTGAAGCAAATCGCGGATGAGTTCGAAGATGTGGAAATCGGTCGCGATACGCCCAAAGAGGTACTCAATGACTTGCTCTCGCGCTACCCGAAAACTGATGAAGTGAAAGGGTAAGCATGGCCTGGAAAAAGCTTTTCGGTCACAAAGAATCGGATACCTCTTCTGAAGCAGCAAACAGCAATACCGAACTTGACGAAGTCGTTGCAGCCGTCGAAGCTTCAGAGGAAGAAAACGCCTTAATTGCCGAAGCCACCAGTGATGAGATCGAAAAAAGTGTCAAGCAAATGCAAGAAGAGGCACAAGGCACCGTCGAGGAGCCCAAAAAGATGATTGACAAGATCAAAAATATGATAGAAACTGCCAGCGAGGAAAGGAAGAAACTGCATCCAGAAGTACGCCCGCATGCTTTTGTAGTCATGCCGTTCGGCAAGAAAGAGGGCGGGGACGGCTCACTGTATGATTTCAATATAATCTATCAAACGCTGATCAAACCAGCTCTGGAATTAGCTGGGTTCGAATCCTTCCGTGCCGATAAAGCCACCGCCAGCGGAGATATACTGACCGACATGTTCCAGGAATTACTGCTGGCCGATCTTGTCATCGCAGACTTGAGTATTGATAATGCCAATGCCTTTTACGAACTGGGCATTCGCCACGCTTTCCGGAAACGCGGCGTCGTGCACATCCAGGCCGGGCGTGCTTATATGCCCTTCGACATCTTCAACGTACGCACGCTCCCCTATCACATCACGCCCGAAGGCGTACCTGATCCAGAATTTCTGGAAAAAGATATTCAGGCTATCGCCCGCATGACGCGGGATACCTGGGCCTCCGACCAGGATGCGATACACAGCCCCATCTTTAATCTTCTGACCGGACTAGACGAACCTGATAAAAAAGCGCTTCGGACTCCGCTCGCGACCGGCTTCTGGCGCGAATACAACGAGTGGAAAAGCCGCGTGACAGTTGCCCAGCGCCAGAAGCGCATCGGTGACATCCTGCTGCTTACAGAAGAGATCAGCAACCCACTCATCAAGGAAGAGGCTGTTGGACAGGCCGGCAAGGCGTTGGCAAACATGGGACGTTACGAATTGGCCCTGGCTCAGTACCGCAAAGGTCTCGAAGTAAATCCAAGGAACCTGACCTTCCGCAGAGAGGAAGCGTTTCACCTCAACCGGGTAGGCAGAGTGAACGAAGCCATTGTAAAAATCGAGACCATTCTCGCAGATCACCCTGATGACGGCGAATCCATTGCCTACCTGGGGCGCATCTACAAGGAACTGTGGGGCGATTCCTGGCGTTGGGTTACAGATCCCGAAAAACGACTGCGCACGGCATTCGATTCGTACCACTGGTTGCTGAAGTCTTACCAAATCTATGTGCGCGGCTTCCGCACGGACCTGGATCAATTCTATCCTGGCATCAACGCCTTGACTCTGGGTACTATTCTCGTTTATCTCGCCGACCGCTTCGATGATAAAAATGATCCCGATCCGGAAATCGAAATCATCCGTGAAGACCTGCCCGAATTGCGTGGCACGCTTGAATTTGCACTCGAAGTCCAGGCCGCACATCCGAACGCAGATTACTGGACACTGGTTTCACTTGCTGAACTGCACGCAATGACTTCGGACAGCATCCAGCGTATCGAGCGCGCCTATCGCAAGGCAATGACCGCTTCACGTCGCAACACCTTCTTCCTCGAATCTTCCATCCAGCAACTGCAAATTTTGCAATCCCTGCAAATGCGTCCAAAATATGTCGAGGCAGGTATTAAGGTACTGCAAGAAGAATTAGCTCGCATCCATAAGGAAGATTACGCAGAAGATAGGGAAAGTGCGGAAGAATTCTCTGAGCATGATCATGAGGGCAGACGCATTTTCCTGTTTTCAGGCTACCTGCTCAAGGGGCAGGATGAAAAAGGGAAATTTCCAGCCCAATTGGAGGCAGATATCAGGCAGGAGATCGAGCGTGTACTGGACGAATACAAGGTTGACAGTGACGATCTGGCCATCACGGCCGGCATGGCCGCAGGCGGCGACCTGCTGTACATCGAAGCCTGCGTCGCTCGCAACGTTCCCGTGGGAACGCACATGCCAATTCCAGAATCTGCGTATGTACGTGATTTCGTCAGCCCGGCTGGTGATGAATGGG
Organism: Anaerolineales bacterium; assembly: GCA_050115035.1. Lineage (GTDB taxonomy): Bacteria > Chloroflexota > Anaerolineae > Anaerolineales > Villigracilaceae > JAABUE01. Next base: position 9,258 of record JASFRG010000073.1, on the reverse strand, counting down.
TGGAACGTTTCTACAAAATGCGCAACCATCCGCTCGTAGAAGAATATTACCAGACCGAACTGGTTGGAAATCACAAAGAGGGTGATGACGTTTTCGAACGCAACAATCGCTGGGCTCTATATACTGCCATGATGCGTGGTGTGGACAACCTGAGATTGATCGCCTTGTTCGATGACAAACGTGGTGATGTCCACAACACACAGGATGCCCATCTGGTAAAGCACATGATCGACTTGATGCGCGATGCCGGCGGCCAGGTGGAAATCATCAACCCGTCCAAGATTTTGCCAGGAGCGCTGTCAGGCCAACCCCGCAAAAAGCGCACAAAATCACAGAAGAAAACAACGCAGGAAGTCAAGTAGAATGCTCGATCCGCGTTGAAATTTCAGCGGTAATTGACGAAGGACATTCTCATGGCAAAAAGCAGACCCGCAGATGTGATCGATGCCTATCGTAAGCGTCAAGAAAGAAAGTCGCTTTTCACATATGGGGACATCAGTAAAGCCCTGCTGCTTTTGTTAATACTGGCTGTCTTACTATATGCACTGCTCACAGGCGGACCAGAACTGCCTGTTTTGATCGAATTTAAAACAAACACGCCAACCCTAACCCCCAGTATCACACTCACACCAACGAATACAGCCACGATCACACCAACGCCGACGGATACACCCGATCCTGATACGCAGTGCGATTGTTCCTCGCCTGAGATCATTGTCGTGACAGCTACCTTCAGCGCTTCAGATACGCCCGTACCGCTGCTAAGCGCCACTAAAACAGCAATCCCCGTATCTACAGGGACTTCAACTCTGGCGCCGACAGGCACACCTCCCCCCACTGAAACACTGACACCTTCGCCATCCGCGACATTCACACCCACCCAAATTGTGTACACCGTTCAAGCGGGTGATACATTAAGTGATATTGCGTTAAGGTTTGGGGTAACTGTGGAAGCTATCCAGGCGTTGAACAACCTGGATACCCCGTTAATCATCCAGGGACAGACTCTCCAAATACCCAGGCCTTAATGCCGCAACGACCTTAAGGTATAGAGCACCCTGCTGATATCAAAAGGACATAATCAATTCTGTCCCTGCAACTAAATATGGTTGCAATACTAGGCCAAAGAGTATCAAAAAGCCCGTTGATTAATCAACGGGCTTCATCACATTTTCCACCTTATCTTTGGGATAAGTCCAGATTTCATCATGCACCCCCTGCGCCAGATAAAAATCTCCCGCTCGAACGGTCTCAGGGCCCTCCAACGTGTAAACCGTGACCATTTGATCCACATCCCCATCCGTTACATCTACCAGTGGCGCAAGTCTCGTGAGCGCTTTCTTTACACATACTCCGGGTTGAACAATCTCATAACTGTTTTCAAAAATTTCCGCTTCGACAGGCCACTGATCGTCTGGGTTGTCCATTTCGCTAACCAGGTAATCTCCCTCCGTGGCAGTCAGGGATTCACCCCAGGGGGTCGGGATTTCCTTCCGTTTCGGTTCGTCGGTACCGGGTAAAAATCGTTCAAAGCGACGTTGTACGGTGCTTTTGTATGATTTAAAATTTAATTTATCAATAATAGGGTCAAGAGTTGTAAGTTCAATGGGCTTTGACATTAAAATTCCTGGATTTATTCTAACACGAGAATCAAGCAGAATATTTGTGCTAATTCTACTCGAGTTTTGCTCCTTGTACACCCCTCTTTGCTTTGAGTAACAGATAAGATCCGCTTCGTCCCGACCCCGCAACCTGCCCCCGTTTACAATCTGATTGCCGAAACCCAATCCGGCAACTGCTCAATTAAACGCCCCATCATGACTTTCGTCCGTTCCCTGTACAACGTGATATTGTCATAGGCCTCGCCACCCTGCTCGCTGACCAGATCGCTCACAGCGCGCAGAATCAACAGCCGCGCCCCATTCTTACCCGCGACCCAGGCTAACGCAGCTGACTCCCAGTCCGCGGCGATGGCGCCCAACTCTTTCAGGTGAGGAATACGCTCAGGCAACAGATCGCTGTCGGCAGAGGCGAGCACCCCACGTCGAACTGGATAAGGATAGGGTTCCGGGAGCCAACCCAAGTCCAGGTCTGAAGCGTAATAACCCGGGACAGAGCCGTAATCCCCCATCAATTCAACGATGTCATACATAAAGGTGCGCTCAACCAGAACAATATCATCCAATTCAATGCTCCCTTCAAATCCGCCACAGGTTCCCAAATTAACCGTCAAATCCGGGAAATAGCGATCAAGCACGAATTGCATCCCACCGGCAGAAGCAGCTTTGCCCCAACCCACATGAAAAAAAGTGTAATCCACTCCATTAAGATTTGTGATGAAACTCTCCCCATAAGGAGTCGTTTGAAGGTCAACAGAGGGGATGATATTTTTAACCGCCAACCACTCGGTAATAGCCGAGACGAGCACAACGATTCTCACAGATTTCCTTTCAGGTAATCCAGAATAAATCGTATGGCAGCATCTGCGGAAAGGGACTTATTTTCCAACCGGTCTCCTTCCCAGATAAATTTTCGAGCCCAATCTCCATCAACTGTAGAGAGCCCAATCCAGGTGGTGCCGACTGGTTTATCGGGCATGCCGCCGCCTGGGCCGGCAATTCCGCTGATAGATACAACGATATCCACTTTCAATGCTTCACGCGCACCACGCGCCATCTCGATGACGGTTTCTTTAGATACAGCGCCGTATTTTTGTAGCGTATCCCAAGACACATTCAGCAAGGCTACTTTGGCCTCATAGGAATATGCAATAATCCCGCCATGAAAATATTCAGATGAGCCTGGTATATTGGTAATATGATCTGCAACCAGCCCGCCTGTGCAGGATTCAGCAGTAGCAAGGGTAAGTTTACTCTGACACAGCAATTCGCCAATAACGTTCTCTACCAGTTTTTTCAAGATTTTCTCCTGCAAGAAGATGCACTATTATAATGCTATGGTACCATCGACACCACGATTTCAGATTGACTTGGTAAGGATAAAAAAGTAAGATTAATATAAATTATTACGTTTTTTTTCAGATAAGGTATGGTCAACATGAAGAAGAGTTTTATTACGCTGACAACATTAACCTTGATACTCTTGATGATTGTTTCATTCCACCCGCAGATTGTCTTCGCAGATGGGGAAACACCGACGCCGGATGAAACTGCCGAAGTTGATGAAACACCTCCCCCGCAGGAGCCAACCGAAGAAGTTGAGCAGGATGCTGTTGTTGACCCTACTACCGATGTTGTTGACCCTACCAACGATGTGGAGTTGACACCTGACGATGAAAGTACAACGGAGGAAAGCGAGCTTGCTAGCACTCCTGAGCCAGGCGAAACGCCCCTTGATTCGGTAGCAACTCCGGAAGAAACTGGTGAGGCACCTGAGCAAACTGAACCAGAAGTTGAACAGCCGGAATCCCCGGAAGAATCAAGCACACCATCGGTCTCAGAAGTTCTAGATCAAGCTCCCGAAGGTACCCAACTGGTTGTGCTTGATAACGAAGGACAGGTTGAACCATTAGCAAGCCAGGAAGCTGCAAATATTGTCAACACTGGGGATCCAATGTGGTGTCCCAGTGGCACCCTCCCAGGCGATGCTACTTGTTCCAGTTCATACAATAGTTTTGAGGATTTGCTGGTTGACCTGGGACTTTATTCAGGTGATGGCACAATTTACGTCGCCTACGATTACGATAGCAGCCAGGAATCTGCCGATATTTTGCTCGATGGGACTGTTTATACTAACCTGGGCGCATTGACCATTCAAGGTGGTTGGGATGGAAATACCGGGGGAGCCAACCTTATCGGCACATCTACTTTCGATGGTGTATCCATGGCAATTACCAATTGGGGCGGTCAAGTAACAGTCAATGATGTGATTTTCAATACTCCAGATGAGGGTCTGGCAATTGATACAAATGAATCTGTAACGCTGAACAATGTCAATGTGAACAGCTCTGTATACTCCGATGGAATTACCGTTGAATCAGATGGCGATGTAAATCTTTCTGATGTTGAATCATCTTCAAATGCATTTAATGGAGCCACAATCATATCCGGTGGATCTGTTTCAGTTGAAAACAGCACCTTTGAAAATAACAATCTAAATGGGGCAGAGATCTATTCTAATGGAAGCACAAACATTCAAAATAGTACATTTTCATCCAATATAGGTGGCGGAGGTCTTTATATCGAAGCGACGGATGAGATAAGCCTCAGTTCAGTAACTGCATCGGATAATAAATTTACCGGTGCATCACTACAAAGTGATAGTGATGTGACCATATCCAACAGCACCTTCAATGGAAATGATGGAACAAGTTTCTCTGCCGGCCTTGAAGTTGACTCACCCGGAACGGTAACGCTCTCCTCTGTTACAGCCAGCAACAATCTCGGCGAGGGTGTTGCTATCTACGCTGGGTCGAATGTTTACCTGACAAACGTCACGTCTACAAATAATGGATGGGATGGAGCCTATGTAGCTGGAGACTGTATAACTGTATACGTTAACAGTGGCGCATACACAGGTAACGGTTTCGGACAATTAGATGGCTTTGGGATATATATGGAAACCGGAGAAGTACGCTTATCCGGGTCCCCCTTATTTAATAACAATTATTCCGGGAACCTATTTGCAGACCCTGGTTCTTGTTATCAAATCGCGGGCTCGAGTGGTAGATTTTACTTTGAGGATAATTACAATCCTATTATCCAACTCACTAACAGTGAAGCGTATTATCTTGCCTGCCTTTATGATACGATCACACTTATAACGCAAATAGATAATCGTGTGACATTTGAAGGGGTATGCGACCTGGACGCAATTGTGGCAGATCTAACGCAAGAAGATCCACGCACAACACAAATTCCAGGTGGAATGACCTTTGTCAATGGCATTTCATTAGAGTTACGCTACGAAAGTCAACTCATTACCAGGCTATTCCCTGAATCGAACATTACTATGTCATTTGTTATTCCAAATGGCATGGAGAATGAAGACTTCACCATTTTCTACTATGGAAACAACCAGTGGGTAAAAATCAGTAAATTTGTCCAAGCTGGCAATCGTATCCTGGTATCTGGAAGTGTTCCGGGCATCTACATCATTGCCAAGAATTAATTTGCTTCAAATTAACTTACTAGGACAAAAAACCGCCCGGCAGTACGGGCGGTTTTTCGTTATATTCGAAATTCAAATTTTCCGGCTACAAGCCCCGCATAATCTCATCAAGCATCCGTTCTATTTCAGGGGCAAAGATTACACCAGCAATGGCATTGACACATGCAAGTAAAAGGCCAAGCCCCGAAAGAGCCATACCTGCGATCGCCAGATTTTTCTGCTCCGGCGCTTTCATCCCCAAATATCCCAGCACTAGGCCTGCAATTGCTATCGGGAAACCACAGATGGGAAACAACCATGCACATAGAACTAAGACACCAAGCACAATAGAAATGATTGCAAAGGTTTTCGCATTCCCAGATGGGGCGGGTTGAGGGGAAATCGGTTCGTTCGATTCCATTGTATTCTCCTTTTCTCTAAAAATATAAACCATTCAGACTCTGAAATAGGCTGAAAGATGTCTCTCTGAAAACGGGAACGAAAAAAGCGAGGCTGAGGATGAAACAGCAACAGATGAGAAGGAAGAACACCGCAACTGGCAATAAAACCGCGCCAACAGCTTTGCCCGTGTCCAAGCCATTCACAACCTTGACAGCCAGGACTCCAAGTACGATTGTATAAATGAATAAAACCAAGCCGATTAATCCCGTTAAAATGCCGACAAAAGGTATGATGCCGACCAACGTCAATACCGCTGTGATTACAGCATAAGGCATATAAATGGCTGAATAAGCATACACCAATTTGTCGAAAGTGCCAGTACCTCCAAAGAGCTTGGCTGCCCATTGTACGAAGGCAACGCTGATCGCGAAAAACAATACAGCAAAAACAGCACCGATGGGCGCTCCACAGAGGATTGTTCCAACCCCAAACGGGGGGGCTATACCAACAGGCAATTCACGAGCGATTTCAGGCGGCAGAAACTGATGCAACATTTCCATTTGTCTGCCATAACCAGCTACCTGTGCAATAGAACTGGCAAAAGTTGTGATCAGTGAAGCTACAAACACCCAAAGAAATGCCCTGGATGTAGAAGCACCCGGTTGGGCCACGATCCTGGCATAGGTTCCTTCGTTTGGTTTCGTGAAAGCGGCCATCCACGTATCAATCATCGACATTGGTCGGTCACTCTCCGGACCCATTGGTTCATTAGAAAATTCTGACATTGCATCCTCCATAAGATGATATGTACTTTTATAGCATATCCAAATATCGACATCAAGTACCAAAATGTGCGATTAACGATATGTTATTTTTCGAATCATACCAAACACAAACGGATCAATCATATACCCACAGTTCTTGCAGCGGGCTATGGCAACATCGGGATATTCCCAATCGGAGTGGTTGCAGCCAGGGCAGTTCATTGGTTTTTCTCCTTTCTTTGAGAAATGAATTTGTAGAATAAACAAAAAATTCCTCCAATTGGAGGAAAAATTAGTGAGGATATTCGCCTTTAGAGCAGATGTGGCATTTACCGTTTAGGAGCGGAGCCGTTAACCTAGCGGTTTATGGTTCAAGTCCTACAGAGATACAATTCGCTACACTATGATTGATGCTCAACTTCTGATATGCGCTTGATGAATAAAAAATATGTTATCCTGTATGGAATATTTTGGGTTTAGAGATAATTAGAGTTTAGAGGTAGGAATGACCAGCCAGATATTTATCAGCTATTCGAAGAAAGACAAGGATTTTGCTTGGAAGCTAGCGGATGATCTTGTCAATGCTGGTCATAAAGTGTGGATTGATCGTTCCCTTCAGGTGGGCGAAGATTGGGAACAAACCATCGAGAAGAAACTAGAGGGGGCAGATGAAGTCATTGTTATCCTTTCTTCAAACTCTATCGCATCAAAATGGGTACAACATGAAGGCTCGATTGCGTATGGCTTAAAGAAGCAGATGTATCCGGTACTGATTGAAGAACTGTCAGTTGATGAACTTCCCCTGTGGATGAGCAAATTTCAATATCACAGTTTCATCGATGTGGATTATGAACCCGCATTTGAGGCTCTAAATGCTATCCTGACACCCCCAAACCCAATCCAGGATCTGCTGGATCAGCAGGTCGGCGCATATCAACAGACAGGAAACCTAATGGGAGCTGCTATCCTGCAAGTGATAGAGGAAGCACGGGACACATTGAGAATCAATGAAGCAGCAGAGGAGTTGATAGAAAAAAGCTACCATGTTATCGAAGCCAATCTAAAGAAGGAACTGAAGCAACAAAAGAAACTTGAAAAGACCCGGCAACAGCGAACCATTGTGCTGGCAGTTGGCTTGATCATTGCGCTAATTTTAGGTGTGAGTTCTTTTGCTTTATATCAAGAATCCAGTAGAAATCTTGAAACATCCAATAGAAATCTTGAGGAGGCAAATACAGCCAATACGCAGGTTGTTGCAGAACGAAATGCTGCTGAAATTGCCCAATCTGAAGCCGAAACCGCTAAGTCAGAAGCAGAAGAACAGGCCCGCCGAGCTCAATCGGGGCAATTGACAAGCATCGCTTTGACCAAACTTGGGAGCGATTTTGATCTAGCTGCTTTACTCAGCGTTGAAAGCATATACAAACTTGATAATTTCCTTTCACGTGATAGTTTGATAACTGCTGTTCAGCATAATCCAAAACTTTTGCGATCTATTCAAAAGTACACCAATGGTTTCAAAAGTGTGGCATTCAATCCGGAGTGCGATAGCCCAACCGAAGCGTGTAGGGAGATTCTAGCTAGTGGGAGCGGGGATGGTATCATCCGCATGTGGGATGTGAAGAGTGGTCAGCAGATCGGGGAAGCGCTCAACGGGCATGCAGGTAGTGTCGAGAGCGTAGCGTTCAGCCCAGATGGGAAGACTCTGGCCAGTGGGAGTGGGGATAGTACTATTCGCCTGTGGAGTGTAGAGAGTGGGGAAGAGATCGCGATTCTGAGCGGACATGAAGGTAGTGTCAATAGCGTAGCGTTCAGTCCGGATGGGAAGACTCTGGCCAGTGGGAGTGGGGATTTAACCATCCGCCTGTGGGATGTGGAGAGTAGGCAGCAGATTGGGGAAGTGCTCAGCGGACATGAAATTAGTATCGAGAGCGTGGCTTACAGTCCGGATGGAAAGACCCTGGCTAGTGGAGGTTTTTATTCTAACGTTCACCTGATGGATGTTTCGGCAATGCTCAACACAGGTGTAGTGAATGAACAGAAGATTGGGGAAGCGCTCAGCGGACTTGATATTAGCATCGAGAGCGTGGCGTTTAGCCCAGATGGGAAAACCTTGGCCAGTAGTGGGAGTTTGGATGGTACTATCCGCCTGTGGGATGTAGAAAGCGGGGAAGAGATCGTGGTTCTGAGCGGGCATGAAAGTAGTGTCCATAGCGTGGCTTTTAGTCCGGATGGTAAGATCATAGCTAGTGGGAGTTTGGATGGTACCATCCGCGTGTGGGATGTGAAGAGTGGTCAGCAGATCGGGGAACCGCTCAGCGGGGACAAAGATAGTGTTTGGAGCGTGGCGTTTAGCCCAGATGGGAAGGCCCTGGCCAGTGGGAGCGGGGATGATATCATCCGCCTGTGGGATATTTCGGCAGTGCTTAACACAGATGTAGAGAACGGGCTGCAGATCGCTGTACTGAGCGGGCGTGAAGAAAGAGTCGAAAGCGTGGCATTCAGTCCGGATGGGAAAACTCTTGCCAGTGGGGGTTTGGATAATACCATCCGGTTGTGGGATGTGGAGAGTAGACAGCAGATCGGGGAACCGCTAAGAAGGCATGATGCAGCAGTCTATAGCGTGGCGTTTAGCCCAGATGGGAAGGCCCTGGCCAGTGGGAGCGGGGATGGTATCATCCGCATGTGGGATGTAGAAAGCGGGGAAGAGATCGCGGTTCTGAGCGGATATGAAAGTAGTGTCCATAGCGTGGCTTTTAGTCCGGATGGGAAGACCATAGCCAGTGGGGATGGGAGTCCCCTTTACAATGGGAGTGAGGAGCTCACTGTCTTTGTGCCTGGTTATAACATCCGCTTGTGGGATGTGGAGAGTAGACAGCAGATCGGGGAACCGTTTACCGGGCACACAGACTCTGCCTATAGCGTGGTTTTCAGCCCGGATGGGAAAACTCTTGCCAGTGGGGGTTTGGATAATACCATCCGG
>JASFRG010000072.1:0-23553 GCA_050115035.1 Anaerolineales bacterium | reverse complement strand
CCGCCCACAATGTCGACACGCTGGCCAATCAGGCTGGAAGGCTGCGTTGGAAGATCGAGAACGAAGGTTTCAACATCCAGAAAAATGGCGGTTTCCTTCTGGAACATCCTTACAGCCAAAACGATACCGCTCGCAAGGTCTTCTACTTCCTGCTCCAGATCGCCCATTTGCTCTTCCAGTTGATGGAAAAAGGCAGTCTGTTTCGGCAGGCTTTTCCTCAGGGCTTCGGCTCTCTCAAGAATATCGCTTTTCGCTTGTTGGAAGCCTGGCGCAACTTGCGTCTGTCCCCCACTGCTTTCTGCAACCTCACTAGCGGTCGTTTCCAGATCCGCTTCGATACTTCCTGAAGCAGGCGGCATGCCAGTTCACTTCGGGTGTTCTGCCTGCCGGTTTGGCCTCTGCCAAGCAGAACCTCTTCGTGGATCTGACATGCCGTGCTTCTTATTTTATCCTACCCTGGTCCCCACTCGTTTTTTTTGTTGTCATCCTATGAGGCCATCACTACCCGTTTGTGGGTGCTGATCTCGCGCCAGTTCTTACTCGCCTTGCGCCTGACTCATCCTTTGCTTTTTCGCCAAGTTGGTTTTCTTCGTCGCTGTTTAATACTGCGGTTCCTTGACTCTGTAAATGTCTCCTAGTATACTGGTTGGTGGTAATACCATCAACCAATATAAACGATATGGACAACGACATTCTCCCCACACTTACAAAGCAAACATTGGTGGATGATTTCATCACCCATTTTGAGAAGATGATTATCTCGGGAAAGCTCGCTATTGGAGAAAAGTTCCCTTCCGAACGCGATCTAGCTGCCAAACTGGGTGTCAGCCGTCCGGTAGTGCACGAAGGTCTGATCGATCTGGAAGTAAAAGGGTTGGTCACACGATCAAGCCGGGGGGGGGCTGTGGTCAACGATTACCGCCGCGATGGGTCGTTGATTATGCTCAACTCTCTGCTCAGTTATAACAACGGAACCCTCGACATCCAGTTAGCCCAGAGCACCATAGAGTTCAGGCAATTGGTTGAAGTTGAGTTTGCTCGTCTGGCCGCAAGAAACCGCACCGAAGAACAGCTTGGTGAAATGCGTTCCATCCTTGCTGAGGAAGAATCGGCAGATGTAAGTGATTATGAATTAATCACCCAAATCGATTTCAGATTTCATCACCTAATTGCGATGGCAACGGATAACATCTTTTATCCCCTTCTGCTGAATTCTTTTAAAGACCTTTACCTCAACGGCGCTTTGCTCTTTTTCTCAGATTCGTCTCTTACCCAACAAGTATTCGATTTCCATACTCAACTCGTTGACAGTATCGCTGCACATGATGAGCAGGCAGCCATCGTAGTTATGCAAGAAATGCTCAAACATGGCAAGGATAATTATTTGAAAATGGTTCCTACATAAGCTTGAATGGAGGCACACATGGGCACTACCCTTGTAAACAATCAAAAACAGCAATATCAAATCAAAGAGCCGACGAATCTCTCACCACGTATCAAGTGGTTGAGAGATTATTTTTTCCAGGGTGTCAAGCGTCCCTGGCGCAATGATTTTCTAAGTTGGACGACGGGTACACCCTGGGATGTGCAATATAACGAAGCCTTGTATTACATCGTCCCTGAAGCATTTATGCTATTGGCTACTATGAAAGGATCATTCCGTATGATGGCAAGAGAAGTTGAATTGCACCCGGAGTTTTGGTCCTGGAGTCTTGCGGAACGCAGAACATGGTTTAACAAGGAAGTCATGGTAAACCGAGTACCGCAAGAGATGTTGCCAGGCGATTTGTTGGCCGGTGCCCGATTCAATATTTTGACCTCGTTGTGTCTGAACAAAAAAGAAGCTGCCGAATATGACCGGTTGACCATCGGCAAGAATGGCGCTCGCAAAAAAGCCACTTATTTCCACGATCATGGCTATGGTAACTCCGGTGCTACCAGCGGCCACCTTATCCCAGCACACGAAAACGCGCTAAAACGTGGTTGGAAAGGCATCTATGCTGATCTTCAGACTCGATATGAAAAGCTTCCCAACAGCGAAAAGGACATGCAAAAGGGTGCTCAATATCGTGCCATGATAATGGCAGCGTTGATGCCCAAAGAGCTTGCAGCAAAGTATGCGACTCTATGCCGAAAACTCGCCAATGAAGAAACGGACATTACTCGCAAGGATGAGTTCGAACAGATCGCTAAGAATCTCGATCGCGTTCCCTGGGAACCTGCTGAAACTTTCTGGGAAGCCGTACAAGCCCTGTGGTTCAACCACATGCTCATTATGGCAGATGAGAACTATCCCGGTGCCGGTACATCCCTAGGACGCATCGATCAATACCTGCTGCCCTATTGGGAGAAATCGCTGAAGGACGGCATGCCGCGTGAATTCGGTAAGGAGATCATGAAGTGTTTCTGGTTCCACTGCAATACCGTCTACGATGCCATGATCAAAAATGGTCCCGATGGCATCACGGCCAGTTTTGGGCAGTTGATCAGTCTGGGTGGCATGGACCAAGACGGCAAGGATGCTAGCAATGATCTGACTTTTGCCATCCTGGAGGTCATCGATGAGATGTCACCCATCCTGGAGCCCAAGCCCAATGTACGTCTTTGCCGGAACAGTTCTGACAAACTGCTAGATAAGGTTGTAGACATGGTTGCATCCAGCCAGGGAGCGCCCTTCTTGCTCAATTTCGATGAGCGTTCAATGGCAGGCCTGATCCTGGAGGCCAAACAGGCCGGCTATACCGATTTGATCAACGAAGAAAATGTTTGGGATTATGCCAGTGTAGGCTGTCTGGAAAACACAATGGTCGGTAACGACCGTTCCGGTACAGTGGACAATAATATCAATTTATTGAAAGCCGTGGAACTGGCGCTCACTGGAGGCAAGGACTTGCTACCTGTTACCAACCCCATGACCGGGGTTTCCGAAAAGATCAAGCAGGATGGGCCAACAACCGGTGAGGCTACCGAGTTTGAAACCTGGGAAAAATTCTGGAACGCTTATGCCAGGCAAACCGAATATATTATCGCCAAATGTGTTGACAACCACGAAAACACCGAATACATCCGGGCTAAATACTTCCGTACGCCTTATCTCTCCTGTCTGGTGAAGGGTTGTGCAGAAAAAGGCGTCGACATTACTGAGGGTGGCGCAGAAATTAACTTCACTACTTTGAATGCTGTCACCTTTGGGACCACTGTCGATTCGCTCCTGGCGATCAAATACCTGGTCTTCGATAAAAAGGAATGCACTATGCAGGAGTTGATCGCTGCGCTCAAAGATAATTGGGTAGGACATGAAATCTTACAGGCCAAGGCCAAACATAAAGCACCAAAATACGGCCGTGATGATGACAATGCCGATCAGATGGCCAAGGATGTCATGGATCTGTGGTGTGCCGAAACATGGAAACATAAAACCAAGTTCACCAAGCGCCAATATCGTCCGGGGATGCTGAGTTGGAATTACTGGATATCAGAAGGATCGGTTCTGGCAGCCAGCGCGGATGGCAGACCCAAAGGGCAACATCTTTCCAATGCGATTTGTCCATCCAATGGGGCTGACATCAACGGCCCAACTGCAAACGCCAACTCGGTCGGTAAAGCCATTGGCGGCAAAGCGGCGGATGGCAAAGGCGACTGGGCAGATTTCTTCAACAGCCTGCCGAATGGCGCCAGCCACACCATGACCTTCAACCCCTCCATCTTGAGAGACCCCGAACACAGGCAGAAGTTCAAAGCCTTCTTGAGGGCATATGTAGAAAACGGCGGAACAACGCTCCAAATCAATATGTTGGATGCTAATCTACTGAGAGAAGCGCAAAAGCACCCGCAGGACTATCGCCATTTGCTCGTGCGCATCACCGGCTACAATGCCTATTTTGTCACCGTTGGTAAGGAATTGCAGGATGAAGTTATCTCGCGCATCAGCCACGAGTTTGCATAGCCTTACAGAAGCGCTGTCCATCGAAGCTATCCACACCACCGGCACCGTGCTGGAAATCCAGCGCATGTCGACTGAAGATGGGCCTGGAATCCGGACTACGGTATTTTTGAAGGGCTGTCCGATGAAATGCCCTTGGTGCCACAATCCGGAAAGCATCTCACCGAAGCCTCAAATCCATTGGATTGCATTGCGCTGTATCGGCTGCAGGAGCTGCCTGAAAACCTGTTCGCTGGGTGCGCTAACGATGACAGATACAGGGCTGGAGATCGATCGCGAGGTTTGCACCGGCTGTGGTGATTGTGCAGAAGCATGCCCGTCTACTGCCATCGAATTGCTGGGCAGTGAATGGGAAGTAGATGCACTGGCAAAGGAATTACTCAAAGACCGCGAGTACTACATGCAGTCGTCAGGGGGAGTCACTGTCAGCGGCGGCGAGGCTATGCTTCAATGGAAATTCGTCTCTTCCCTGTTGCAGGTATTGAAAGATGAAGATATCCACATTTGCATCGACACCTGTGGCATCGCCCGTAAGGATGCTCTGGACGCTATCTTGCCATATACCGATATAGTGCTCTACGACTTGAAGGAAATGGATCCGCAACGGCATCAGGCGTTTACGCACAACGACATCGAACAGGTACTGGCGACGCTTTCTTATATTACGGAATACATCAAGACACACTCAACCCCTTCCGAGATATGGATCCGTACACCACTCATACCGGGGGCAACCGCGCGTCCAGAAAATATCCGCAATATTGGCGCTAATATTGCCGAAAACTGTAATGGGGTTGTCAGTCGTTGGGATTTGCTAGCATTCAACAATTTATGCAAAGATAAATACCAGCGATTGGGATTGAATTGGGCGTATGAAGACACAAAATTATTATCCTGTGAAACGTTAGCACAACTTGCTGAAACAGCCCGGTGTTCAGGTGTCGATCCTGAGATCGTACATTGGAGCGGGACTACCCAGCTTGCAAATGATATTGTATGAGGAGACCCTGATGTTCGCTATGTTTACCCATGAGGAGAAAAAAATATGATCACAATCAAAAATGAATTCAGTCCGGATGATATTCAGGCCTTCGAACCGAGCGAAAAAGTAGGCTTGATGGCCAGTATCAACTTCGACGGTTTACCGCACCTAACGCTGATCACTTCGATGCAGGCCAAAAGTCCAACAGAGTTGATCGTGGGTGAATTTGTCACCGGGCTCAGCAAAAAATTCATCCAAAAGAATCACAATATTGCATTCTTAATCATGACCTTTGAGCGTGATATGTGGCGGGGAAAAGCAACCTGGTCTCACTTGGCAAAAGAGGGCCCCGAGTATGAAAAAATGAACCTGATCCCCATGTTCCGCTACAACACCTACTTTGGGATCAACACGGTTCATTACTTCGACCTGCTCGGAGTCTCAGAGCGGACTCCCTTGCCCATGAATAAGGTTATTCGTGAAGCGCTAAAGACTTTGATCGGTAAAGGCGGCGTAAAGTCAAACAAGGATGAATGCATCCTTAAGCCATTTGCAGAGAAAATGTTCAACGGGCTCACATCCTTGAAATTCCTTTCATACATTAGAGAAGATGGTTACCCGACGATCATCCCCATCATCCAGTGTCAGGCATCTGATAGCACTCGTCTGGCATTCTCTGGAGGGGTGTTCAGCGAGGAACTGAAAGCTATCCCGGCAGGCAACAAGGTAGCAGTTTTCTGTATGAACTTTGGAATAGAGGATGTGCTCATTCGCGGAACATTCAACGGTTTCCAACGCTCCCGGGGCATCAACCTCGCCTCGGTAGATATCGAGTGGGTGTACAACTCTATGCCCCCTGCCCTCGGACAAGTGTACCCTGCTGCTGAGCTTCAAGCGTGTACCGAGTTCTAACATAAGGATAAGAGGAGATCACAATGAGTGAATCCAGGCAGCAAAAAGCATTAAAAGGACAGAGAATCTGTGGCATTGGGATCATAGCTGTAGGCGTACTCCATACGCTCGCACATTTTCTTCTTCCCCAGCCACGTCAAGCGCTGTTCGGCATTATCGAAGCAGGCGTTGTAAATACGTTGGGTACCGATTGGGCAGCAGCTAACTTCAGCACGTTGATGTCCCTCGTGGTCGGCTTTTTAATCATCATAACCGGTATGCTGATCCTTCAAACTGCAAAGATCCCCTGGAAAATCCCGCTTTCAACCGCGATTGCTGTATCCTTATTGTTCTTATTCATCGTGATCGCTGGTCCAAACGGCGGCGGTTGGTTGGGCCTACCTTTTTGCGCCTATCTCATCTATCAAGGAATAAAAGCGTAAAAATCTGTATCAACATCTAAACAACCCCAAGCGCTACTTGTCAATTTTCAAGTTCCTACGCGCGGGGAACAAAGCCGGATGAACGACTTCAAATGAAACAGATTAATATAGCCCATGCGGTCAGCATTTCTTCTAGGATAATAGAATCTATATTAGGCATTTTTCTTTTAGATCTTCACAAAGATAGCAAGAGACCGCCCAACGTCAACGTTGGGCGGTCTCTAAAATTTTAGTAGCGGGGTAGGACTCGAACCTACGCCTGGGTTATACCATGCCGGTACGGTGTGAGCCTGAAGGTTTGCGTTGGTTTAGAAATTGGCTAAACTTTTCCATCTCTACTATTTGCCCCATTCCAGGTAATTCAATTGCATCAATATCACCTTTATGAATCCACCTCTTTATCCACTCCATAGACAATACCTTCGCCATTTTTGAGAATTCCTTCTCACCAACTGTAGATTGGAGTCGTTCATCGCCAACTTTGAAATTGAATTAATAATCTGTCTGGGTTTTAGCGGACATATTTTTAATTATCGCTAAGACGATTCAAAAAATTCTGGTACAGAAGAGTATCGAGATTTCAGATTTCATTTTGGCGAAGGTATTGTCAAGCACTACGTGATATTTTTAAATTCTTATCGTATTGGGAGTAGGCCCCCTGTAGGTGACCCTGACCATCGCCGCCCGTGACCTATCCGGCCACATGACCGAGTACAGACAGGTGAGGACCTTTAGCGCATACGGGGAGATTGAGGTGACCTGAGGTGACTGTCAGTTCCAAACTGACAGTCACCTTGCTATCAAGCAAATCGCAACGAAATCAATATTGCCCAAACGTAAGTTTTCCTGTATCTTTAATGTATTGCTAACCCTTTTTGGGGATAAATATGTCAAACGAAGCCGATACCTGCCGAACCTATATTCTCCAAGATCTCCAGACTTTAGACCGAGCAGCAGGTGGAATTGGGAGCGTTGTAACAGTCTATGTTGGATTGAGCGTTTAAAGGAAGAATTGCAGAATGGCTAATTACAAGCCTAATAAAATTGTGAAATGGGATTCAAAAAATCAAGCTTTCATTGCTACCTATGTTGATAAATGTTTGAGTGTTTGGAACATCAATGATGCAGGGGAAGTCTCTACCAGCCAGATTTCCATTTCAAATATTTATGAAAAGATCTTGGCAAACAACATACAACTCGAAAACGTGGATGAAATATATGCACGACAAAGGTTGATAAGAAGAGCAATCATAGATCTCAAGAAAAAAGACAACCAAAATATTCAATCTTTCAAGAGATTACTTGCATCTAAAGTCTATAAGTTCAATAACCGCCTAACTGAGAACTATTTTATCTTTTTCCTCTTTCAAGTTTCATCATCGGATCCTCCCCAATCAAAGCAATTCTCTATTCATGGGTTCACTTTTCACTTCAGAAATTGGAACTATTTTAAGAGAAATTTTGACTATGAAAACTTCAGCCAAGAAACTACACTTTTAGGGAATTATTTGAGAGATCTGATTCACTGACAGAACTTTAGAAATGGATGATGCTCACGAGATAAGGCATAATTTGGGTGTCTAAGACCAAAGGAGCCGCCCCCATGAGCATCAGCAAAGAATTGTACACCCGCTTGGAGCAAGCGATCGTGCCGTTGGTAGAAGTCAGTCATGCGCATCATCTTTCGAATTGGCTATGGATTGTGAGTGGTATCTTACAAAGCAAATCAGTTGCCTTGAGTCAGATCGCAACGTACTTGCCAATGGGAACAAAAGCTGAAGCCCGTATCACACGCATTCGGCGTTGGTTGAAGAATGCCAGAGTGCAGGTCTGGTCATTGTACCGTCCGATTCTGGAGCATGTTCTGAGAGATTGGCAAGAGCAAGAAGCAATCATAATCCTGGACGGCGTGATGGTATTTGGAGATCGACTGCAAATCTTTCGGTTGTCTCTTGAACATGGTTGTCGTGCTATTCCACTCGGATGGGTTGTCTTGGAGGGCAAAGGATTGACACAGGTTGAGAAGTTGAAGACCATGATACAACAAGTGGCTGGCTTTCTGGACTCACGGGTCAAACGTG
The DNA here is from genome assembly GCA_050115035.1 of Anaerolineales bacterium. Lineage (GTDB taxonomy): Bacteria > Chloroflexota > Anaerolineae > Anaerolineales > Villigracilaceae > JAABUE01. The sequence goes on along the minus strand of JASFRG010000072.1, from coordinate 15,213 downwards.
TCGTTTTCCTGGCAGACCGTGGATTTCGAGATTGTGATTGGGCCGATTTATGTCTGGAACTCGGTTGGCATTATGATATTCGCCTGGCATATAACACCTACGTGACTTTGGAAGATGGAATGCAGTGTGCGATTGAAACATTAGGCGTGCAACCCGGGCAATGTGACTACTTCCAAAACGTCAAGGTCACACAAGATGAAAAGCTACAAGGTAATCTGTCTGTAACCTGGACAGATGGAAAACGTGGCAAGAAAATTGAAATTGTAGCTATTCTTTCTGATCGCTCCGCCGAAAAAGCTCGTCTGGATGAATATGCCCTGCGTATGCGTATCGAAGAGAGTTTTCGCGATGACCAATCAGGCGGTTTTGACCTGGAACATACACGCTTGAAAGATCCTGCCCGACTGGAAAGACTACTCCTGGCGGTTGCCATTGCAACTCTGTGGTGCCATGAAATCGGTGAACAAGTCCTCCAGGATCAAGCCTTGCAAAATGAGCTTGACCCAGGTGGCAAAGAGCGCGAACTCAGTATCTTTCAACTCGGTTTGCGTTTCATCAAGCGTTGTATTGCTACTGCGCTTGAGCGCTTGCCTGACCTAAAGTTATGTTTATCAAACCTTTCCCTGAAACCAGTGCTGCCAAGAATGCCCTCTATCCAGAAATTTCAGTGAATCAGTTGAGAGATATAAATCTTGAAGGCGACTTTATCCCTATTCTGACATTATCAGGTGGTCGTGATGCAAGAGAAGCATTTGAAACAGCTAACAAGGCGTTTGACCTATTTAGGGTTTGTTTCAATTTGCCACTCCAATTTGGGAGGCGTACTCAACAATTCGGTGGCTATCCAAGAGTATTAGCAAAAATTCTCCCAGCCCCTGTTTATGGAGTCTTCAGGAGTGATAAAAGTTTTGATTTAATGTTATACAGTACAAGTAAACATGACTACATAAATAATTCGGTAGGTATTGAGGAAATTCGCTCAGCGCGAAGGATAGCCAGGTTCATAAAAATTCCAAAGAATGAACAAGATATTATTTCCATTATCGTTGATGCATTTGAAAAATATCAGAAAGCGCTTGATTTGCAAGAATGGAGCCAAGCTTACTTATCTCTATGGCAAATCCTCGAATCGGTAACGCTTCAAGATGAGAAAATAGACATGAGGGATGTGATAAATCGAACAAACAGCCTTATTGTTCAAAATGGCAAACACATCAAGGATTTATTAGAATCTCTTCGAGTGACCAGAAATCAACTAGTGCATAGAGGAAGATTTACGGAAGATCAAGGATTGGAAGAAGTTGGCCACTTAAAATATATTGTCGAAAGAGCAATAAACTCATTGTTGGGGCACAAACAGAATTTGCGTACAAAAAATGATTTAAGAGTTTTCTATGAAAATATCACAAGAGGTGACACAGACCTCGAGAATAGAAGACAGATTATGAGATATGTTTTACAGAAGAGAAATTAGCAGCTACCGATATGTACCAATTTCAGCTCTGTCGCAAGTCAAAGAGTTGTGGCGGTTACATACCCTAACGGACACACGAGCCGAGTCGCAAGAGGAACTGGATGCGTTTCTGCCGTCCGTGTTGGATAGGGCGTTTAAGGGAGAGTTGTAAAAAAATGGAGTTTGGCTCGCATTCAGCCCTGAGATAGCTCCTGGCGAACCTACTTCTGAAATTAGAGTTAGCAACTAAAGAGACTAAAGAAATACTTAGGAGGAAAAATGAGTCAAAAACAAAAAAGAAGACTTTTATGGGCCGTATATATCATTCTTGCGCTTGTAGCAATTATCTTTGCTATTCTCTCTAACCATGATTCGACAGAGAATTTTTCTAGTAACCTCTTCCTAAATATATCAACCGAGCTGTTTGGTGCATTTCTATTTTTTGTGTTCATCAACTTTTTCCTTTTATATGATGAGTGGAATCTCTCAGGAAAAGTTCAACAATTATTGAATAAACTCGATGTTGAGCAAGGGGGGGCGCCGAAAGCTAGCGAATTCTTTCAGGAAAGACCCGCACTGGAAGATTATATTCTTGAATCTCAAGCCATTGATATTTGTGGCGTGATGTTGTCTTCAGTAATACGAGATCATTTTAGTGACTTTAGAGAAGCTCTCAGAATGGGGGTAGATATAAAAATAATGCTAATGGATCCTTGGTCGAATGCTCTTGAAATGAATTTCTTACGGAGCGAGAGCAGTGATATTTCCTATCAAAGGAATGTTTTATGTACTAGTCTTCAAGACCTTGAGTTTTTATATCATAAATGGAAAAAGGATGCCCAAGAAACACCAGACGGCTCGGGCCAACTACAAATTCGACTGTTGCCATTTCCTCCTTCGTTCGGTATTACATCATTTACAGTAAAAAATACTGATATTACGTTTGTAGAGATATTCCCTCATAAGAGAAAATCTGAGAAATCCACAATTTTTGCTGTGGAAAAGAATAGGGACCCTCATTGGCATCAGTATTACGAGCAGCAGTTTATCGCACTTTGGGGTGCGGCTAGACCCTGGATACCTGACCAAAAAGAGGATAATTCCATCTTAGCTACCATAAAAAATCGGGGTTCTATCAACAAATTCCTATCATTTAAAAAACTTATTACAGGTGACATTTTCCTTAATGCCAAGACAATTGATATTAGCGGTATGACCCTTGGTCGTACAATTCGCGAACACTTAGATGTACTTAGTAAACGAGTTGCACAGGGGGCTTCTGTCAGAGTCATGATCTTGAGCCCGACTGAACAACTTTTAAAAGAACTATCATTAAGAAGCGTTGGCTCCCAAGAAACTGACGTCTGGAGAGACCGAATAGCTTCAGTTGAAGGATTGGTTGAAGTACTCGCAAAACTTGATGAGAAGAGAGCTGGAAAAGTTGAAATTGGTTTACTTCCATACATTCCATCTTTTGGAATAACAATTGTCAGTGGTGAAGACGATGATGAGCTTTGTCATGTAGAGCTGTATCACCACGAATCTGCTGTTGACAATCCAAACTTTGTTTTACATTCAAAAACCAATAGAGAAGAATTTCAATTCTTCAAACAGCAGTTTGAAATAATGTGGAATAGGTGTACAGTAAAAGAGTACTAGCAATAGCATTTAGTTGGAGGAAGCTGTGGCAGACAAAGATTCTGCATATCAGAAGACACTTCATTTGGAGTTTCTAAAAGCTTTGCACGATGAGAAGATCAAGACTCAAGTTGAACGTGCAACCTATGTAACCAGTAAATTTGCCTTTATCACTGGTTTATTTGGAGTTGGTGCATTACAAATCGGAAATATCAATTTCAACATCTTGTTTTATTTCATCCCACTTGTTGCAATTGGGTATGATTTATATATACGGGCCGCAGATCTTAGTATCAAGAAAATGGGGGCATTCCTGAGGAGCGAACCACTTGCAAGCCCATCTGAAAGCGAAATAGCGTGGGAAAAATTTGCTGCCAAGTTCCGCGATAAACTGGCTCATGCCGCCTCAACTCTGTTTTCGTACCTTATTATTCTGGCTGCTGCCATTGCCATCCTTACCCAACACCAGGGAATAAAAAACTCGGTATTTTATGTTTGGTATTTTGCTTGGTTACTTGGAAGTTGTTTGTTCAACTTCTTTTTGTGGAGAAGTCATCGAAAAGAAATTAAGAAAATAGACGAGTTTGGAATGGAGAAACAATAGGGTTTGCTCTACTCAATCAAGCCACTTCCACTGGAAGTGGGGCAAAGAGACTGCTTCGCTGTCGCTCGCAATGACTTACCGAAAGTCAACGAGTTGCTTTTTCTGCTTGCCCCGATGTTCTATGTTGAGGATGCTTTCGGGGCGGCGGTTACGTATCCTTTTGGGCACACGGGCTGAGTCACAGGTAGAACTGGATACGTTGCTGCCGCCCCTACTGGGAGGGGAGCAGATTTGACATTCGGTTTCAATTAACTGGGAGGTTGCAATGACAAAAACAAAGAGAAAAGTGCTGTCGCGCGATATTTTTACGCAAAGTATGGCAGCATGGATGGTCAATCAGGGCATGCTACTGGGAACAGCTCCTGAAGACATTGATTTGTTCGGTTCCGTAAAATTCATGAAGATGGCCGGTAAGATCTTTAGAGTGTTCGGCAGTTCTACCCCCCTGTTTATTTCCGGCGGCGCCAGGGCGGAAAAAGTGAAACAGGTGCTTGATCCTTTTGTCAAGTTATCTGACCTGGTGGGCGTAAAAATTCCAGAAGGGGTGGTGGATTCCCAACAATTTATCATCCCCCTCATGTATGCCGACAGTCTCACCCCTAAGGATGTTGACGAACGCTTCGATCTTTTTGTCGAGTTTGCACCGTCAATTGCTAACCTGGGATTGCGTCTCAACTTCCAAAACCTGGGGCTCTACATTTTCCCCTTGTTGATTTACTTCGATGGCAAAAAGTACGTACAACACTCCCGTATAATTCTTCAAAATGGCTGGCGGCGCAAGTTATGGAAAAAGATTTACCTGCGTGCCCATGCGGTCGATCTCTCGCATGAAAAAATCGAACTGGCCGAAATGCAGGGTATCTCCAAATCAGCCGCTAAACTCTTGAATAACCTCGGCGTCGAAAGCGCATGGGATAAATTCCGGCCCAAGGATTTGGAATTGGTTCTCCGCCTTGCTGAAAAGCTGGAAGCAGCCCAAGCGTTTGAAGGGGGTGCATAATAGCAAGTGAAGAATAATTAATTGCAAAGCCAAAGGTTCAAGAAGGTTTTTCGAACCTATTCCATCCTGATACAGAAGAAGGCGGACTCTCGCCTACTGAAAAAACTTGGTAAGCTGGGAACATGTAGCGATGAACAGACAAAGAGTAGTTGTTACCGGATTAGGGGCAATCACATCCCTTGGGATGTTGGATGATTTCTGGGCCGGGTTGCTGGCCGGGAAATCCGGGATCCGGGAGATCAAAAAGTACGATGCGTCCGCGATGAAAACCAAAATCGCGGGGGAAGTTCAGGAGTTCAATCCGTCTGAATTTGAAATCCATCCCAAGAACGCCCGGCGTATGTCACGCGCCTCCCTGCTAGCACTGGCCGCAGCGAAAATGGCGCTGGCAGATGCCAACCTGACACCGGACGATATTCAAAAGCAGGGCAATCGCAGCGGGGTTGCCCTTGGAACGGCTAACGCTGGCTTTGAACTTTTGCTGGAAAGCTCACTGGGGTACCGGCTAAAAGGAGCGCGCATCAACCCGACGGCGTTGATCAATGGGCTGCCCAATATGCCCAGTCACTATGTCAGCAGTTATAGTGGCGCGGCAGGGCCGTTTTATACGGTTTCCGCAACCTGTGCCAGCGGAACACAGGCGATTGGGGTGGCGCTCGACCAGATCAGGACGGGACGCGCGGATTTGATGCTGACCGGCGGAGTCGATACGCTGGTCCACCCGGATGTGATGATGGCCTTCGAAGCCATGACTGTGTTGGCAGGGAAATACAGTCAGCAGCCGGAACGCGCCAGCCGTCCCTTCGATGCCGAGCGGGACGGGTTCGTGATGGGCGAAGGCTGCGGAATCCTGGTGCTGGAGAGCCTGGAGCATGCCAGGGAAAGGTCAGCGCGCATCTATGCCGAGGTGCTGGGTCAGGCCACTTCATCGGATGCAGGTCATAGCGCGGCTCCCGATGCGGAGGGCGTAGGGGCAGCCAACGTCATGCGCTGGGCGCTTGAAGATGCGGAATGTCCAGCTGAGGATGTCGGGTACATCAATGCGCACGGAACAGGTACCCAGGTTAATGACGTCGTCGAGACCAAAGCCATCAAGCGTGTTTTTGGCGAGCGGGCGTATCAACTCCCGATCAGTTCTACAAAGAGTATGACCGGACACTGCATGGGCGGCTCGGGGGCGCTGGAGGCGATTGCGTGCGTTAAGTCCCTGGAGACGGGCAGGATACATCCGACCATCAATCTGGAAACGACCGATCCCGAATGCGACCTGGATTATGTTCCAAAGCAAGCCCGCGGACTGGACTTCCGGATTGCGCTTTCGAACAGCTTTGGCTTAGGCGGTCAGAATGCCTGTCTTGTGTTGGGAGCTTTCACTGATTAATTAATACAGTTGAGATATGTTTTTGAACCTGTAAGAAGGGTTGGACGTGTTCAAATCAGGAGGGTATGTAAAATGAAAGACATCTTTTGAGCGAGGCGTTCAAGAGCAGCCCTCTCCCTTCCTCCCCCAAATACGGAACCGCACCGGATTTGGGGGAGGGGAATGCTATGTGCCCATGAAAACTGAGATTTCAAATCAATGTGCTATTGTCTCTCCCCCATTTTCGTTCTTTGAAAATGGGGGCACCCTTTGGGTATGCTTCGCGAAGCACGGAGGGGGCCAAATGCCACGTCCTAAAAGAACTACCCCTGAAATTCAACATCGAGCTATACAACTAAGCAAAGAACCCACTCCAGCCGAGAGAAAACTTTGGGCGCGCTTACATAATGATCAACTGGGAGTCATATTTCGTCGTCACACCGTCCTGGCGGACGGCGCCAGGGACACGCTATCAGCAATTACATTCCTGATTTTGTCTGCATCAAAAAGAAACTGATCATTGAACTAGCAGGCAGTCAGCATTTGGAGCAGGAAGAATACGACCGAGAGAGGACAGAATATCTTGCATCGCAAGGTTAAAAAGTCACCCCCCTGATGGGGACGATGTCCGCTTTTGGAATAATGATGTGTTTAAGGATATCGAAGGCGTTATACTTGCCATCATGCACGCGTTGAAAGGTGAGTGAACAGTATGCCGAGGAAGAAGAAAAAGAAGAACCCCATCCCTTTGCTTGATGAGCTTGAAAAACTCTACGAACAAAAGCGGCCTAAAATCACGCCCAAATATCCTTATGATCGCAGGTCCGATACAATTCAATTGCTGCCTGAGATCGTCGAAGACCCGAAATTCACCTTGTTGATGGGAAATAAGGCTGCTGCAGTCAAACGTGTGGCAGAATTGACCGGCGCAGGTTTACGTCTGTCGAAAGATTTTGTGGATGGGTTATTAGCATGAATTATCCCCTTGCCAAATGGGGAAACCTTGGTTGGGAATTTTCTGCACGATAAACCACATTGTTTAGAGGAGCTTTGAGATGGCTGACATCAAATATGAAATACTCAAGCAGGTCGGCGTGTTGTCCACGTCCGCTTCGGGGTGGGCAAAAGAGCTCAACCTGATCAGTTGGAATGATCGGGAGCCGAAATATGATCTGCGCGATTGGGCGCCAGACCACGAGAAGATGGGAAAGGGTGTCACGCTTTCCAAGGAAGAGTTACTGGCGTTGAAAGAGTTATTGGATACAATTGACTTGTAAGCGTTTAGAAATTTATGTATCCAGAAAACGAGCCTCCACAAGTCATCATTTCTGAAGAACAAACTGCAGAGTTCCGGGATTCTATTTTGAATGCGTTGTATTCACTGAACATCCAGGAGCTGGAGCAAATCTATTTGTTTCACGATAGGGCTGTGGTGATTTCATTCTCTTATTATTACCAGCCTTTCATTGGATTTACTACGGACTACAACGATCCGGATTACAGGGTTTATATCAACCAGGAATCGGTTGTGTTGAATTGGATTGCTGAGGCTCTCCATATTCTGGGCAGAGAGATCCCCGGAGGCAGGGTGTTCATCGAAAGGGAATATGCTTATATAAAAGATCCGGATTTTGGAAGAGTTGTCATCCTATTTTTAGATTGGCAGGGTTTCGATCCTTATGAACTCATTGTTGATGTCATCAATCAAATCACAAACTGGGGGGTATCTTGATGAATGAGAGCAAATGAGATGCATTTCTTGCCTCTGACAGGTTTTTATTGTATAGTCTGAAACAGGATAAAAATGGAATTTATCCCCCCAGGTAATATCAGTCCCATTTTTAGGATTCTTAATGCTCGAAAATAAAGACATGAAACCTGCTCCGGAAAAATCTTTCCACGATATCAAAGAAGAGATCGAATTAAACCCCGTTGACTTCGAAGTACGCGAAGAGGTATTTAAGAAGTTGCGCGGGAAGCTGCTCGAATCCCCGCTTGAAATCCGAAAAGCTCTGGATGCGTTCAAACCGCTTGTAGATCCGTATCAGGAAAAAGTGCTGCAGGCTGCGGGAAATACGATCAGGGTTGTCGCTCCCGCCGGGTCAGGGAAAACACAAACAATGATCAATAGGGTGGTGTACCGAATCAAGGAAGGAATTCGGCCTGATCGAATTTTAATGCTCACCTTCGATAATGCGGCCGCAAAATCTGCTCTCGATAAATTAAACGAACAGTACGGGAAAATTGGCGTGGTCAATCAGAGACCCATCGTAAAAACCCTCAACGCTTTTGGGTATCAAATCCTGAAAGACCATATCGAAGAAGAATTTTCCCCGATCGCACAGCCTTACCAATTACGCAATTTTGTCAAAGATAGCCTCAAGTCGCTGGAAGGGACTTATTCAGAGCTTTTCGTAGTGCTGCCTCGATATTTGCGCTACAACTATTATATTGAGTTATTCAGCCTGTTTAAGAATGAGTTATTCGATCCGTTCGAATTAGACGCGCAAGAATTTGCTGACTTTATCTTGGAAAGAGATGAATCATTGCCGTTCTTTGAGGCGTCAACGGATGCCAATACGGCCAAAATCATACTCCAGGCGATTATCTGGCTGTATCAGTCCTATAACTACTTAATGAGAAATAACAACTTAATGGATTTCGACGATCAGAAACTCAGGGCTTATATCTCACTGTCCAAGAGAGAATCGCTCTGCAAGCATATCCAAAGGCAGTTTGATGAAATCATCGTCGATGAATTCCAGGACATAAACAAGCTGGATTTTGTGTTAATTAAATTGTTGGCGGAAACTGCGAAATTGGTTGTGACCGGGGATGATGATCAGGCTATCTACTGGTTCCGCGGGTGCAGTCCCAAGTACATCATGGGGCTCGAAGACTATTTGGAAAGACCGGTCGAATCCTATGAGTTAAGTGTCAATTATCGATGCCCGATCAACATCGTGCAGCACGCGGATCAATTAATTCGACATAATGAATTCCGAATTCCAAAAAATCCTATCGCCCACAACAAAACAAAAGCGAATATCTCGGTGATCTCATCTGTGTCACCTGGGCTGGAAGCAAAGCTGGTGACAGAACATATATCGAGAATTAAGAGCCTTTCCGTAAAATCCACTCGAGAGAGTGAGAACGCCGCCGCTCCACAAGCGTCCACCACGAAAGAGGGCGGCTCGAGCAATATTAAGAAAGAGACGAAGGACTCAAGCCCTGAACTGGGTTACAGTGACTTTGCCGTACTTTATCGGACGAATGCTCAAAGTCTGCCAATCCAAATTGAGTTCATCCTGAAAAACATCCCCTACAACGTTCGCAATGAAGATAACATACTGACAAATCAAGCTCTGACCATGGCTCTGGCAGTTCTCAGGTTAAAATTAGCCCTCAATTCAAACATGGAACCTGATCCCAGAGATGCAGCATTAACAATCCAGGCATATTTCCAGTTTTTGTACAATCACCAAATAAAAGAATTGGAAAGGCTGTTTCGCCAAGGTGGAAATTTCTTTGAGGTGGTGCGTTCATATCAGTTCCGTACGCTGACCCCGAACCATAATCGAAACATGCTGGAAAGGGCACTCTACGAAGTGATTGAAAGTCGAAACCTGATCGATACCTTTGGAATTTTGTCAAGTGAATTTCGTGGATTGCGGAGTATGATCGGAAGCTTGGAAGATATGCACCAGGGGCAAGTAGGACTGGGTGAGATATTTGATGTTGCGGCAGAGTTCAAAGGAAATATTCGGGAGTTTCTACGTACAATGACCCTGGCGCTTGATCGCGCGAAGAAGACGAAAGCCGGGAAGGATGATAATGGCGTAGCGTTGCGCACGTTCTTCCGCGCAAAGGGTCTACAGTGGCATACTGTCATATTGATTACCAGCAATGAAGGCGTGATACCCTACCAAAATGCTCCGCTCGAAGATGAACGCCGGTTATTCTATGTTGGCATGACCAGGGCCTCGAGTAATCTGCTGATATCCTATGTGAATAATGTCTGTAATAATATGGTCAGACCGTCTCAATTCATCCCTCAAGCAGGGTTGTGGTAAGGTCCAGTTCAGATAGAAGGATTTGTAAGATTGGTTGAGAATAAGGTATGCCACCAAGAGCAAAGCTAACCTTTTGAAAGAAGTCTAATATAAATCTTGCGCGTGTAGGAGTACAGCAATGAGTAAAGATGATGATATTCGCGATATCCTCCAGGAAGCGGTCCAGGAGATTGTAGAAGCACAAGATAATCCACGTACATGGCTTTCATGGATCGTCTACTTGCTAGCGCAGCTTGAGGAACAGGCTGCCACCTCGGCGATGGCTAACAGGGAATCCTATATGGAAATGCTGGCGGCCTTGCAGAGCGAAATCAGGAATCGCGTTCGCACAGGCGGCTGGAACTAAAAAAGCCTGCTTTCTCTATGAAAATCATCGCTAACCTGTACATCGTTCCCGATGTGCTGGCCAATACCCATATCCTGGTCGACGAGCAGGGTTTGACTCTGATCGACACAGGGATGCCGCGCAGTGAGAAGAAAATCCTGGCTTATATTTCCGAATTGGGAAAATCAGAGGCAGACCTGAAGTACATTCTCCTGACTCATTCCGATGTTGACCACGTAGGTGCGTTGGCTGCCCTGGCCAGAACAAGCGGGGCGCGTACCTATGCCAGCCAGATCGAAGCCAAATCTATCGCAGTTGGTGAATCCTCGCGAAGAAGCTATTCAAGCGGTATTTCTCTGCGGCGGTTTCTGTTTGCGTTGTTGAGTCCCTTTTTCAAAGCCGCACCGTTCCAGGTGGATGAAATCCTGGAAGAAGGGCAGACGCTTCCGGCGCTGGGTGGACTGCACGTGATTGCGACACCCGGTCATACGCCGGGGCATCTTTCGTTTTATGCACCTATCCCAGGGGTGTTGTTCTGTGGCGATTCGATGGTCAGCGACGAAGACCGCTTGTACGGCTCGCGTCCCGGCGTGACCTGGGATCCGGACCAGGCCAGGGAGTCGGTGCAGAAGCAGGCTGAACTGGGTGCAAGTATCGTTTGTCCAGGTCATGGCCCGGTCATAAGTGATGCAAGCGGCAAGTTCCCGATATAGTCGGCGCGGGGATACAGGTAAGGGATACAATTGAAGCGCAGCTCTAAACTCCAACAGGAGAAAATCTATGGGACATGACAGCAACGAGGCCAGGAGGCCGGTGGGATACCTGGCGCTGGTGCGTTCAAACCGTAATTTTCGCTTTTTGTGGACCGGGCAGGTGGTCAGTCTGCTGGGGGATTGGTTCAACCTGATCGCTTCGGCAGCCCTCGTTTCACACCTGACCCGTTCCGGTCTGGCTGTGGGGAGCCTGTTCGTGATCCGGATGCTGGCGCCATTTTTAGTCAGCCCCCTGGCCGGCGTCCTGGCAGACCGCTACAATCGCAAGACGCTTCTGGTGGTCGCCGACATCCTGCGCGGGATTGTTGTCCTGGGTTTTCTGCTGGTGCGGACTGCCGAACAAGTATGGTTATTGTATGTACTCACGGCGGTTCAACTGGCATTCAGCGGGGTATTCTTCCCGGCACGAAATGCCATCATCCCCAATATCGTCTCCCGTTCCGAGCTGGGCGCTGCGAACGCCATCAGCACCACCACCTGGTCGGTCATGCTGTCATTAGGCGCAGCCATTGGGGGTCTCGTCGCAGGTCAGTGGGGAAACTATCCTGCATTTGTAGTCGATTCAATCTCATTCTTCTTATCTGCATACTTTATCTCACATGTCCAATACACGCACGACGTAGAGGAGTCATCTGAGCTAGCAGGGGCTAGAGGACAAATTGCGGCAGCTTTCCGTCAATATGTGGATGGCCTCAAGTACCTTAAAGATCACAGGGACATCTTTGCCATCACTTTGCACAAATCGGCTGTTTCTCTGCTGGCAAGTGGCGCATTTCAGGTCATCCAGGTGACCCTGGCCCAACAAGTCTTTGTGATCGGGGAGAATGGCAGCACCAGTTTGGGCCTGATGTATGCCTTTGCCGGGATCGGGACTGGTGTCGGTCCCATCCTGGCACGCGTCTTTACCGGTGACCGTGATCGCCCCTTGCGCAACGCTATTACAATATCTTATTTTCTCGGTGCAATCGGATTGGCACTGACCGCACCCCTGGCAAGTTTTACCCTGGTGCTGGCGGGCACTTTCATCCGTATGCTGGGCGGCGGGATCAATTGGACCTTTTCCACCCAACTTCTGCTGGAATGGGCCCCGGATAAAGTGCGCGGCAGGGTCTTTTCCAGCGAATTTGCCATGTTTACGCTGGCCAACGCGATTAGTTCCGCAACCGGCGGCTGGCTTCTGGATAACACAAACCTGGGAATTAGTGGAATCATTTGGTGGATGTCAGGCTTAATGATCATTCCCGGCATCCTGTGGTTTGCCTGGACAGCATTTGGAAAAACAAGCGGTCAGGTTAAAATGGAAAACCTGCCAGAGTAAAGTACTCGCCGGCCGGATGAGAATACACACCCTGTGGGTACGCAAGTAGCGGGATGCTTCGCATTGGAAGCATTCCAGAGGAAGAGACCATGCGCCAATCCGTGCTCAACGAAGAACAAGCCCAATTCCTGCGCGAAGAGAAAGAGTCCCTGGCCGAGATGCGACTGGCTTTCGCAGAACTCGACCTGCCGCGCGAGGCCCTGGACAACCTGCAAAAGGCCATCCTGCAACTGGACGAATTGTTCCTGATCGTCATTGCAGGGGAATTTAACGCCGGCAAAAGCGCCTTGGTCAATGCGCTGTTGGGGGAAAAGGTCCTGCCCGAGGGTGCCACGCCCACTACATCACGTGTCACTCTGGTTAAGTGGGGTGAAGTGGCCGCTGAACAGGTGCGGGACGAAGGTTTTGCCGTCTACACTTATCCGCTGCCGCTGCTGAAGGAACTGAACATCGTGGACACCCCTGGGACGAACGCCATCATCCGTCGTCACGAACGACTGACGGACGAATACGTCCCGCGCAGCGATCTGGTGCTGTTCGTCACCTCCGCCGATCATCCGCTGACCGAGAGCGAACGCCAGTTCCTTGAGCGCATCCTGACCTGGGGGAAGAAGATCGTCTTTGTGATGAACAAGTTGGATATCCTGGAGGACGAGGCTGCCCTGGAAGAAGTTGAGGATTTCATTTTGAAACACGCTGCTACAATCCTCGGCGATCGACCCCAGCTCTATCCTGTCTCCGCCAAACTGGCCCAGCGTGCGCGCTCCGAGCCGGATTCAGATGAATACTCCCGCCTGCGAGTGCTCAGCCGCATGGATGCATTGGAAGCTTTCATCAACTCCACCCTAGACGATAATACACGCCTGGCACTCAAATTCAACAATCCGCTGGGTGTGGTCGAGAACCTGAGCGAGCAGGCCGCGAAAAGTCTCGCAGCCCAGTCCGAAGCGCTGGAAGATGACCGGGTGACCGCGGCCTCCCTGGAAACGGTCATCCGCGAATACGAGCGCGAACTGGGGAATGAACTGCCCCCGCGTCTGGCGGAAGTGGAAAACATCCTGCACCGTCTCGAGCAGCGTGGATTGGACTTCTTCGACAGCACGCTGCGCCTGACCAAGGTCCAGAAACTGATCCGTGGAGAGGTGGTCCGGGCTGAGTTCGAGAAGCGAGTGCTGGCCGATGTCCCTGCACAGATCGAAGACCAGGTCCAGCGTTTGATCGACTGGCTGGTGAGCAAGGATATGCATGAATGGAACCAGGTCATGAGCTACTTGCAACGCCGCCGCGCGCAAAACCTGGATAAGCTGGTCGGTGAGAGCGCCGGGCCGCGCGAGGCTCATCGTCGGGAATTGATCGACAGCGTAGGCAGGAGCGTCCAGACCATTGTAGAAAGCTTCAACCGCGACCAGGAAGCGCGTGAACTGGCCTCTGCTGTAGAAACCGCTGTAGCTCAGACGGCGCTTTTGGAGGCCGGTGCGGTCGGCCTGGGGACAATTGTCTCGATTGCGGTGCTCTCTTCCAGCCTGGATATCACCGGTATGCTGGCGGCCGGTACACTTGCCATCGTCGGGTTTTTCGTGATCCCCTTCAAACGCAGGAAGGCGAAAGAAGACTTCAAGGCTAAAATGCTGGCCCTGCGCACCAAATTGTTAGATGCGTTGACCACGCAATTCAATAACGAAAGCGCCAGCGCCATCGCTCGTATGAAAGATGGCGTGGCGCCTTATACGCGTTATGTCCGCAGTGAGCGCGAACGTCTCGAAAAAGCCGAAGCCAGCTTGGCTGAACTGCGTCAGATGCTGTCCGCGTTGCGGGGAAAAGCACAGGCGGTGTTGCGAGAGTAAGTTGAGATATTTAGGGCTTTGTTACAAATTCCAACGCCCTCGCCAGGGTCTGATCGAAATCTGCCGGGAATTCGTGCGCGATCTGCGGCGCGACGACCAGGTCACAGGTCATGCCATAGGAGACCAACATCTCGTGCAAGGCCTGGATTTTGTCCAGACTTTGGTCATTCTCGCCGACCAGGAAAAACCCGCGCAGGTTCGGAAGGGTTTTGCAGTCTTCCAATATGGGTTTCCATTGCTCGGTATCCTGTATGAAGGGGCCACCAGGGTTGACGGCAATGAATCCGACCAATGGGATGACCTCCTTGAGCGCCAGCCAGATAGCCATCTCGCCGCCCTTCGAGAACCCGCCCACGACTACTTTCGCAGTGTCAAAGGGTTGTTTTTCAGATAATTCCTGATAATGGGCTTTGATCTCCTGCGCCCCCAACTCGAGATCGTTCCAGACGAAGGCATTCGGGCCAAACATCTGGGAGGATTGCAGCAAAACGGTCAACCAGCCCTGTCCGACGGCGCTCTCCCAGAACGTGACCGAATCCTGGGCATTGCTGTTGTTGCCATGCAAGGCCAAAAGAAGGGGCAGGGGTTCGGTTGAGTCTGTGGGAGTGGGAGCGGGCAGGCTCAGTGCCAGGGATTTGGAAGCTACCTGAGCGGCCTGACGGCGCGCCTCGCTGGCTTCTACCAATCGTTTGAATTCTGGCATTTCCAGCAGGGATTTAAGATCATCGTCGTTTACCAGGACATCTTTTCCCCACCAAAAGCCCGCATCTAATCCTTCTTGAAAGATCTGCAACGCCAGATCTGATTTTCCCAGTAATGCGGCTG
>JASFRG010000071.1:0-23923 GCA_050115035.1 Anaerolineales bacterium | reverse complement strand
TTGAGAACTACACAAAGGTTTAGAACTGCACAAATTTTCATCAGGAAGCCTGCCCATATATGGGTGAAATGCATATTTTTACACGAAAACATCTGCATCTATGGCTGAATAGTTACTCACTTTTTACGTTCTACTCATTCAACCCTGGTAGATCTCCCGCTGGAGCTGCTTTTTGTACAGCCCGGATGATCGCCTGTGCCATCACTTCCGCTGCAAACGCGCCGACTGTAGACGGGTCAGCTTTTTTCTCGCCGGTCGCCAGCGTAAAGAATGTATCCCCGTCCAACATGGTGTGTGCCGGGCGGATCGTGCGTGCCAGCCCGTCCTGTGCCATCTGAGCGACCTTTGTTGCCTCTGCTTTGGTTAATTTTGCGTTGGTTGCGATTACGCCGATGACTGTATTGGCTTTAGTAGCAAAACCCACCACTGTCCGTCCAATGAAGGTCTTCATGATTTCGAGCGTATCCCCAAAATACCCATCCTGTCCCAGCTTTAACGGACCAAGATTAGTCGAACGTGCTCCGGCGATGATGCCCCCATTTTGCGGGTCGACTACATCTCCAAAAGCGTTGGCGGCTACCAGCGCCCCAATCACCAGCCCGCCGACGTTCATGCTGGCCGAGCCGATCCCGGATTTCATGGCGCTTTTCATCCCGAAGATCTTGCCGATGGAGGCACCTGCCCCCGCGCCAACATTGCCCTCCGCAGGCGCATCAGACGAAGCGGATGCCGCCGCGCGATAGCCCATATCCGCATCCGGGCGGACGTCACCACGGCTCAGATTCAAGTCGAACAAAATTGCCGCCGGGACGATGGGTACCTTGCCAGCGCCGGAATCAAAGCCAATACCTTGCTCATCCAGATAACGCATCACACCGCTGGCAGCATCCAGCCCAAAGGCGGAGCCACCCGCAAGCACGACTGCATGCACCTTTTCGACCAGGTTGACGGGATCAAGCAAGTCCGTTTCGCGCGTACCGGGGGCGCCCCCGCGTACGTCCACGCCTGCGACAGCGCCTTTTCGACATAAGACGACCGTGCAGCCGGTCAGGGCTTCGTCGTTCTGTGCCTGACCAACTTCAATCCCTGAAACGTCCGTGATCGTGTTGTTTAAGCTCATACGCTGTTATTTTTTCGAGCTGTTGATCAGTTTTCTAAACTCTTCCCACTCCTCTTCAAAGAAATGCAGGGTCACATTGTTAAGTTCGACATGGTAGGTTGTCTCGCCGTCAGGCTCGTCGGCTTTCCAGACCATGTAGTTGTCGGTCTCTGACAGAGTGGCAGTTTGGGGTTCTTTTCCATTATTGGTCATGATTTTCTCCTTGAGGTTGGTTTTCATCTTGTGTGTTTGGTGAGTCTTGCTCCGGGGATGAGAGTTGCTTATTGCGCTGTAACAAGTTTAGGACACCGTCCTGAGCGCGTCGAAGAATCTGGCGCAGACGTGTGAGAAAGGGGGGGACTGTGCGGGTGTCTTTCGTCTGGTCGTCTTCAGGCCAGGGATCCTGGTCGAACATCTTCCGTAAGACATATTTTCCGAGCAATTGTAAAGTGGCCAGAAAAGGTGCAGCGATCACAACGCCCAGGATACCTAACAGATTGGCGGCCACGAGTGCCATCACTAACACGCCTGCAGGATGGACTTTGAGCACATCGGCCAGGATGCGCGGTGAAACAAGATTATCAAAAATTTGATCGACGACCAGCGCCAGCACGACGACCAGTAAAGTATAGGCCAGAGGTTCCATACCGAACAGTTTGAAGGGCTGGAAGTATGCCACCACAACGAGAATAATCCAATTGATGGCCGGTCCAATATATGGGAGGAAGCGCGCAAACCCAGCCAGGATAGCCAGACCAATTGCGTAACGGAGTCCCAGTGCCCTCAACATAATCGTGTAGATGATGACTGTCAGAAAAAAGATGATGATCTGGCCGCGCAAGAAGGCATTCCAGATGCGGCCCAGTTCCTGACCCAGGCGGGCGAAATCCTGGTTATATCCGGGGATATTCAGCTTGAAAATGCTCCCGCGTAGCCCGCCGCTTTCGGACATCACGAAGAACGAGACCAGCAAGATGAAAGCTGCCCAGCCAAAGACCTGTGCCGCGCCGCTGGCAACTGTCCCCAATATTTGACCAGTCTGGCCCAGCAATGGTTGCACCACTGAGAGTAATTGGTCGGTCAAGGCGTTGATATCGAGTGTGCTCAAATCAATGGGAATTGGGCTGCGTGTGTTAAGCCAATCGGCAATGTTGGTAATCAATTGTGGAAGTTCGCCCAGGCTGTTCTGAACCAACCGGATTAAACTCTGGATTTGTTGTACCAACCCCAGGCCGCCTACGGTCAGCAAGCTTAGCAATAAGATCACGAGCAAGATGTAAATCGAACCGACGGCTGCCCTCCAGGAAAAATGCAATTTCTGGGATAGGACAGTGGCAACAGGGTAGAGTAAGTACGAAAGGATGAACGCCATCAATAAAGGCGGGATAATGGATTGAAAGCGCGAGAAGACCCAGGCTAGAATGGCAATAAAAGTAAGCGCGACGACCATCTTGGTCATTGAGCCCCAGCGCGGAGAAGAGACAGGTTTTTGGTCAGTCATAATTGTATTAATAGCATTCTAGCTTTTTTAAGGAGTTTTTACAACCTTGTAATGATCAAAATGCGTTAAGAAAAAACACCCCCGCAGGCAAATATGCTCGCGGGGGTATCATTATCGATCAGGATTATGGGCAGCCTGTGATGAAGGGAAAGAATTGACACCAGCGATAGGTCTGATCTACCCATACAAAGAAGGCAATGCAGGTACATATCAAAAGGAGAGTTCCTACCCCGACTGCAATGATCACGGGGTTTATCTTCCTGGAAGGTATTGCTTCAGGCTGGCTGGCAGGCACATCGCCAGCATAGGTCTGCGGTGGAGGTGATGGGGTGGAAACAGGCCGGGCCTCGGGAACGCTGCGCGGAGAAACGACGGTCGCCCCCGGATCGGAAGCAACGGCTTCGTAAACAAATACGATTTGCTCGCCAAGGGAAATCACTTCCCCTGACTTCAAAACGCGTGGTCCGGTCAGACGCTGACCATTGACAAAGGTACCATTGGTTGAGCCCATGTCTTCCAGAACATATTTGCCACCCTGAAATGTCAGGCGGGCATGGTGTCGAGAGACCTCGGCATCGTTAACCGCAATTTCATTGGATGATTCGCGGCCAATGTTTAGCTGATCGCCATCGAGAGCATAAACCGTACCAGGGTTCGGACCTGAACGCATTGTAAGTTGGAATTGGCCAGGCATAGGTTCTCCTCCAAAGCAAATATTCTTTGCTTAGTGTACAGGTTTCGTGCAAAAAAGTCAATTCCAACGGATAGGGGATGGAACTCCCCAAAATTGCGTGCAGTATAATTTTAAATACCTAACGTTTTCAAAATTTATTTACCTTGCGCTGCAGCATACACACTTTCAGGGGGATTTTTGTAAAGGGCTGTGTTGATGAGCATCCCTGTACAAGAAGTCTGCTCCTGAAAGTGTTTTAGAAATTGATTTGTTTTTTCGACAAGTGTCAAAGGAGACTTACTTGTATGTTATCTGGAATTCGACAAAGATTTTTCGGAAATAAGAAAAGTAGAAATAAGGGGGATAAGAAATTTGGCATGTTCGCCGGGGTGTTCACGCCCACTGTGCTCACAATTTTGGGAGCAATTATGTACTTGCGAACCGGTTGGGTGGTGGGAAACGCTGGTTTGGGAGGCGCGATCGTCATTATACTGCTGGCACATATCATCACGATAAGCACAGGTTTGGCTGTTTCTTCGGTTGTCACCAATACACGTGTAGGCGCTGGCGGAGCTTTTGCGATCATCTCCCAATCATTGGGACTGGAGGTGGGGGGCAGCGTGGGTATCCCACTGTTTTTAGCACAGGGAATTTCAATTGCGCTGTATGTCTTGGCTTTTACGGAATCGTGGTTGCGCATTTTCCCCAGTCACCCAGAAGCGTTGGTTGCAATTCTCACCTTTGCAGCGGTTTTTATTATTGTATATATCAGCGCACAATTTGCCTCTAAAACACAGTTTCTGATATTAGGCCTTGTAGGACTATCATTGTTCTCCGTTTTTATGGCGAGCTTTCCTATTCTGGGACAGACAGGGTTCACAGAATCACCGGAAATTATCGGTGAGTTCAAAGATGCCAATTTTTGGGAAACATTTTCCGTTTTCTTCCCCGCTGTGACCGGGATCATGGTGGGCATCAGTATGAGCGGCTCTTTGCGCAAACCGCGGGAAGATATTCCAACCGGTACCATGAGTGCTATCGGATTGACACTTTTGGTCTACTTGGCGCTCACCTATTGGCTGTCGCGCATCGCAACCCCGCATGAACTATTAACCAATACAACGTTGATGGTGGATAAAGCCTTATGGGATTGGTCGATTTTGGCAGGCATGCTGGGCGCAACGTTTTCCTCAGCTTTGGGTTCATTGGTCGCTGCCCCACGTGTGATGCGGGCATTGGCTCTGCATAACATTATTCCCTTCAGCGATTATTTCTCTAAAGTGTCAGATGATGGTGAGCCGCGCCAGGCAATGTTCTTTGCCGGGGGAATTGGATTTATAGCTTTGTTGGCTGCCCTGGCTGGTGGTGGGTTAGATGCGATTGCGGGCATTATCACCATGTTTTTCCTGATTACATACGGCATGCTCAATGTAGTTGTACTCATCGAACAGACATTAAACACGATTAGCTTCCGCCCGACGTTTAACGTGCCGCGCATCGTTCCTTTTATCGGTATGTTGGGATGCACCTTTGTGATGTTCCTTGTCAATCCAGGTTTCAGCCTGATAGCAATTGTTTTTGTGCTCGGGATTTATGTGTATCTGGCACGCCGACACCTGGCCACGCTAGAAACTGATGTTCGCAGCGGCCTATTTGAATCGGTTGCCGAATGGGCGGTGAAGCGAACCCGCCAGTTACAATCAGCGCCAGAACGCACCTGGAAGCCTGTTATCCTGGTGCCTCTGCGATCAACCGCTACCTTATCCGGCAGCTATCTCTTTTTGAGAGCGATAGCGGCGCCTAAAGGGACGGTATGGGCCTTGGGCATTTATCCAAAAGGCAAGGGGGGAAAATTAGAAGGGTTAGAACTGCTAACAAAAGCTTTCCGCGGCGATGGGATTTATGCCCAGACGACTCGGCTTGAGGAAGAAGATTTTGTCAATGGTGTTCGGGTGACAACGCAAGTGCTGCGGAATACGTTCTATCGACCGAATATCTTGTTTCTACATCTGCGACCGGATAGTGACCTGGATGAACTGCAGCAACTGATTGATAAAACAGCAGCCTACCAGATGGGAATCGCGTTATTAGCCCGTCACCCGGTTGTAGAGCTGGGCCGCGAGCAGCTTATCAATGTCTGGGTGTCCAACCAGGGACCAGAATGGAAGCACGAACTATATGAAAGCAACCTGGATCTGGCACTGTTGCTTGCTTACCAGTTGGCACAGAACTGGCAGGGTCGTATCACGCTCTGCATGGCCGTCCCGGATGAAGAAACCAAAGCCAAGGCAAACCAATTTCTGGTTAGACTGGTCAGCCTGGCGAGACTATCCAAAGATACAGAGATTGCCATTTTCGTCTTGCCATTTAAGGATGCCGTTGTGGAAGCGCCTCGGGCCGACTTGGATATTTTTGGTCTGTCCAGAGAGCCTGATATGAAATTCGTACAAAACCTGACCAAGCTGGTAAACGGCTCTTGTGTGTTCGTACGCGACTCCGGTGACGAAAGTGCACTGGCATGATATTGACAAATGGGGGAAACCAAAAAGCAAGACAATAACAGGGTAGAGAATTGAAGCAGGTGTCACGATGGGGCACCCTTGACAGAATTAAATAAACACTGTATATTTACAATGTAAATTAAAGGAGATAAGATGTCCCCTCGACCGAAACTCAGCGAACAACATCCGGATTTGCAGACCGCCATTAAAGGGACCGCCTGGAAACAGATCTCGGAAAAAGGCGCCGCCGCCTTAAGCCTGCGCGCCATCGCCCGGGAGTTGAACATCACTGCCCCGGCCATCTACAACTACTTTCCACGCCGTGATGATCTGGTCACAGCGTTGATCGTGGACGCGTTCAATTCGTTGGGCGAATCACAGAAAGACGCGCAACGAAATCTGCCGGAAGATGAACTCACAGCGCGTCTTTCCACGCTCGGGCTTGCCTACCGCGAATGGGCTATTACCTATCCCCAGCGTTACCAACTCATCTTCGGGACACCGATTCCCGGCTACGAAGCGCCAGCAGATATAACGGTTCCGGCCGCAGCCTGGTCGCTGAGACCGCTGATCGATATGCTCCAGGCCATTTTCGCGGCAGGCAGGCTGCGGGTAGAGCGATCCGCTGAGATGACACCTGAGTTACAGTCCATGTTGCAGGCATGGAGTGAGTTCACGGGCGGGGTAGATGTCGAAGTCCTGTATTCGGCCCTGGTTATCTGGAGCCGGGTGCATGGAATGGTCTCCATGGAGATTGGCAACCAGATGCCATCCTTTATTACTGATCCCGGTGAAATTTTTCGCCGCGAAATAAAAACGATTGAAAACCAGCTTATAGGAGAATAAAAATGTCTGACTTACACGTTGTTTTAGGAACCGGCGCTATCGGACGCGCTGCGGCGGAAGAACTTGTCAAATGCGGAAAGACTGTCCGTATGGTTAACCGCTCGGGAGAAATGGCTGAAGCCCCGCAGGGGGTAGAGGTAGTAGCAACTGATCTGTACGATCCGACTAACGTCCGGAAAGTGACGCGTGGGGCGAAGGTTGTATACCAATGTTCACAACCAAATTACACTGAATGGCCGCAGAAATTCCCGCCGTTACAAGATGCCATCATCGAGGGTCTGACGGACAGCGGTGCAAAGTTGGTCATCGTTGAAAACCTGTACATGTACGGCGCGATGAATGGGAAAGCATTGAGCGAAGATATGCTGCATAAAACACATACGCGCAAAGGTAAGGTCCGCTCTGAGATGAGCAGGTCAGCGTTAGCTGCACATGCCGGGGGAAAAGTACGCGTGACCATCGCGCGCGGTTCAGATTTCTTCGGCCCCTGGGGATTGCCGTCCACGATGGGCGAACGGATCTTTTACCCACTGCTGCAAGGAAAAACCGCGCAAATGGTAGGCAGACTGGACCTTCCGCATACGCACACATATGTCCCCGATTTTGGGAAAGCGTTGGTCATCTTGGGTGAACGCGATGAGGCCGACGGTCATGTCTGGCACGTGCCTAATGACATGCCGGAGATCACACAGGGAGAGTTGGTACGCATGTTCGCCGAAGAAGCCGGCGTGGAACCCAAAATGAGCGCTATGGGCAAGTTCATGATGCGGATTGGCGGCTTGTTTATTCCCGAAGCGAAAGAGTCGGTTGAGATGATGTATGAGTTCGAACAGCCCTTTATCGTGGATTCGAGCAAGTTTGAAAAGACATTTGGCATGCAGGCAACGCCAATTCGGGAAGCGATCAAAAATACAGTGGCTTGGTACAAAAGCCATCCCGAACAGAAGCATTAGAAAGTAAAGCCCCTGAAACCGGGGGCAGATTTTTACTTGAACTCTTTTGAAAGCTTATCCAGACGAGCCAACTCATCATCGTTCAGCTTGAAGTTCATCGCACCAGCGGATTCCTTGGCATGTCTCGCTTTGGTTGCCCCCGGTATAGCGACTACGCTTTCACCTTGATTGTGGATTACCCAGTTCAAAGCAACCTGTCCCGGTGTGGCATCATATTTCTTACCGATTTCTTCCAACGCTTCCACAAGCGGACGGGTAGGTTCGAGCATTCTGGTCAGCATGCGCCTGCGGAATGAAGCGGCCTGCTTGAGCAGGGACGAATCTCTGTGGTATTTTCCGGTCAGCAGGCCATAGCCCAACGGCGTATAAGCCACAATGGTGACACCCAGTTCTCTAGCGGTGTCGAGCACGCCATCTGTTTCAATTTTCCGGTTGATCAGGCTGTATTCCATCTGGTTGACGGCCAGCGGAAAGCCGCGTTTCTGCAATTCAGCATGAGCGCGACGCATCAGATCCGCATTGAAGTTGCTGACTCCCGCCGAACGAATCTTCCCGGCTTCGACCAGATCCGCCATGGCATCCATTTCGGCTTCGGGAGAGGAAAAGCTCATGGGCTGGTGGATCAGATATATGTCAATGTTGTATCCGTCTAAATAGCGGAGGCGTTTGTCAATTGTCTTTGGAATGTTCCGGGCAAAACGTAAGAAGGGCAGCCATTTGGTCTCAATCACCACTTCTCCATTTTGCATTCCGGCTGCTTTCAACCCGGCTGCCAATCCCTCTTCAGAGCGGCCAAAGCCATACATTTCAGCGGTGTCAAACCAATTGATGCCACCGTTCAAAGCAGTTTGAATAATATCATTTTTCTCATCTTGAGAGAGGTCCGGGAAAGCCAGTCCGAACAATCCCTTTCCCCCGGCGAATTGCATTACACCCAAACCAATGGGCGTGACTTCGATATCTGTTTTACCAAGTCGGCGTTTTTGGATTTCCATTTTATTGTATTCCTTTCCCCTTGTTTTTATCTTGTATATATTGAATCAGATGTCCCCCGCATGGGCCTTCTTACTTGATCTCGTATCCAAACACCTCCCCGAACGCGGATACAATTTCAACTTTGACTTGTTCCAGCACCGGGACGGGATCGAGCAAATCAGCCAGGCTCGCCACCGGATAGTCTGCCAAACCACAGGCGATGATGCCATCCCAGTAGCTCATATCGGGGTTCACATTCAACGCAAAGCCATGGCGGGACACCCCACGCGCGTCTACTTTGACGCCAATGGCAGCGATCTTAGCCGGCTTCTGCCTGTCTTCCGGCTTGCAACGAGGACAGCGTGACCACACGTCCGCCTGCACCCATACGCCAGTCATTCCGGTTTGCTGACCAGCAGCCAGGCCAAGATTTGCTAGTGCAATGATCAGTGTTTTCTCCAGCTTGCGGATGTAACCGACATAATCCACTTCAAACCTGACAGGTCTCCCGGGGGAGACTTCACGACTCATAGACTCCGATTGAGACCTGTCAGGTTTAATACGTTCCAATTGGAGCAACGGATACCCCACCAACTGTCCCGGCCCATGGTAAGTGACATCGCCGCCGCGGTCCACCCAGTGAGTGGAGACACCATTTTCTTTCAGTTGTGATTCGTTCCACAGAAGATTCTCGGCCTGCCCCTTACGCCCGAAGGTGTAGACGTGTGGATGTTCCAGCAGCAGTAACGTGGGCGGGCGCGTTCCAGCAGCGATTTCAGCCGCGTATTCATCCTGTAGTTTCCAGGCGGTTTCGTATTGAATTAAACCTAGGTCTTCTACAATAAGGTTTTGCATGGTGTCAATCACTTGTCACGTATCATGTATTACGTGACGAGTGATACGTGAATCATCCAAATATCCTGCGGTACAAATCGCTTTCCAGCAACCCATCTGGATCGGTGCGTTTCTTCAGTTTCTTGAACTTCTCCACGGTTTCATCGCCGAGAAAGGCGCGCGTCGTCTCGGCGGATGTCTCACTGTTTTTAGCGAAATAGAAGCGCCCGCCAGCTTCAATGACGATTTTGTCGAAATCCTGCAACATCTTCGACATTTTTTCGCGGCGGCGGACTTTGAAGTCTAGCGCTAGGGAGAAACCATCCAGGGCATGGGAAAGCAGGAAATTGTCCGGGCGGTGGCGTTTGGTCACACCCAGGAACGAGGGCAATCCCAACTTCTTGGAGTGTGACAGGATTTCGGTCCAGGCTTGAAGCGCAGTCTCCTTGGGCAGAAACGGCTGGTATTGGATCAGTCCGTTGCGTCCGTAAGAAAGTTCAAAGTCTGGTACGTAATCCAGCAAAAAGTGAAAAGCAGCGTGACTCTGCCGGAAGGTATGGCGCCGTAGACTGGTAATGTACTTGGCAACGTTGACTGCTCCCCAGCCTATGTTATTAGCGAAAGGCATCATGAAGTAGTGCAGTAGATTCTTGGGCATGACGCCGAAGAGACGGTCAGGCAGGTGTTGGTAAGAAAGCTGGATGTTCTTTTCGGCCTCGGGGTCCTCACCCTCGTGCAGGTAGTTGGCAGCGTGGATTTGTCCGTGTTCCGGGTTGACAATTGTGTCGATCCAGCCCACGATGTAATCGTACTTCGGTGCGTCCTCTTCCAGGATCTGGAGATGTTCGGCCAATGTGTGTGTCGGCAAGGCAAGCACTTCAAGCAGGCCAGAGTGGATCTTCTTCATCTGGAGCGTGATAGATGTGAAAACCCCCAACATGCCGAGACCACTGATCAATGAGTAAAACAGATCACCATTTTTTTTTGGCGTGCAAGTAACTTCTGCGCCGGTTGGCAGGATAGCAGTGAACTCAGTGACGTGCTCGCCGATGGTCCCCATCTTGAAATTGTTCTTGCCGTGGATGTTTGCACCCAGACAGCCGCCCAGCGTGGTGGTCATTGTGCCAGAGACGACCGGCGGCCACCAGCCATCAGGTAAGACATGTTGCCACAACTGACTGAGCGTGACGCCCGCTTCGCATCGGACCAGGCCCGAGCCTGTATCCCATTCGAGAATCCGGTTCATATCTGTCAGATCGAGCACGATGCCGCCGCCATTCAGCGAGGCGTCGTTATAACTACGACCGGCTCCTCGCAACGTGACAGTAAGTCCTGACTTTTTGGCCAGTTGAAAGGCTTCGTAAATCTCGTCAGAAGTTTTGGGCCTGAAAAGATAAGACGGGGCGCTCATCGAGTACCCGAAGTTTTCAAGGGTTGTAAAAGTATTGTTTAGAGTTTCCATTGTTTTTGAGAAGTCATTGGACTTTCGGGAGAAAGTCCAATGTACAAAGTTTAAAAGTTGAGTCGTCGAAAAATAACCGAAGGAACGTGCCGGATTACCAGCATCACCCAGCGCCAGATGCCTGCCACATAGGCTACCTGTTTATGCTTCTTGATGGCGTTCCAGATTCCGTCTGCGGCCCGCTCGGGTGTCACAGCCAGTACAGGCTTGGGCGCGTTCGGCAAATTGAACACACCTGTTTTGACCTGACCGGGTTTAATCGTAATAACATTTACACCGTGACGGGTCAGCCGGTTGCGTAAAGCCTCCAGGTAGCAGGTGAAGCCCGCTTTAGATGCGTTATAACCAGGGTTGCTCACACGCCCACGGTCGCCAGCAACAGACGAGACGCCTACGATCTGTCCGCCTTTCATACTTTGAAAAGCGGGAGCAACCTCGTTCATCCAGGCCATCGCACCCAGCAGGTTGACTTCGAGCATTTTGTAGTCTTCAATGAAATTGAATTCGTCAATCGTTGGAAAATAGATTGCCCCTGCCACATAGACAAACAGATCGAGTCCACCCAGATCAGCCACAACGCGGCGGTATAAATCTTTGATCTGATCGTACTGTGTTACATCATGCTGGTAAAATGTAACACGCGTTTCCTTATGCGTCTGGTTAATCTTGTCACATAATTCATTCAGGGTTTCCTCATTGCGGTCCAACAGCGCAAGTACATACCCCTCCCGAGCAAGACGATGAGCCAACTGCGTTCCAATCCCCCCGGCAGCCCCAATCAGGATCGCTTTTTTCCGGGGCGTCAATGGTGTGCCACGCGGGATTGTAGTTTGATTTTCAGGCACTGATGCCTCCCAATATTAGGTATTGTTTGCGATTTTAACACAGTCCTATCATAGAAAATTGCCGTATAATGATTTCACAATCATTTGTGATATTCACGACAAATGGATTCTCTCCATGAGAGTAACGTTGATAAAAAAACTTGGAATTGCTGGTGGAAAAGAATTTGCATCTTAAGATCCTAAACCAAGCTCGTAAAGCGCTTGATGATGAAAATCTGACGGACAACGAGAAACAAATCCTGTTAAAACTTCTCGATATTCTGGCAACTTCTCTTGAGAAGTATGCCCCTCCCGAGCGCGTGACGGGAGAGTTACGCGTTTTGGCGGAAAAACTGATCTCATCTCAAGCTCTGTTAACCCTGGCCGCGCAACAGGCGGACGAGTTAGATGCCCTCAAAATACTGAGCTTGAATCTGACGGCCAGCCTTGACTTGCCGACGGTTTTGGATACGGTTGTCAAAGAAGCTATGCGCCTGGTGGAGGATGCCCGCATTGTTCATATTTTTCTGTATACCAATAACAAATTAGAATTTGGTGCCTCACTCGATTCAGATGGTCAAAAAAACCGTATATTTTCGGAACCACGAAGAGACGGATTGACTGCAACGGTTGCCCAGACGGGGAAAATCGTCATTGTTGAAGATATGAAAACCCATCCCATCTACAAAAATTCTCCATCGGATTGGGATGGTTCTATTATTGGGATACCGCTTAGGATGGGGGATAGAGTTGTGGGTGTCATGAACCTGTCGCGTCATAATACCGGGAGTTTTTCAGCAACCGAACAAAGGTTTCTGCATATGTTGGCGAATCAAGCAGCCGTTGCCATATCCAATGCCAGCCTGCACCAGAGTGTCAGCCAAAAAGCATACACTGATACCATTACTGGATTGGCTAATCGTCGTGCCCTTGATGAACACTTGGAATCTGAAATAATCAATGCACGCCGGACGAATTCTTCATTTGCAGTGATTATGATGGATTTGGATGGTTTCAAGAGTGTAAACGATACTTACGGACATGATGTTGGCGACCAGGTATTACGGGCAGTATTCAACGTAATCTCCTTCGGTATCCGTTCATCCGATTTTATCGCTCGTTATGGAGGGGATGAACTCACACTTATTCTAGCGAAGAGTGGTATGCAAGCGGCCAGATTGGTCACAGACAAAATTCTAGAGAATCTTGCCAAATTTTCTTATAAGGCTCCTGATGGAAAGGGAATCAAATTAGGTATCTCAGGCGGTATTGCCCTTTACCCAAATCACGGACGTTCCGGGCCCGAACTGTTACGCGCTGCTGATGCGGCTCTGTATTACACAAAAAAGCATAGGCGTGGGACATTTTCTGTAGCGAAAGCAGCAACGGGGCCGCTTGATCCGTTGATGTTCAACCGCAAAAACGACGGAGATTAACTGCCTCCGTTCTTATTTTCGGGGGTTATATTTTTCGAATTCATCTAAGAGGAGTTGAGATGTCACGCAAAGTCAAGATCATCCTGAACCCCATGGCTGATATGGGCAACGCCTGGACAGTCGCCAATGATTTGCGTCCGATCATCGCTGAGTACGGGAATGCAGACTGGAGTGGAACAGTCTATCCGACGCATGCCACCGATCTTGCAAAGTTGGCGGGGGAGCAAGGCTACGAAATGGTCATCGCTATGGGCGGAGATGGGACGGTCCACGAGGTGGTCAATGGTCTGATGCGGATCCCGGCCGAGAAGCGTCCGATCCTGGGCGTTGTCCCCGTCGGGTCGGGTAACGACTTTGCGCATTCCATCGGCATCCCTATGCAATCTGATCGTGCACTGGCACACGCGCTAAAAGGTGAACCTGCTACTGTGGATGTCGGGCTGATGACCGATGAAAACGGCCGCCAGGAATATTTCGACAATACTGTGGGTATAGGTTTCGATGCCGTGGTTACTATCCGCTCGCACAAGCTGCCGGTCGTACGCGGTTTCCTGATGTATCTGACTGCGGTCATCCAGACCATTGTTCTCAACCATGAGCCTGCTACAATGCAATTACAAGCAGACGGTGTAAGCTGGGAACAGACCAACCTGATGGTGGCAGTATGTAATGGTCCGCGCGAGGGCGGCGGCTTCATGGTCGCTCCCGATGCCCAGAACAGCGATGGCATCTTAAACTACATGATGATCACCAAATGCAGCCGCCCGATGATGTTCCGTCTGATCCCCGAAGTGATGAATGGCACGCATGGCCGCTTTGATCTGGTCAAGATGGGCACCTGTCAGAAGTTCTCACTCAACTCCGAGCGCCCGGTATATATCCATGCCGATGGAGAGATCTACACCAGTTTCGGCAGCAATCTGCACAAGCTGGAATTCGAGATAATGCCCGGAGCGTTGAAGGTTGTGAAAGGTAACTGATTTGCTATAGCTCTGGGAGAGCACTATAAATAGGAGAAGTGAGAGGTAAAATAACAATACTTCTCACTTTTTACGTTTTACTCGCATCATGCCCGATTTATTCATTTCCCTGCAAAAACATGACCTTGGACACATCCGCATCGTGGCCGATCTGTGGGGGATTGAATTGACACCGAACGAAACTGAAGCCGCGATAAAAGAACTTCGCGCTTCGCTCCTGGACCCGGAACTGCTGGCTGAAATCCTGGAATCGCTCAACCCCAAGGCACAGTCTGCGCTTGAAGCCCTGGTTGCCAAAAATGGACGCATCCCCTGGGCTGAGTTCACGCGCCGCTTTGGCGATGTCCGCGAGATAGGCGCAGGCAAACGCGACCGCGAGAAACCGCATTTGAGCCCGGAGTCCACTGCTGAAATCCTGTTTTATCATGCCCTCCTGGCGCGCGCCTTTTTCAACACGGCCAGCGGTGCGCAGGAATTCGCCTACATTCCAGATGATTTGCTCAATTTGTTTAACCTCAACTCATCCTGGCCGGGCTTGGAAGAACCCACGCAAACCTCATCCATACCAAATGCACATAGTGTGGACAGGGATGATCACGAAGAAGAAATCGAAAACCCCGTAAATGTGGTTGACAAGCAGCCGCTTGGTCGACCAGCCTCGCCTGGTGAAAAGGTACATCCGCTGCCTCCGACTGATGATCTACTCGATGAAGCTACAACCTTGCTGGCTGCCATGCGCATGGGAATCGAAATTCCCGACACGCAAATCCCCGTGCAGGTGCTCGAAGAGTTCCTGAAATCGGCAGAGATCATTCTCAAATCGAGGCTAAAGCCTGAGCGGGTGAAATCTTTTCTGGAAGCGTCGCGAGACGAGGCGCTTCAAACCCTGACCGAAGCCTGGCTGGAAAGTGAAACCTTCAATGAACTGCGTCAACTACCCAGCCTGATCTTCGAGGGCGAGTGGAAGAATCAACCTCTGGTCACACGCGAGTTTCTGCTCAATTTGTTGGATGCAATTCCCGAGGATAAATGGTGGAGTCTGACTGCTTTCATCCGCGATGTAAAAGCAAAATATCCTGACTTCCAGCGCCCGGCAGGCGATTACGACTCCTGGTTCATCAAACGCGAATCTGATGGCGAATACCTGCGTGGATTCGCCTACTGGGATCAGGTGGACGGTGCGTTGATCAAATATTTCATCACAAAGGTTTTGTTCTGGCTGGGGCAAGTGGATCTGGCTGTGCCGGAAGATGGAACAGAACCAACAGCGTTTAAAGTTATAAGTGAGAAGGCAAAAGTAAAAAGTGAAGAGGGAAAGATCGTTGCTCGTTCCAATGGACAAATCGCAGTGCCGCGCTTTGTGCCGCGAGCTGTCCGCTATCAGGTGGCGCGCTTTTGCGAATGGGATGATCCCAAAGCAGACGCCTTTCAGTATCGCATAACGCCTGCTTCGCTGGAACGCGCCGGTGAACAAGGATTGAAAGTCGAGCACCTATTGGCGCTGCTTGCCAAACACACGTCGGGCGGTATTCCACCGGTATTGGTGAAAGCGCTCAAACGCTGGGAAGCAAATGGCACAGAAGCCCGGGTACAGACCCAGGTTGTTTTAAGGGTCAGCAGGCCGGAGATCCTGGAAGAGTTGCGTAAGTCGAAAGCGGCGCGTTTTTTGGGCGAGATACTGGGGCCAACGGCTGTAATTATCAAAGATGGCGCACAGTCCAAGGTACTGGCCGCGTTGACGGAACTCGGTCTGCTGGCGGAAGATGAACATTAGGGCGACTGTCATCTCAGATTGGTGACAGCCGCCTTTTTGTCGGAATTGGAAAATTGCTATAATAGTTATGTCAAAATTCAATCAGGAGAAACGCATGTCCAAAATTGATTGGCTACAACAAGAGATCGACAGCCTGAAAGAGACCGGATTATATAACAACATCCGTACGCTTTCGTCACCGCAGGGGGCATGGCTGGTGGTGGACGGGAAGAAGGTTCTAAACTTCTGCTCGAACAACTATTTGGGATTGGCAAACCACCCAAAGATTGTGGAGGCAGCCCGCAAAGCGACCGAGACATATGGCGTGGGGCCGGGCGCGGTGCGCACGATTGCGGGGACGATGGATTTGCATATCGAATTGGAGAAACGATTGGCTACTTTCAAGGGTGTGGAGGCAGCCATTACTTTTCAGAGCGGATTCAACGCCAACCTGGCCACCATCCCAGCGCTGGTGGGCAAGGAAGATGTCATCTTCTCGGACCGGCTGAACCATGCTTCGATCATCGACGGCTGCCGGCTCTCGGGGGCCAAGATCAAGGCTTACGAACACAATACCCCCGAAGCGCTGGAAGAGGCTATCAAGGAGAATCTGTCTGATTATCGTCGTGCGCTGGTCGTGACGGACGGTGTCTTCAGCATGGACGGTGATATCGCGCCGCTGGATAAACTGTACGAAGTGACGAAGAAATACGACCTGCTGTTGATGGTGGACGACGCCCACGGTGAGGGTGTGCTAGGCAAAGGCGGGCGCGGCATCGTGGACCATTTCGGTCTGCACGGCAAAGTAGACATCGAAGTCGGCACCATGTCGAAGGCTTTTGGCGTGATGGGCGGTGTGGTGGCCGGGGACAAGGTCATCGTCGAGTGGCTGCGTCAGCGTGGACGCCCGTTCCTGTTCTCCTCGGCTGTGACCGTGCCCGATGCGGCTGCCTGCCTGGCTGCTGTAGACTTGTTGGAAGAGTCGACTGAACTGGTCGACAGACTATGGGATAACGGGAATTACTTCAAGACCGAAATGAACAAGCTTGGCTTTGATACCGGCCAGAGCGAGACGCCTATCACACCGGTCATGCTGGGGGAAGCGCCGCTGGCGCAGCAGTTCAGCCGCGAGTTGTACGAAGAGGGCGTCTTCGGAACTGCCATCGGCTACCCGACCGTGCCGCAGGGCAAGGCGCGCATCCGTGTCATGATCTCGGCTGCACACGACCGCGATGATTTAGGAAAAGGCTTGGACGCGTTCGCGAAGGTTGGGAAGAAGTTGGGTGTGATTTAGTTAGATAGTTCAGGAGTTAGGTATTTTTATAGTTGGGCGGCGATTGGGGAGCGCCGCCTTTTGTATGAAGCCTACTGTATAATCGAATACCGGAGAGTAAATTTGGAAAATCGCAAATTCCTGACCCGCTTTGCCTGGTTATCGATTGGGGCCGCAGTTCTTACAATTGTGCTCAAAGTCGTCGCCTACTTCCTGACCGGTTCGGTCGGTTTGCTTTCGGATGCGATGGAATCTTTCGTCAACCTGGCGGGGGCGGTTATGGCGCTGGCGATGTTGACCATTGCCAGCCGTCCAGAGGATAAGGACCATCATTTCGGTCACAGCAAAGCCGAATATTTTTCCAGCGGTGCAGAAGGAAGTTTTATCATCGTTGCTGCGGGGGGAATCGCATATTCGGCTATCGAGCGTTTGATCAATCCACAACCGCTCGAGCATCTGGGAATCGGCCTGGCTGTTTCCGCGCTTGCGGGTGGGGTCAATCTGGCGGCGGCACTTGTCATTGGCTACAACGGCAAAAAGCACCAATCTGTCACGCTCACCGCAAATTCCAAGCACCTGATGACCGATGTGTGGACATCCGTCGGCGTGCTGGGCGGTGTTGGGTTAGTGGCCATTACGGGTTGGGGGCCGCTCGATGCATTGGTTGCGGTCGCTGTGGCAATCAATATCGTCTGGTCTGGGATTGGGATTCTTAGAAACACTGTCTCCGGGTTGATGGACACTGTGCTCCCGGATGATGAGCTGGACTTGATCCAGAAGAAGATCGAAGAGATCTTGCCGGAAGGCATCACTTATCATGCCTTGATGACTCGCCAGGCTGGGGCACGGCGCTTCGTTTCCTTCCATGTGCTTGTTCCCGGCAAATGGACAGTGGAACACGGACATGTGCTGTTGGAGACCCTAGAAGCGCAACTGACACAGCTTCTGCCCAATATGGTAGTCTTCACGCACATGGAGCCGTTGGACGACCCGGCTTCGTGGAGCGATCAGACCCTCGACCACCATCACGACAATGATCTCCTGGAAAGCAAGCTGACACCTTTCGATGAATAGATAGTTCCTTTAGCGGAAGCAGCCCCAGGGTTCAATTTTGAAGCGGTGGGGGAAATCCAAAATTGAGCGCAAGCAGTCAAAAACGGTTCTCCGGTATTAATACAATTATGCCAATAGATTGTAGAATTATTATGACACTCATGCAATTAAACTTTACAGCTACAAGGAGATGACATTGCTAAATTACATCCTGCGGCGGTTGCTGATCCTGCCCCTTGTCATGTTCCTCATCACTTCTGTCATTTTCCTGCTGCTGTTGCAGTTGCCGGTTGAGAGACGCGCTGAAGTTTATATTCCCTCTGTAAATCCGCATCTTACCGACGCGCAATATGAAGAACTGATACAGGCTACCATTGAGCGCTACGGGTTGAACGAACCTTTTTTCGTGCAATATTCGAATTGGATCGTCAACTTATTACAAGGAGATTGGGGCTTTTCACCAACCTGGAGGCAACCCGTATTGGAAGGTTTACTGCGCCGCCTGCCCGCTTCGATCGAACTGGGTATCTTTGCGATGATACCCTCCATATTACTGGCTTTTGTCTTCGGTCGCCTGGCTGCAAAAAGGCATAACCGCCCATCAGATTATGCCGTACGCTCGACTGCTTTTATTGGTTGGGCCATGCCCAATTTCATCTTTGGGCTTATTTTTATGACCGTGTTCTATGCGTGGCTGAACTGGTTCCCAGCTGAGCGCATGAGCACCTCAGTAAGCCTGCTCGTCAACTCGGACGATTTTCGAAGCTACACCGGCTTCCTGACCCTAGACGGGATTCTGAACGGAAATTATCCCGTCACCTGGGATGCCATCAGGCACCTGATGCTGCCTGGCCTGACGCTGGCTGTGTTCCAGTGGGCCTTGTTCGTGCGCATTATGCGCGCCTCATTGCTGGAAGAGTTCAATCAGGATTACATCACAACCGCCCGGTCGAAGGGCCTGTCGGAGAGAGCGATCCTGGAAGCCCATGCCACACGCAATGCGGTCCTGCCTGTAATCTCGAGCGCAGGGGTGGCCATGTCCATGTTGTTTGGCAATGTAATTGTGGTGGAAGTCTTGTTCAGCTTCAATGGCATTGGACGTTGGGCTATCGAATCGATCCAAAGATTCGATGCACCGGTAGCCATTGGTTTTATCCTGTTGAGCAGCGCGATTTCCTTGGCAGCCAGCCTGGGTACAGACATCTTATATGCCGTTGCCGATCCCCGCGTAACGATTGATTAACATGAAAAAATTTTCCAGGCGCTTCTTTTCTAATTTCGAGTTGATCTTCGGCATCCTGATTGTCCTGGCGTTTGCAGTAATCGCCATCGCTGCGCCCAAAATCGCACCGCCGACAGAAGGCGAATCGCCCTACTACCTTCCCAGGGACGGATACAAAGGTATCCCGCTGCCTCCGAACGAGGCCCATCCCCTGGGGACATTACCGCGACAATATGATGTGTTTTATGGCTTGATCTGGGGGACGCGCATGGCTTTTCTGGTCGGGCTATCCATCACGCTGGGGCGCACTTTGATTGGTGGACTACTGGGATTGACCAGTGGGTATTTCGGCGGTTTCCTAGATGCCCTCCTCATGCGTGTTACGGACACGTTCATGGCCATCCCGGCTGTAGCTGCGGCTGCAATCTTGTATGCGTTGTTCGGTGAGATCGGCCAACCGATGAAACCTTCTCAAATCCTTTTGAGCAGCAAGAACGAGCAAATCATTATCATCGCGTTGGTAGCCTTCGGTTGGATGCAGTATGCACGCCTGCTGCGTGCCAACGTGTTATCTGAACGCGAAAAAGAGTACGTGCAGGCTGCGATTTCGATCGGTTTGCCACGAGGGCGTATCCTCTTCAAACATTTATTGCCAAATTCCATCCGCGGGCTACTGGTGCTGATTGCCTCCGATATCGGAGCGATGGTTGCCACAGTCTCGGTGTTTTATTTCATCGGCCTGATTGGTGAATCGCCTTACGGCTTCCTGGCAGATTGGGGCTTGATGCTGAGCGCCTCACGCGATTGGATCGTCAGCGCTTCGAGCAAGCCTTTTGAATTCTGGTACACCTATCTGCCAGCCAGCGCTGCCATTGTGATTTTTACGGTTGGATGGAGCATGATTGGCGATGGGTTGCGC
Source organism: Anaerolineales bacterium (assembly GCA_050115035.1). Classification (GTDB taxonomy): domain Bacteria; phylum Chloroflexota; class Anaerolineae; order Anaerolineales; family Villigracilaceae; genus JAABUE01. The sequence continues at coordinate 3,619 of JASFRG010000071.1, read as the reverse complement.
GATGTACTAGACCCGCGCACGCGATAATCGCCCCTTTGCAATTCTGAGAAGGGAAATATTCAGCAGAACTCCCCCGTACGGGTTGTGCGCTGCTTATAAATGAATGCTATCCCCCAAAATAGAACATCAGCACCGCACCAATCGCGGCCAGTGCCAGGCCCAAAAAAATGAGCAGTCTGCGCAACGTGTGATCTGACTCAACAATAGGCGGCGGCGGTTCGATGATAGGCGGGGAGGGCTTGTAGACAATCTCATCCGAGGGCTGGTTTTTCATCCCGGCCGGAGCGGAACGACGATACAAGTCTTCCGTTTTAGGTAATTCGTCGATTGGGCTGGCTTTGATCGGTTTCGCATCCAGGTCGCCGCGTACGCGCTCATAGATTTCACGAATTTCGTCGGGCATGTTCTCCATGCCGCTCGGCATCATATCTGATTTTTTCTCAGTCTCTTTTTCTGAAATATCATAACCAGCCTTGAATTTGAAATAGTTATGCCGGGTTTTGGCAGGCATATCGGCCAGACTGTCGTACTGTTTCCCCTGAAAGGTGATCTTGGTCATCGGGACCTCCTGTCATTAATATACCAAATCCCTGAAGAGGTTTCAAATTGGGCAGATAAAAGACCTAACTGGTCTCACCGTGACATTGTCGATAAAGACGATTGCGTGGACATAAATCTTTATTGACCAACTATGTACTAGGACCTGTCAGGTCCGTTAACCTCAACCAAAGTGTAAATTTGCCAGAATCCCCAGGAAAAACACAAATATCGATGCGACGATCACGCGCGCGATCCAGCCTGGTCCCGGGATAAAGACCATCACCTCCAGGACAAAATCTTTCAATATAGTAGAGACCCCCCAGATAGCGGTCGCGGCAAAGCCGATTTCACTTAGTTTTAATTTGAAATCATGCCTTTTGGCCAGATGCACAATCATCAATACTTCCAGGCCGGTCAAGAGCAACGATGACCCGATGATGGGACTGGCAACGCCGGCGATCAGACCTGCAACCAGGGTGTAAACGAGAATTAAAAGAATCGGACTCATGATCTTATGACTTCCGCATCAAAGCTACTTTATATGGATAAAGAGTAGCCGTCATGACGCCATTCTTGACTGCGGGGTCGTTCTCCATGATCGCACGCGCCTCGGCCTCATCTTCCGCTTCGAAGATTGCAATTCCAAAAGTGGATTCATCGTTGTTCTGCGTGCGTCCCATTAAGATCATGACGCCCCTCTCAGTCAAGTCCTTTAGATAGGCAAAATGACGCCCGACAATCTCAGCTTCTTCTGACGTCGCACCTTCGGTCACCATTCCCAGGCGGGCGGGTTTGAGCACGTAAATCCACTGTTCCATTCTAAAATCCTTGACTAAAAAAGATAAAGGCTGCCATACCAGCTACACATAGACTAACTGCCACAAGTATAACAACGGCAGGCAACCAGCGCGGACCGGTATCATCCTGGATCGCAGATGGTGATTGGATGATCGGTTTTGAGGCTCGGATTTCGGAATCATCCCACGAGGGCGCTTGTTCTGAAGGTGAGGACGGCCATTCTTCGGGTAGGTCGGGTACACCCGAAATCAAACCGAGTTCATACAGCCTGGCAACGCCCTTTGAAATATTTGCACGCATTTCCGGTGACATCCGTTCCAGGCCAGCAGCCGCCTTGGGATCCCCACTTGCTTTCTTGACGATTTCGATGAGGTTGCCGACCACGTCCCCCTGGAAGATATCCGGGGTGCCGTCCTGGTCTTCGTCTTTGAAGATGGACATCAACTGCTCGTAAGCCTCCCGCTCGGTGGCGGGCATCTCGGCCAGGTCATTGTAGGTCTTGCCGTTGAAATGGATTTGGGGCATATCTTCTCTCGCTTTGTGGGGGCTTAGCCCTCGATGGAGCGTAAATTCAAACTTGCAACCCTTCCCACTCGCCTAACTTATCATCCATCTCGCGCTGTATAGAGGCATATTCTTCCCCCAACTTCGCCACCTCCCCCGGGTCAGCGGGCGGATTTTCCAACTGTTTCCCCAACTCGGCCAGTTTCCCTTCCAACGCAGCGATCTGGTTTTCGAGTTCCTGCAACTGCGCAACGCGGCGGCGCTCCGCTTTGGCATCTGGTGACCTTGACGGGCGTTTGCTTTTCTTGGCATTTTCTTCTTCTGCCAAAGCCGCCTGCCGAGCAGCTTCTTTCTCTCTTGCCTCCTTCATTTGCGAATAGGTGCCTTTGAAGACCGTCAACTCTGACTCATCCGGATTCACTTCCCATATTTGCGTGCCGAGCGCATCGATCAGGTAGCGGTCGTGCGTCACCAGCAAAATCGTACCGGGATACTCATCCAGCACAGCTTGCAGGATTTCCTGCGAGGGGATGTCGAGGTGGTTGGTGGGCTCGTCCAGCAGCAGCAGGTTGGTGTCTTGCAGGGCCAACTTGGCCAGCGCCAAACGTCCGCGCTCACCGCCGGAGAGCATCGCTACTCTTTTGAAAACGTCATCACCTGAAAACAGATATTTGCCCAGATAATCACGGATCTGTCCTGGCAGCCAGGTTGGCACGACCGAATCGATCTCTTCCATCACGGTGCGGTTCAGGTTGAGATCTTCATGCGCCTGGGCAAAATAACCGATTTGCAGGGAGGCTCCTAACTCCACTTCACCGGCCAGCGGTTCCAGTTGTCCCAGGATGGTTTTCAGGAAGGTGGTTTTGCCCGCGCCGTTGGGCCCGATTAATGCGGCGCAGCCCAGGCGGCGCAGTTCGATGTCCGGTGCGGAGAACAGGAATTTGTCCGGCCAGCCGACCTGCAAATCCTTGGTGCGGATGACCAGATCGCCCGAGCGTTTGGCTGTCCGCAGGTTGAGATGCAGTTTGGGCAATGTCCGTACCGGGGAGCGCAGGGCACGCACATGCCGCTCGGCCTCTTCCACGCCGAATGGACTGGTAGTGGTTTCCACGTCCAGTTGCGACCAGTTGGTATTCAGCACCGCTTCGAAGCCAACCTGCTCGATGGCCTGCACCACGCGTGTCAGCCGCCGCAGCTTGCCTTTGGCCTGCGAGACATTCTGGCCGGAGATGTTCTTCTTGATGTACTCTACTTCCTTGAGCAGCTTTTCCTTCTCGCGCTCGAAGGTCTCCTGTCTGCGCTCGGCGCGTTCTTGACGCTGGTGCAGGTAAGCCGAGTAGTTGCCGTTGTAGAGTTCATAACCGCCCGCCAGCATTTCCAGCATCACGTTGCAGGCCTTATCGAGAAAGTAGCGGTCGTGCGAGACGATGACTGCCGCACCTTCCCACTGCGCCAGGTAACTCTCCAGCCATTCAACGGCGGCGATGTCCAGGTGGTTGGTGGGCTCGTCGAGCAGAAGCAGGTCGGGGTCCGAGAGCAGCAGGCGTGCGAGAAAGGCGCGGGTGCGCTGTCCGCCGGAGAGGTGTTCCAGCCGCAGGCCGTAGTCCGCTTCGTCGAATCCCAGTCCGGTCAGCACCTTCCTGATGCGCGTTGGGTAGGTGTATCCGCCGCGCTCTTCGAAGTCGTGTTGCATCTTGCCGTAACGTTCCATAATTCCTTCAGCCTGGGCAGGATCGGCCATCAGCGCTTCGAGACGATGTAATTCTTCTTGTTTAGA
>JASFRG010000070.1:0-24051 GCA_050115035.1 Anaerolineales bacterium | reverse complement strand
TCAAAAAGGCAATCTGAACTCTCGTTTTGGTTCAAAAGGATAAAATTCTACAGATTCACGCTGATTCACAGTAATTATTTGCAAATAACACATACAAAGGAAATAACTTCACACCAATGCTGCTCATACAAAAACCTCCTGTCCCATTTTCTAACAGGAGGTCTTTCCTTTACATGTTATGAGGGGCCAGTTCAAAATCTGCCCGGCTTTTTGAATACCAAGCAGAATTACATTCCTCGTCATTAAAGACACCTCGGCGGCAACCAAAGCAGGTTGCCGCCGAGAGAATCGATATAAGATCGCGATTTTACTGACCGGGCTGCACAGAAATTTGGACTTCCACACCATCGCGCAGGATCGTAAGTTCCAATGGCTGGTCCGGGGTCAGTTGCCCGAGTCCAGCTTTCAATTCCTGGATGCTCGTAATCGGCTGTCCGTTGAGTGCGGTGATGATATCGCCACCGACATTAAGCTGCTGCCCGTTGATGATCACAGACTGGTCTCCACTGCGCAATCCGGCCGTATCTGCCAGGCTGCCCGGTTCGACCTGTGTTACCAACACGCCATTTTGTCCATTGGGTAGATTCATCTCTTTAGCAATGGACTCGTCTACAGTCACTCCCTGGATGCCCAAGGTGATTCCGCGAGTGACTGTATTTGCAGTCCCGCGTTCCTCTGCGGATGGACGAGCTGCCAGTGTCACATCTACACTCTGCTCCTTGCCATTTCGCAGGATTGTCAAGGTTACCGTTTGACCTACTTTCGTGCTGCGAGCCAGATAGGCGATCAGATCATCCATGCCAGTCACTGGCTGGGAGTCTATTTCTGCGATCACATCGCCGCCAACAATGGCTTTCTGTCCCTCGATCGTGACCTGCTTGTCGCTAGCCTTTAATCCGGCTTTTTCTGCCGGACTGTTCGGCATCACATCTTCAACCAATGCGCCGCGCTGTCCGGCATTCAGGTTCATCGCAGTAGCGAGTTCAGGTATCAGGTTAGTGCCGCTAATCCCCAGCCAGGTGTGGACGTATTTGCCGTCTTTGATCAAAGCCGGGACAACGTTCTTCACAATCGCAGAGGGGATGGCAAAGCCGATACCAGCGTTAGCACGCACCGGCGACTCGATCGCCGAAGTTACCCCTAACACCTGTCCCTGGGCATCAACCAACACGCCACCTGAATTGCCCGGGTTGATAGGTGCATCTGTCTGGATGATATCCGGGATCGTATAGGATTGCGATGAAGTTTCATTCGCGGGGAGTGAGCGTCCCACAGCACTGACAATTCCCGTGGTCATGGTGCCCTCAAGACCAAATGGATCGCCAATCGCGATAGCCAGTTGACCTACTTTAGCCACGCTCGAATCTGCCAACTGCACGGGATGTAGCCGGTTTGGGGACACATCCACTTTGATCACAGCCAGGTCGCTATCGGGATCAGCGCCAACCAACGTGGCAGGCACAATTGTCCCATCACTGAAGGTCACTTCGATCTTATCTACACCATCGACAACATGGTTGTTGGTCACAATGTGACCCTCCCGATCCCACACAAAGCCGGAGCCCAGCGCGCTTTGGTATTGCTGCGGAGCTTGCTGATTCCCCTGTGGCAGATTGAAGAATGGAATAAGCGGTAATTGTGATGTAGTTGTATCGCTGGCTGCTACTTTTAGCACCACACGAATGTTAACCACCGACGGGCTGACGTTCTTATAAATATTTTCCAGCGTGCCCTGGTACGCAGCGAGCAGGTCGCCAGAAGCGCCTGTAGGCATCGATTCCTGCGCGGGTGCGGGAGCAGCTTGTGTGGGCGCAGGCAGCGCCGGGGCTGGATTAGAGTTTGAGTTGTTCGTCGAGAGTGAAACGCCTCCGCATGCTGTCAGGGCGACCATCGCGAAAACAACCAGAACTGAAAGTGAGATTGTCCTCTTTTTCATTTTTTTCTCCTTATCAAACGATTATCCGGTTTATTACTGGATGAATGCAACTCGTATCATAGACAAAAAGGACCTTTTTGACTTTATCCGGGGAATAAGCAGACCTTATGGATTTCTTAAATCGGTTGGGTTTAAAACGGACGCGCATCGCTACATCCTCCACTCGGGCTTGCATCCGTTATGAACGATATTTCTTATCTCCTGGCCGATTCCCCCAACATAAAATTTATTTTAAGATTCCTTTAGCTGAACATAAGAGCATGATAAGGACACTGCGGCCAGCAGCAGATACGATAAGGGTAGTGCACCTTTAATCGAAATATGGCTCTAATCCAAAAATATCGACAATTGGAGGACAGGCTGGCTGTGCAACTGGCCTTTACGATGGCGGAAAAAACATCCAAAAAAAACGAAAGACGCTCATTATCAGAAGTTCATGAAACCGTAGAAATCCCATCACGCGGACCCTGGTGGCGACGCTGGCTGGCGATCACCGGTCCGGCTTTGATGGCGGCGGTCGGTTATATGGACCCGGGGAACTGGGCTACCGACATTGCCGGGGGCAGCCGCTATAACTATGCGCTCATCTGGGTGCTGTTGATGTCGAACTTGATGGCCATCCTGTTGCAAAGCCTGGCAGCCCGTCTGGGAATCGTCAGCCGCCGTGACCTGGCCCAGGTTTGCCATGAGGAGTATCCACCGCTGGTTAATATTCCTTTATATATCCTGGCCGAGATCGCCATTACCGCCACTGACCTGGCCGAAGTTCTCGGGTCGGCCATCGCGCTGCAACTTCTTTTTGGCCTGCCGCTTATTTATGGCGTAATGTTGACCGCTCTTGACACACTGCTTTTGCTGCTCCTCTCACACGTCGGCATCCGCAAACTGGAAAGCGTGGTCGTGGCCCTGGTAGGCACAATCGGTGTGGCGTTCCTGATCGAGATCATTTTGGGGCAGCCCAATTGGGGTGGCCTTGTGCGTGGCTTCATCCCATCTCTCCCCGATGCGACCGCATTGTATATCTCCATCGGCATTCTCGGGGCGACGGTCATGCCTCATAATCTGTATCTGCATTCCTCTCTGGTGCAGACTCGAAAAATCGGCAAACGAGACAAAGAAATCAAAGATACCATCCGCTGGAATAATATAGATACGGGTGTTTCATTAAATTTGGCTTTCTTTGTTAATGCGGCTATCCTGGTCATGGCTGCTTCGGTCTTTTACCGTCATGGCTACTTCCAGGTAGCTGAAATCCAGAACGCCCATCAATTATTGGAGCCAATCCTGGGTGCAGCCATCGCCCCGATTGCCTTTGCCATTGCCCTGCTCGCTTCCGGACAGAGCTCCACCATCACCGGCACGCTGGCCGGACAAATCGTCATGGAAGGGTACTTGAACCTTCGCATCCGTCCCTGGCTGCGTAGACTGATCACCCGTTTGCTGGCGGTTTTCCCAGCTGTGGCTGTCATTGCTTCTTACGGGGAGAGTTCCACCAGCGCCATGCTGGTGCTCAGCCAGGTGATCCTATCCCTGCAATTGCCATTTGCGATCATCCCGCTGATCCACGCCGTGGCTGACAAACACCGTATGGGCAAATTCAGCATCCGACCCTGGTTGCAGGCCTTGGCCTGGTTGGTGGCGAGCGTAATTGTGGCCCTCAACATCAAACTCATCTGGGACCAGATTGCGGTCTGGTTGGGCGAAGCGGGGAACAAAGCCTGGCTGTTAGAAGTTACAGTGATTCCAATAACCTTTGCATTGGCGCTTTTACTCATATATATCTCCCTGCATCCATGGTTGGGAAAGCGTTTGTTAGCAATCTCATGGCCCCGGCTTGTTGGAGTTCATCAGGAAACCCCCGCTCCATCAGAAAAAGTTGCCATGCCAGAACCCTATGAAAACATTGCCATTGCGCTTGACTTTTCAGGCAACGATGAGAAGTTACTTAGGGAGAGTTTGCGCTTTCTGCATAAGGGTAAAACCCGCCTTACGCTCCTGCATGTGGTCGAAAGCCCGGTTGCAAGAACCCTGGGTAAGGAGGGAGAAGACTTTGAAATTCAATCAGATCAATCTCGCCTTGAAAATCTGGCAGAACAAATGAAAAATGTCGGTTTCAAAACAGAATGGTCTTTAGGGACGGGGGATCCGGTTTCTGAACTGGCTCGTATGATCAGCGCATCGAAGGCAGATATGGTCATCGCGGGCAGCCACGGACACTCAGGAATGTCAGATCTGATCCATGGCACGGTCATCAATAATTTACGGCATCAGATCCAGGCCAGCTTATTAGTGGTCCCATTGGGAAGCGATTAGCCGAAATCCCATTACAAATGCGCTGATTTTAATTTCTCTTAATCAGATCATAAGAGCCCGCTAAGGACGCCTAAACTTAAAGTGACTATGATAGTTTGCAGACATTCCTCTCATCCTGAGAAAGCAAAGGATGAGAACAACAAATAAATCTTTTCGAGGAAATAATGAAAGCCAATCAAAATCTCTTCAACAATATTAAGCTGTCCAAACCTTGGATAAAAATCACCCTGGTCATTTCTTTAACGGCAATCGTGCTGGCAGCCTGTGCCACACCGGCAACACAGGCGACCCTTACGCCTACACCACAGCCTCTCCCCACCACAAGCGGCCAGGGTGGCATGGATACACTGCCTGTCGCCAGGGCCAAATCATTATTGGTTGATAAATTGTCCATCAACGGGGCGAAGATCAAGTTCGTAGAGGCTCAAAAAGTCCAATGGCCGGATACCTGTCTGGGCGTGCAGCAACCTGGGATCATGTGCGCCTTCCATGTGGTGGACGGGTTCAAGATTGTCCTGTCAGCCAATGGTCTAACTTACGAGATACACACCAACCTGGATGGGAGTCAGGTCGTGCTCGTTCCCCCGTCAGCATAAGAAAGGAGAATTGATGAAGGATAAACTCAGTGGAGCGATCCTATTGAGTGCCGCAGGATTGACCATGACTATTGGTTCGATCGGCGCGCGCATCGCCAACGCCATCGTCCTGGCCGGCTTTTACGCCGGATCGATGACCGGAGTCAACCCGCCCGGCCCGGATGAGGCGAGTTTGCCCTGGCTGGTGCTGGCGGCAGGGATCATCTTGGGCGTGCTCGGTTTATATTTTTTGTTCAAGCCCACAAGTGAGTGAGGTGCAGTTTTTCTTACAATTCAAAAGGAGGAAATAAGTTTGAATACAAAGTTGAAATCAGGAATAAAAATCGTTTCCCTGATGTTAGCCTTTCTGCTCATTTCTGGTTGCAGCGCATCCACAGAAGCACAGTCCAAAGATGAACCTTCTGGTGGGAGTGTAAAGATCGAGGGTGTCACTGTAAGCAACGTGCAACTCTCCCTCCACGGGAAAAGCAGCTTACCAAATTCAGCCTGTATCAATACCAAACTGCTGGCAGACGGTTCCGCATTGCCCTGGTGGCCTGCTGAGAAGTGTGTAGAAGTTAGTCAGGGCATATGGACGCAAACCGTTCCACTGGAGGGAAATTCACTGCAGACGGGAACCCAGTATGTGATCCAGGCGTATCTGCAAGGACATCAAAATCCTGCGGCTACCCTGGCCTTCGATACAAACGGACCACCCCAACCATCTGAATAATTAAAGGAGTTCAATTTATGGGAGCAACTCACTCTCAAACTGTCAGCAAAAATTTCTGGATCTTCATTTTGCTGACTTATGCTATTTCCTGGCTTTTCTGGGTGCCTCTCGCACTGTCTGGTCAGGATGTGAATGGAACAACCTTGTTGATCCCGTTTGCGTTAGGAGGCTTTGGTCCCTCCGTCGCAGGCATTATCATGGTGTATCGAAATAAAGATAAGAAAGAGCGCCGTGATTTCTGGAAACGCGCGATCGATTTCAAGCGCATCTCAACCAAGTGGTATCTATTCATCTTCCTGGTATTCCCGATTCTGTACGTTATACTGTTCAGCTTTAACAGCCTGCTGGGGAATCCTTTACCCCAATTCGAGCGGCTTTCGCAAATTGCCGCCAACCCGCTCTTGCTGATCGGGATCGTGATCACCGGCATTCTGACCGGGCCGCTCTCGGAGGAACTGGGCTGGCGCGGTTATGCCCTTGACCAGTTACAGACTCGTTGGTCGCCTTTCGCAGCCAGCCTGGTTCTGGCTCCCTTCTGGTGGGTCTGGCATCTGCCCCTGTTCTTCGTACGCGGAACTACGCAATACAAATGGGGTGTCGGAACGCCCGACTTCTGGTATTTCTTGATCGCCATTGTACCTCTCACCATCATGTTGACCTGGGTTTATAACCATAACCGGCGCAGCATCCTGGCAGCCATATTGCTACACTTCATGTACAACTTCAGCCTGGGTATGGTCTTCCCGCTTTCACAGAATACGAACCTGATGCATGTGATAATTATGTACTTCATCGCAATCGGCCTGGTCGCGACCGGTAGCCAGGTGAGCAATCGCGTTCAGCCCGGATTGGAATCTCAACAATGAGCAATTCAGCCAACAAAAATCCAATGGTCTATCTGCTTTTTGAGGGTCTATGAACAGCAACTTATGGTTTTCAGTCTGGCGAGTTGCCATCGTTCTGCTGGTTGGTCTGGGAAGCATGCTGGTCTGGCAATTGATCTTGCGAGGCATGAAACGACGTCTAAAAGAGTCTGATGTAAACGGGGAACGTTTACAGCGTCTGACCACCCTCACAAACGCCGGGCAAAGCATCGGTCATGTGTTGATTTTTCTCATTGTACTGTTGATGATCCTGCACGAACTGAGCATTAATATCACGCCTATTCTGGCCAGTGCAGGCGTGGTCGGTCTGGCGTTCTCGCTCGGCGCGCAGACCGTCATCAAGGATTACCTGGGGGGCATTCTCATTTTAGTCGAGGACCAGTTCGGGATTGGGGATGTCATCTCAGTTGGACAATTTTCCGGTGTGGTCGAGCGCATCACCCTGCGCGCTACTTATTTGCGCGATATCGAAGGGAAGCTCAATCTGATCCCCAACGGCGACATCCGCTCCGTTTCCAATCTGACCATGCAGTGGGCGCAGGTGGTGGTCACCTTCAATCTAGATTATGACGCAGACCTGGAACGTGCCCTGCACACATTGGAAGAAACCGCCCGCCTCGTTCAATCGGACGAGAAAATTGCTTCCGCTATCGTTGAGACGCCCTACGCCCTGGGCTGGAATGGATTCACAGATTGGGCCGTACAAATGCAATTGATCGCCAAAACCCAGCCCGGTAAACAGTGGGATGTGGCCAGGGCTCTGCGCAAAACTGCCCTGGAGCTTTTACAAAAAGAAGGAATTCATGTGGCAATCCCCCGTCAGCGTATTGAGACTGCATCCTAAAATATTAGATATCGCTTACCTTTTGCGTTCCTTCCGGGTAAACATAAAACTCAAGAATAAGCCTGATGCAACCCCCGCTACTGCCACAATTGAGATTGTCGTATATCCCCAGTTTCCAGCAATCCAACCACCAAGAGCAGCGCCAATCACACCTGATAAGGCGTTCACTGCATTGAATATCCCCATACCTTCACCTTCACCAACCGGAGAAAGATTGGCTGCCAGCGCTGTTCCGCTCACGCTCATCAGGGACCAGGCGAAGACTACAAAGGCAAAGGCCACCAGCGCCAGCCAGCCCTGAAAGCCGAAATGCGTAAATCCCAGCGCAAATAAACCGACGAAAGCAGCGAGACGCATCACCAGTGAAACACGTAAAATGGGCACCGATCCAACCTTCTCGGACCAGTTTCCAGCAGGCGTGTAAAGTGTCAATCCCAGCCCGGCCATCACCCCAAAAGCAACCGACGAAATATCCGGACCGATGCCAAACACATTTTTCATCAACAAAGGATATTGCGAGAAAACAGCAGCTGACCCGGCAAAGGTCAACAACCAGACAGCCAGGAACAAGCCAAAGCGTGAACGCAGTATTGTGCCAAGTTGTTTGATGCCGTTCAAACTTAGATGATGGAAGAAGCGTTGTGGTGAATGAATGGTCATTTCGGCATGACGGGCGGTATGCAACAAGACAGGTTTTTCACCGGAGTATCGTGGAGAGGCCTTCGTGGTGATCCAACCCATCAGCACGGATATGGCGCTCAATGCAGCAGCAGTCAATAAACCAATATGAAAATCCACCTTGCTCAAGAAGCCGGCCAGCAACAATCCAAGCACCTGTCCTAGCCCATAAAAGGTTTGCAGCCATCCGATGCGCTCATCCCATTCGGATTTGGGATGCATTTCAACTACAAACAGATTCGCAACCGTAGAGGCTCCGGCTGCGCCAATGCTCAGGAGCAAAGCCATACCAAACCAGACAACGGGTTGGCTGCTAAAGGTAAAGGCGGCCAAACCCGATGCGGTCAGGAACAATCCGATGACAAGTACCCGGCGATGCAAATGATAGCGATCCGTCAGCGTTCCCCATAAGGGCGCTGACAAACCGCCCAGGCTGATAGCTGCCATCACCCATCCCACCTGTGACGGATTCCCGGCTTGATCCACCCTCAACGGAAGCAAGATGGGAATTAAACCTGCAATAATGATGCCCAAAATAGCATAGACGACATACCACGGTTCAACCCATTTTCGCCAGCTTACATGTTTTCCCTCAATTGTTTCAGTTTTTGTTGTCATCCCACCCACCTGCTAAAAAACAAATCAATCAGCTACTTGTGTCACCCGAACTTTTCCATGCATAGGAATTTGTTCTCCAATATGCTGTTTCAACCAATCAGAAATAAAGTTCAGTACTCTTCCATCTACAGGTCGTTGGACTTGTTGCCGATATGTGGATAGAGTCGGTTCGCCCGCTTCGGCCCGCAAAATATGTGTGACATCCGGCACTGCATGCCATTCAAATTCGGATTTAATCAATCCGGCCATGCGCTGCAAATCAGACGGATCCACCTGGATATCCTTCGACCCTGTAATTCCCAGCACAGGCACCTGGATTTTTGGCAGGTCTTCAGCCGGATTATAAGCCAGGAATTCGCGCATCCATTTGGCGTTAACCTTGGCGAAAAGTCCTACCCGATACCAATCTTTGGTAGATTGTTTTATCTTATCTAACTGTTTACGCTGAACTTTCTGAACATCTATGTGAAGCGCTTTGATCAGGAAGCCATTCAGTCCATGCATCCCCTTCGCGACCTGTTCTCCTTGCCAGAGCATTACATCTTCACCCGATTCGGCAATACCAGCCAGCAGGATCACGCCGGCTACGTCTGCGCCCGTCGCTGCGATTCGGGTGGCGATGACTGCGCCTTCGCTGTGCCCAAGAATAAAAACATGCCCAGGCTGGACGTGCTCATTGAATTTCAGAACGTGCAGGGCTGTGGTCGCATCTGACACATTGTCGTAAAAGCCCGTCGACCAGAAGTCGCCCTGACTTTCTCCTACACCGCGTTTGTCATACCGCAGGGAAACAACCCCCTTATTTGCCAGGTCCGTTGCAATTTCACGGAAAGCGTCGATCGCTAGTTTCTTGGCGTTCTCGTTCCTGTCCACCTGTCCCGAACCCGGGACGAGCAGGAAGCCGGGGAACGTTCCTTCAAAACCAGGCGAGTCGGGTATCGTCAACGTTCCGGCCAGAATGTGCGGACCTGAATAAAATGAAATTTCTTTTTCGATTGCCATAATTTTCACCTCTACCCTCATTGTAGGTTTCTCTTCCTTATTCGACCTTATGACAATATGCAAAACTGCTTAAAGTTAGCTTATATCACAAAATTGTTACATTCCACAAAAATGCAATAACTCCTTAAATTCTCAAGTTAGAACTTACGCAATTCGCAAAAAGTTCGCAACTCCTGAAGTGTAGAGTGATATTAACTTCTCAAACGTAAAGAATTTCCCACCACCAGCAGACTGCTGGTCGCCATGGCAACGGCCGCAATCACCGGGCTGATGATTCCAAATGCAGCCAAGGGCACGGCCACCAGATTGTAGGCAAATGCCCAGCCCAGGTTTTCGAGGATGATGCGGCGCGTCCGTTTGGATAAGCGTATCAACCAGGGAATCAGGGTCAGGTCCGCGTTGGTCAGGATGGCATCCGATGTTTCACCGGCGATATCCGTCCCACCCGCCATCGCCAGGCTGGCGTTTGCCTGTGCCAGCGCCGGGGCATCGTTGACCCCATCTCCGACCATCATCACAAACTCGCCTTCATCTTGCCAGGCTGAAATACGCCCCGCTTTCTCTTCAGGGAGCAAAGCTCCGACATAATCCGCGATGCCGACTTTCCCGGCAATCGCCTGCGTCGTTCCCAGGTTGTCGCCAGAAAGCAGCGTTGTGTGGATGCCCGCCTCCTCCAATCTTTGGACCGCTTCCGAAGCGGATGGGTTGGGCGTGTCGCTAATGGCAATGAATCCGAGCACTTGCTCATCTATCCCAATCCAGATCAGGGTCTCACCCTGCTGGATGTGCTCTTCGGCTGACTTAACCTTTTCGTTATTCCCATCCACATTCAGAAAACGCGCCGACCCCACCCGGACCCTGGGGCTGCCCGGCTCGCCCACGCATGCGCTCACCCCCAATCCGCGCTCCATTTCAAATTCGCCGCTTTCGGGTAACTCTTCATGGTTAGCTTCCAGAATGGCTTCCGCCAATGGATGTTCAGAATACTGCTCAACAGCCGCAGCCTGACGAAGTAAATCGTCCGGGCTGTGACCATCCAAAGAGACCGGGACGACCTCAACCACGCTGACTTGTCCACGCGTAATCGTGCCGGTCTTGTCGAAGACCACGCGCTGTACCTTGTTGGCTGTCTCCAGGATGATTGGATTGCGCAACAGTACGCCAGCGCGCGTGGTGCATCCCAGGACAACTGTCATTGCTAAAGGTGTCGCCAGCCCCAGCGCGCAAGGACATGCCACCACCAAAACTGCCACAGCCGACAGCAAAGCTTGTGAGGGCGCATGACCAGTCAGCCACCATCCAAGCGCAGTGATAAACGCAACTCCCAAGATACCGAATGCGAAGTAAGTAGAGGCTTTATCCGCCATTCGCTGGATGGGCGGTTTGGAACTCAGAGTTTCTTCGACCAGGTTTGTGATCTGAGCCAGGCGGGTTTCTCTCGGGGGTTGCGTCACGCGGCCAGTTACAGCGGAATCAGTTACCACGGTCCCGGCAAAGAGCGTTTCCCCGATGGATTTCTCTACCGGGGTTGATTCGCCAGTCAATAAGGCTTCATTGACTGCCGCATGCCCATCCAAAATCTTAGCGTCGGCCGGAACGTGTTCTCCCGGCTTGACCAGAATCACATCCCCTGCCTTCAGATCGTACGCCTGAACGGAAATCCAATCGCTCCCATCCCTTCTCCAGGCTTTGTCGGGCTGCAAATGCAGCAGGCTGCGAATGTCCTTACGTGCCTGCGAACCTCCCAAAGACTCCAGATAACGCCCGAGCATAATGAAGGTCGTGATCATCGCAACTGAATCGAAATAGGCCTCCCCCCTTCCTGTGACTGTCACGTAGACACTGTAACAATATGCAGATAGCGTTCCCAGGGCGACCAGGGTGTCCATCGTGGCTGTGCGAGCACGCAAAGCGCGCCAGGCTCCTTTTAAGAATGAAATTCCGCCTATGAAAATGACTGGCGTTGCCAGCGCCCACACCAGGTATTGAAGTCTGCGCACATCTTGAGATGCAAACTGTCCCGCCGCGTATAAATGATAGAGTTGGGTCAGGTAAAGCAGCATGACCTGCATCCCAAAAGCCGCAGCGGTAATCAATTGTAGCAACGTGCCTTCCTGCTTGCGCTCGGCATCTTTTTCAGCTTTATCGCCAATCGTCCGGGCGTGGTAGCCGAGGCGATCCAGGTCTTTGAGAAGCGTTTGCGGATCGACCAGCTTAGGGTCGTATTGGATGCGTCCGCGTTCGGCGGCAAAACTGATGTCCGCCGATTTGACGCCCTCTGTATTACGCAATACCCGCTCAGCAGCCGTAGCACAACCGGCACACCACATTCCATCGATGGTGAAATGCGTATTTTCATCTGCCGAAAAAATATCCTGCGCTAAAGAGGTCCTCTTCTCGTGCTTAGGCTTGACCTTTTCCAGCATATCATTTTCAGAAGCTTGCTGGTAAGCACGCGCACAGCCCCCACAGCAAAACTTCTTTTCTTCCCCATCAATGTTTTGGACAACTGGCTGTCCCTTAATGGTATCGCCGCATAGCGCACATTTTTCTAGGGTCATGATTCGAAAATTCTTGAATAAATAATTATGATAATTCCATAGCTGCACTGAGGTGAAATTCTCAGGGCAACCATTTGCTTATATCACCTTTCAGGTGACTTCCTCATAGACACGCACCCTAAGGGCGTCTTTGTTGATATGGGGGGCAAATTCCGTAAGCGCTTTTTGTTCTGCTAACGTGGAGTTTTTGTGATTTGCCAAGTCTTCCCAGCGCTCCCATACACTTTGAACGACTAGATTGGTGTTATCCGGATCGTCGATTGAGTACATCGCTCTGGAAGTAACATAACCTGGCTCGCCTGGCAATAAGGTGCGCAAATATCCGAGCACACGTTCCAAAGGTTGGCCGATTTGCAACTGGCTCATTTGGTTTTTGTTAATGTCAAAGCTAACTTCGTAAATGTAAGCCATGTCAGCCTCCCTTTGGCGTCCAGAACACGATCAGATAGATCAACCACCACAGGACGATGCCTGGCAATGCCCATTTGACGATGGTCGGCATGCCACCACCGGCTTCTTCGATATCACCGGCAAAGCTGTCGATGTAGCCATCCGGCCGGATTTCTTCATGCTCGCCCGTTTCTTCTTGGGGACGGTGTCCTTTGCTACCCGGCTTTACAGTTGGACGGTGCGGCCAGGCCAGGGTAATAGCGAAGATGAACAACACCACTACCCCTGCGATTACGGCCAGGATCTCCGGCCAAAGTTGCATAACATTCTCAGTCATTTTGGCCTCCTTTCTGGTGCGGCCAAGGTTCCGGTTCACGTTCTTCCAGCATCTTGTACTTTGCCTCTTCGATATCCTTGAACTGGCCTTTTCTCCAGCCCCAGATCAGGAATATGACTCCAGTCAAAGCGACCAGGGCCATCCATCCAACTACCACCCATAATCCTAGCGGCATCATTGTCCACCTCCTTGTGTGCTGTTGAAACTATTGACATAAACGGTGATATCCCAGATTTCTTTCTCAGAGAGCAGCCATTTGAAAGGATACATGAAACTATCGGGGACGCCTTCATGGATGCGCCAGTTGATATATTGTTCACCCATGTCCGCAGCAAACGGTGCGGGGCCTTTGCTGGCATTGTTCTGCGTTCCAGATCCGTCGCCTTGACCGTTTTCTCCGTGACAGGTGACACAATATTGTGTATACAGTTCCTGACCGTGATCTTCGGAGATCGAATGACCTTCCGACACGAACACGTCACTGCTGACGGTGACATAC
This sequence comes from Anaerolineales bacterium, assembly GCA_050115035.1. Lineage (GTDB taxonomy): Bacteria > Chloroflexota > Anaerolineae > Anaerolineales > Villigracilaceae > JAABUE01. The sequence goes on along the minus strand of JASFRG010000070.1, from coordinate 10,681 downwards.
CTGGCCGGGACCTGTCCGTTCCCATAGTCACTGGAAGTGACGGGTTTACCCATCATGGCCACGCCCATCAGGTATTGGATGGCATCCCAGCGTTGTTGGAAGGGCAACCATTCACCCCAAACGGGCATAGCGGTATCCTTGATCCCAAAGCTAACCTTTGCCAGGTGCTCACCCTGCGCTTCAGGTTTCATGCTCATGCCTGCCATGCTGCGGAAATCAGCGGGCTGTGGGTTCAGATACTGTCCATCCCAGCCGGTGCCGTCCAACGCCAGACCATGACAGTGGGCGCAGTTCTGCAGGAAAACGATCTTTCCACTTTCAAAGGAGACATCATCCGGGAAGCGCATCTCATTCTTGTAAAAATCCGGATAGATAAAGGTGTTGTTGCTAGCCGGTTCCGGAGGCCGATCCTGAGTTTGGGTGAAGATCGTGCGGATGAAATAAACCAGTTTCCAGCGTTCTTCTTCGTTATATTCAACTTTCCAGGCTGGCATAGCAGACCAGGGCACACCCTCGCTGATGCGCCAGAAATAATCCGCATCGGTATAGTCCCCGTAACTGCCATCGCCGAAATCAGGTGGACCAGGCTGCAGATAATCCCGGAAGGGGCCGCTGCCGCGGCCGGCATCGCCGTGACAGACCATACATTCGCGGGTGAAGATAGCTTTGCCTTCGTCCAGGTTCTCAACCGTCGGATCGAGGGGATTGGTCAGGTTGGCATAAGTGCCACTCGGATCACCTTCGTCTGGATCATGCATCACCGGTTGCGCAAAGACGTTCTTCACATAACGGATAACCTTCCAACGTTCATCTTCTGTCAGACTTTCTTTCCATGGCGGCATGACCGTACCCTGGATACCTTCGGAAACATGCCAGAACCATTGCTCATCCGGCATATTCTGAAACGGATCCTGCTTGAAATCCGCCGGAGTGACGATCAGAGTCCCGGCGTAGCTGCCCAGGCCGTTGCCCGCATCCCCGTGACAGGTCAGGCAGTTGGCAACGTAAATCTCTTTGCCCTCCTGCAAACCCATCGCGGTCCAGGTCGGCCATCCTTGAGGCTGGTCAGAGCCGGTAGCAGTCATTGGGTCTGGCAATGTGTCGCTTTTGTTCCCGTACGCTTCAGGTGGCAGGATCATGCGTTCGGCTGCCACCCGATCTCCAAGCGCAAAGAGATAAGCAGCCATCGCATTCAAATCTTCATCCGAGAGAAATTCGAAGCTGGGCATGATCGACAGCGGTGACATCGCGCGCGGGTCTTTCCAGTGACGGATCTCCCAGGCTTCGCTACGCTTGCGTCCGATGTAAGACAAATCGGGGCCGGTACGTTCGGACCCCAGGATCATGGGATTGTCAAAAGCGTAGTTGCCGCCCAGCGAGACAGGGCCCATAGCCGTATCCTCTTCACGCACGTACTGGGTATGGCAGTAATTACAACCGTTCGAATAGAACACTTCACGACCACGTTCTTCCAGAGATGAATATTCGTGTGCAATCACCGTTCTAGGTGGATCCCAGACATAGGCGGGAATGAACACCGCCGCCAGGACCACCGCAAAGAAGACAATGACGCCACCAATTACAGTAACTTTGAATGTCATTTTCATAGTAGCTCTCCTCTTCAATCGGCAGCAGCAGGTGCGGCGATCAAGTCAGGCTGGGAGACTGGCTTGCGCTGGACCAGTGTGGCAAAAACGTTATAGGTGAACAACACAAAACTGGTGACAAGTAATACGCCACCAATTGCGCGCAACGCCATATAGGGCACCAGCCCTGGCAGCACAGACCAGATCGGTAGGCCCTGATGCAACCAATTTGTGCCCTGCACCAGACCGGTCAACAGGAAACCGCCAAAGAAGAATGCAAAACCTATGACGTACAGGCTGTATTGGATGTTCGCCAGGTTGCGGCTGTAGATCTGGCATTTGTAGACTCGCGGAATAACATAAAATATGCCGCCGATGATGGTCGAGGCCGCAAAGAACAGCAGTGACAGGTGGGCATGCCCGGGGACGTATTGCGTGAAGTGCGTAAGCAGGTTAATTCCGCGCAAGGCCTGATGTGAGCCCTGGTAAGAAACCAGAATGTAGGCTGCCCAGCCTGTGATCACAAACCGCAGCGGGATGCTGGCAAAAAAGCGGTTCCAACTGCCGCGCATGGTCAGGAAGATATTCATCATGAAGGCCACTACCGGCAGGATCATGCCGATGCTCTCAGCCACGGCGATCGTCTTCAGCCAGTATGGGACCGGCGCCCACAAAAGGTGATGCGCGCCCACGCCCGTATAAAAGAAGGCGATGCCCCAGAATGCAATCAGCGAAAGGGCATGACTGTAGAGCGGCGTGCGTGTCTCTTTCGGGACGATGTAGTAGATCACTGGCAGCAATCCGGTGGTGAACCACAGCCCGAGCACATTGTGTCCGTAGAACCAGTTGAAAATGGTGTCGTTGATGCCGGTCAACGCGCCCGTCGGCGGGTTCCACATGACATTGCCGATGAAGTACAACATTGGGAACCAGATGACCGTCCCGCTGATGTACCACAGGGAAACATACAGCTTGGACTCAACGCGTTTTCCGATAGTCATATAGATATTGAACATGGACAGCAAGAGCACGATCATGACCGGGATATCAATAGCCCAGATCAGTTCGGCGTACTCGCGACTCTGGGTGTAGGCATTCAAAATCCCCACGATGCCAAGCGCCAGCGCGATATTCCACAGCAACATGCACAGATTGCCGAGCGCTTCGCTCCACAACCGACGGCCGGTGAGCTGCGGAACGATGTAATACCAGATCCCGATCATTCCGCCGGACAGCCAGGCGAACAGAACCGTGTTGACATGTGCCTGGCGCAGCCGGCTGAACACCAGCCATGGAACCCCCCGGAACAAATCTGGGAACACAAATTCCAGCGCCAGGATCAATCCCATAGATACTCCAATGACCAACCAACCTGCAGCGGTCACCATGAAATTGATACTGGCGCTGTTTTCCTTCGTGAACATATATGCCTCCTCCTCAAACTAAAAACGTCGAAATTCCTCCCATACGACCTCCCAGCGATGAGACTAAATACAACTTCAATGTAACAAATATGTGACAATCAAGATGGTGATACTGGTTGAACTTTAGTTTGGGAATGGTTTGAAACGTTGTAATTTGGTTGGATTCTAGCCCTGCTGAACTTCGCATATGAGCTCATCTTTGAATTGGCATCCCAAACAATCCCTCTAATTTCCTGACCATCGAGAAACCGTACTTAATCAAATAATTATCGGTTCTTAAAACAAAGATAAGGAATTTTCGTCATTGGAGAGGTAGGATATATGGAAGAAAAGATATTGAGTTGGAGGCTAATCGTGCATACAGATATGACAATTAACAAACATGTGACAAACTCACATGCCCTGGGTATCGCTTTTACCCGCATCGCTTTTGGGTTGATCTGGGCAATCGACGCCTATTTCAAGTGGCAACCGGCTTTCGCGAATAATTTTGTTACTTACCTACAGGAAACATTTAGCGGACAGCCAGCGCTCATCCAATCCTGGCTGAATTTTTGGATCAATCTTGTAAACATTGACCCTCATTTAATCGCACGCATTGTTGCACTGGGTGAAACCGGTATAGCGATCGGGTTGATCCTGGGTCTCTTCAGCAATCTGGCATACACCGGCGGGATATTGTTGTCACTAGTGATATGGGCAGTCCCAGAAGGTTTCGGCGGTCCGTACACCGCCGGTGCTACCGATATTGGGGCTGGGATAATCTATGTTTTTGTTTTCCTTGGGTTATTCTTGCTCTCGGCCGGACAGTATTACGGCCTGGATCAGATCATAAGAGACAAGCTAGGGAAATGGGGATTCCTATCCTCCGGCCCGGATGAAGATTAATAATCCTAATTTGCCTCAAGGGTATCCTGGTTCAGGGACTCTGGATATCTATGAAGATATTTTCCCGAACGCAATTTAGAAAGGATACTCATGAGAAAAAGGACGCATTGGATATTAATAATCTTAGCTGCTCTTATGCTCTCAAACTGCTCACCAGTCCCCCCTCCCTCAGCCGGGATTCAAATCACGGATGTAACGGTAGCAGTTGGCAGGGTGGAGGGAAGCGCGGATCAGCAAGTAGTTTCATACAAAGTCACCATTCAAAATAATTCTCAAAACGACGTTATTATCCACTGGATAGAACCCGTCCTCAATGAAAAGATTTCGGGTAGATTGATTGATGGTAGCCCTCATACAATTGTCAACAAAACACTGAAGGCAAATAGTTCGCTGAAGATCGATGAACAGTTCAAGTTTGATTCAAGCGGCATAACAAAGGAGCAGATTACCAGTTGGGAGCCTTTTTTCAAAGAGATGCTGATTTCTACTGCAATGAACTTATCCCTTCCATCCCAACCAGGCAATTAACAGGGTAGATAGTCATGCACAGTTTTCATGTTTTAGTTGGTCTTAATCCGTCCGTAAACTATTTATAAAGACTGAGAGCAAAATCAGCGCAATAATAAATAATCGATAGCCAATAAAAGGGAACTGTCTTAACAATTTATTGGTTCAACAGGATTAAGACAAGAAAGAAGATGGATATGTTAAAGAAAACTTTTATCAAATCTCGCAAGGTCTGGAAAGTTGACTTCAAGCTCCCCAAAGAAGAATGTCCGCAAGGAGTAACGACGAAGCGAGTCAATCTGACGGGTGATTTTAACAACTGGAAACACAGTGCTACTCCCATGAAACTTCATGATGGGATATACACTACTTCGCTCGAACTGGACCCGGGGCATGAATACCAATTCCGGTATTTGATAAACGGCAAAGTTTGGTGTAATGATTGGTATGCGGATGCCTATGTTCCAAACATTTTCGGTGAGGATAATTGTGTTGCCAGTCTGTCTGTGGTGAAAAGCCCGGCAAAAGTAAAGTAGAGGCTGATCATGACATATAACTACCCCGATGTTCATCTCCGAACTTATATTGACACAGATGATAGAAATGTTCTGGGAGCCGTGCTCAGGCGCGTCTACTCCTGGATGACATTAGGACTTTTCATCACTGCAGGTGTGGCTGCCTTTGTGAGTGCATCACCCCTGTTCCAGCTGTTGTCGAGCCAACCCCTTATTTTCTTTGGGTTATTGCTCGTCGAACTGGCACTGGTGATGGGACTCTCCTGGGGCATCAAGCGCCTTTCGACAACTGCTGCCATATCCCTGTTCTTGATCTATGCCGCCTTGAATGGCTTGACGCTCTCTACGCTTTTTGTGGTTTATACGCTGGGCAGCGTCGCTTTTACGTTTCTAGCAAGCGCAGCCACCTTTGGCGTGATGAGCGTGATTGGCTACACCACTAAAATCGATCTGTCGAAGATGGGTTCGTTCCTATTGATGGGTTTGATTGGCCTGGTTATCGCCATGCTGGTGAATATCTTTTGGGCCAACTCCACCCTGGGATGGATTGTTACCTTTGTGGGCATACTCCTGTTCCTGGGGTTGACCATGTTCGATACGCAGCGCATCAAGCGTATGACTGCTACCGCTTTACAACAGGGCGATGATGAATTTGAAGCACGCCTCGGTATTCTGGGCGCGTTGAGCCTCTATCTGGATTTCATCAACCTGTTCTTGTTCCTGCTGAGACTGGGTGGAAGAAAACGCTAAACAACTTCTCCACTCCAATATTACAACCGGCTGTCCATATGTATAGATAGCCGGTTTTTAGTATCGGATTTTCTCGGTTAATACTTGCTTAATGCAAGCATAAGTGAGAAATAAAGACTGGTGATGGACTACGCGGTACATTAAAAATGTAAGTGTTGATACTTACTGAGCAAAGGAGAAAACATTATGGATATCCCGATCAACGTTGAAGTTTTATGTGCCGGTGAAACTTGTGGCCGTTCTACCTATTTAGTGATCAATCCGATCAATGAACGCATCACTCATCTGGTTGTGACTGAAAAAGCATTTCCCAATATTGAGCGACTTGTTCCAATCGACAAGATTCTTGCATCCTCCCCGAATTCGATCCAACTGCGCTGCAAATTGACTGATCTATCCAATATGGATACCTTTGAAGAAACTGATTTTATCGAATCCGGGCAACTGGAAGCATCGTTTCCGTACGAAGTACCGTACGAAGTCTGGCCTTATGCGATGTACGATGTTATGCCGATGCCGTTCGAACACGAGCACATTCCGGCGGGTGAAGTGATTATCCGCCGCGGCACATCTGTCAAAGCCACGGACGGGGATGTGGGAAAAGTGGACGAGTTCCTAGTTGACCCCGAAAATGATGTCATTACACATCTGGTTCTACGCGAAGGTCACCTGTGGGGCAAGAAGGATGTAACCATCCCCGTTTCCGAGATCAAGAAAATCGCCGAAGAAGCTGTTTATTTAAAGCTGGACAAGAAAGCAATCGAATCTTTACCTACAATTCCGGTCAATCGTAAGTGGAAATAAGCAAGCCGAAAATCTTTTAGGAGTATTAAAAATGAATACTAAAAAAACTACAACTTCACCTTCAGAAGTGTCACAGATCACCGATCCGCCATTTACACAGGCGCTATTTGGCAAAACAAGTTGGGCCTGGATATGGTTGATCGTGCGCCTTTATGTCGGTTGGGCCTGGCTGAAAGCTGGTTGGGGCAAGGTAACTAACCCAGCCTGGGTGGGGAGCAATGCGGGCATAGCCCTGTCCGGCTTCGCCAACAATGCACTCACCAAGGCCACAGGCGAACACCCTGATGTCCAGAGTTGGTACGCTGGCTTTTTACACAATATTGTTCTTCCTCATGTCAGCCTTTGGAGTCATTTTGTCGCTTTTGGCGAGACCTTGGTAGGAATTGGGTTGATCCTGGGCGCATTTGCGGGCATTGCCGCTTTCTTTGGAATCCTGATGAACCTCAATTATTTGTTAGCCGGATCCGTTAGCGTCAACCCGATCTTATTGATGCTCTCCATCTTCCTGGTATTGGCATGGAAGATAGTCGGCTGGTGGGGCCTGGATCGTTGGCTGTTGCCGGCTTTGGGAACTCCCTGGCGACCCGGTCGAATTTTCCACAAAGAACAACATAGTGGCTCTCTGACCCCCTCCCACCAACATTAAAACAAGGAGTTTCGATGTCTGCTTCCCCCCCCATCACAACGCTCTTCCTCGACATCGGCGGCGTGTTGCTCACCAACGGCTGGGACCGCCATGCCCGTATGCACGCCGCTGAAACCTTTCACATTGATTTTGGTGTAATGGATGAGCGTCATCACCTGACCTATGACACCTATGAGGCAGGCAAGTTGAGCCTCGAAGATTACCTGAGTCGGGTTGTTTTTTATGAAGAGCGTTCTTTTTCAATAGAAGAATTCCGCACTTTCATGTTTTCGCGTTCGCAGCCTTATAACGAGATGCTCGATCTGGTACGCGTCTTAAAGGCACATCATCATCTCAAAACTGTGGCTGTCAGTAATGAGGGACGGGAGTTGACCCGTTATCGCATCCAGCAATTCAACCTGCACGAAGTGATCGACTCTTTTGTCTCCTCCTGTTTTGTTCACTATCGTAAACCTGATCTGGACATCTATCACATTGCGTTGGACATTTCCCAATCCGCGCCCGAGCAGGTAGTCTACATCGACGACCGCCGTCTATTTGTAGAAGTTGCTGATGGGTTGGGCATTCAAGGGATTCATCACACCAGCTATCAAGTCACACATGAGGCTCTGGATGAATTGGGATTGAAGGTCGGATAAAGCAATGGAAGACATGAAAAAGAAGGAGGTTAGCCATGATCCACGTTTTCAATGATTATAAATCGCTTAGTCAGTCTGCTGCTGAGATGTTTGTTGACCTGGCCAATCAGTCCATTAATTCTAATGGGCGCTTTTGTGTGGCTCTCTCCGGCGGGAATACTCCGCACCGTACGTACGAGATCCTAGCCGCCTCCCCCCTTCGAGAGAAAATCCGTTGGGAGGCCGTTCATGTCTTCTGGAGTGATGAGCGCTGCGTTGCCCTCGATGACCCTCGCAGTAATTTCCTGATGGCACGCCGGACCCTGCTCGATCTCGTGCCCGTGCAAGCAGACCACATCCATCCCATCCTTGGTGACTTACCGGCAGCATTGGCTGCTACCCATTATGAAACTACATTGCAGGATTTCTTCAAGAAGCGGGCACCTGCCTTTGATCTAATTCTGCTGGGATTAGGCGAAAACGCGCATACTGCTTCGCTCTTCCCACACACATCCACACTAGACGAAAAAGAACGCTGGGTGGAGGATGTTTATGTGGCAGAGCAACGCATGTATCGCGTGACAATGACTCCACCACTTATCAATCAGGCCAGGGAAGTTGTCTTCCTGGTCAGCGGCGCGGAAAAAGCCTCCGCATTGCAAGGCGTGCTCGAGGGCGCCTACCACCCGCACGAATTGCCTGCACAACTTATCCGCCCTAACGGTGCGCATCCCGTCTGGCTGGTAGACAAAGCCGCTGCGCATAAACTTGTGGAAGAGACCATAGAACCCGCATGAACATACTCGAGGATTTTTCGCTGCTAATAGCATCCTTCGTTGCAGCACTTTTCGGACAGGGGGGTGGCATATTGTATACCCCACTTCAAGTTTGGAGTGGGGTCGATTTTCATTCCGCTGCCCCCATTAGCCTGTTTCTTATCCTTATCATATCGATCTCATCGACCCTTGTTTTTCACAAAGCACATCAAGTGGATTGGCGGACTGCCCTGGTATTGGAAGCTCCAACCACTTTGGGCGCTTTCCTTGGCGGAATTCTATCCCAGTATGTTTCTTCTCAAACCCTTGGCCTGCTTCTGTTCCTTCTTCTGGTGCCAGCAGGATGGTACATGTTACATCCCCCGAAAGAAACGATCCATCGTCAGATAATCACTCACCCCTCTCGCTGGATATGGCGGCGAAAGATGAACGGTGTAACGTATGATCTGGATTTGCGCTTGATCGTACCTGTCATGCTGGCTGTCGGATTGCTGACAAGCATGGTTGGCATCGGCGGCGGGGCGTTGAAAGTCCCGCTGATGATTCTGTTGTTTGGTATCCCTGTACCAATTGCCATCGGTTCCAGTGCCTTCATGGTCGGATTAACTGCTGCCGCTGGACTGCTCGGTCATATCAGTGTTGGGGGAGTAAATTGGACGGCCGCCTTGCTTCTGGCTATCCCAGTGTTTATCGGCGGACAGATTGGCAGCCGTCTGTCTGTTCACCTGAAAGCCCAGAATTTGGAAAAATGGTTCGGCGTTTTTATATTGATGATTGCATTTATCAGCGCAGTACACATCGAGATGCCCCTTTGATCTTTTGCTCCTCCCAACGACACCGGGACCATCGCGCAATATCTGCTTGAATTTCCCAAATACATCAAACTCATAACATATGGGCTTCCCTGCTCAATAATGTCGTAACGATAGAATCTTCGCTAACCGGGTAGGACTAGTTAATTAACGCTTTAGTGAGGGATAAGATAAATCTAAGGACAAAAAACCGCCCCTAGGAGTAAGCTGGTGTTATGGAACCTATTGACCATGCAATCTTCACAGCGTCAAAGGAAAATAGAACTTCGGAGGTGGAGCATGTTTCAGGACAGTCAGATCATTTTGAAAAAGGAAAGGAAGACTACGTGGTTGCGGGTGCTTGTGATCGGGTTTGTGTTTTTTTTCGCTGGAATAGTTATCCTGATATTAACCGGAAATCATAACCTGTTCCCAACAGTGGTCCTGATCGGCAATTTCCTCTTTCCTGTCACGTTTGTCGCCTTTTTTTATGAGCGGCGTCATTGGAGCAAGCTCTCGCTGCCTACCACTGCACTGAGTTTCTTCTATGGCGGTGTGTTGGGAGTGCTGGCCGCGTCGATCCTGGAACCTATTTTTATCCGCCAACTGAATCTATTCAACATGTTTGTAGTCGGCTTGATCGAGGAATTTGTCAAGATCCTGGGGGTGTTGGTTATCGCTCGTCATTGGCGACACAATTCAGAGATGGACGGCCTGATCCTGGGTGCAGCAGCGGGTATGGGGTTTGCAGCCCTGGAGAGTATCGGATACGCGTTCAATGCCTTTTTGTTAAGCGGAGGCAGTCTGAGCGTAACCGTAATCGTAACGTTAATACGCGGGATTCTATCCTCGGTTGGTCACGGCACATGGACAGCCATCTTAGCCAGTGTGTTGTTCCGGGAAAGTGGCAACAAGCATTTCCATCTCAATTGGAAGGTATTGGGCACTTATTTCACCGTTGTAGCCTTGCACGGTATGTGGGATAGCGTGCCTGGTTTGCTTTCTGCATTTGTCTCCCCAGGATTGGATGTGTTTATCGGTCAGTCTTTCATCGGCCTTCTCGGATTATTTATCCTCTGGCGTCGTTGGCGCGAAGCCAGGCGCTTGCAGTCTGAACAGCAGCAGCAATTACTCCTCAAGGCATTAATGTCCAGAGAGTTTCCATTTCCCCTTGCTCATCTCGAAGGAAGAAATTAGTAGAAAAATTCGAAGATTTGTGCTGACCAGGTTGTTCGTGAGCGAGACAGATTGCGGGCCGGTACTTAGAACCTATCCGTAAAATAAGAAGGGGCTCATCCGGTGTAAGATTGTTTTGCCAAAAACCAATCGCACCGGAGGTGAACCCCAATGAAGGATACCATTACCAAACTGAAAAAT
>JASFRG010000069.1:0-24104 GCA_050115035.1 Anaerolineales bacterium | reverse complement strand
TTGACGCACGATCACGCGCGGACCGGCGGGTGGCTCGGTGGGGAAGCGCAGGTGGAAGAAGTAGACAATAGGGATGGCAGTGCCGGTCAGCGCCAGGAAGAGTAGCGCGAAGAGCGCCCAGCGGTTCCAGACCAGCGGCTCGGTGAAGTAGACCAGCGCCGCCAGCCCGCCCCAACCGCCGAAGATCAGCAGCAGAGTTGGGAGAATGAATGAGCGAAAGGAAGTTGATTCGGACATTGAATGAATTATACTCTGTGTAAACATTTAAACCGCAAAGCACGCTAAGTGCGCGAAGAGAAAAGAAAAAACTTTGCGGTCTTTGCGCTCTTTGCGGTTCCAAGAAAGGATTTTTCATGAAAGTATCGGAAGCCATTCGAATGAAACGCGCCGTGCGCAACTTTAAAGATAAACCCCTACCCGAAGATGTTATCCACACCATCCTGAACGCGGGACGGCGCTCTCAGTCGTCGAAGAACTCACAACCGTGGCAATTTATTGCTATCCAGGATAAAGCTACCCTGAAGGCGCTCTCAGAGTGCGGCACCTGGGCGGGACATCTGGCCGGCGCCGCATTAGGAGTCGCCATCCTGACGCCTGACCCGAGCGAAAAATTCCAGACCATGTTCGACGCCGGGCAGGCTGCGGCCTACATGCAACTGGCCGCCTGGGAACTGGGTGTGGGCTCGGTCCCGGCTTCAATCTATGAGCCGGAGAAAGCACGTGAGATTTTGGGTTTCCCGGAAGATCTGCACTTACGGCTTGCGCTCTCGTTTGGGTATCCGGCTGAGGAAGAGACATTAACTGCTACCCCGCAGAAAGGCGGGCGGCATGAGTTAGAGGATGTGGTGCATTGGGAGAGGTGGTAGAACGCCCAGGACTTCAGTCCTGGGCTATAAGCCAAAGCCTTGCTGGGACTTGCCCCCGGCGAGAATTGAGTCCGCTTAAGCGGACTTTCGCATTGAGCCCGACGATTAATCGTCGGGCGGTCTTGTTATAAAGACAAAATAATATCGTTCATCCCTTTCATCTGTGGTTTAATTCTCCCCATGTCAGCCTCCCTCACCCCCTTCTTCAACCCACGCGGCGTGGTCGTCGTGGGCGCCTCCACCTCGCCCGAAAAGCTGGGCTATGGCGCAGCTCGCAACCTGGTCTACAGCGGTTACAAAGGCGCGATCCATTTTGTGAGCCAGAAAACCGGCGAGCTGTTCAATCGTCCGTTGTACACCGATCTGTCCCAGGTGCCTGAACCGGTCGATCTGGCCATCCTGATCGTGCCCGCGCCCGCCACGCCTGAAACGTTGGAGGCTTGCGGTCAACGCGGCATTCAAGCAGCCATTGTGGTCGCATCCGGGTTCCGCGAGGCCGGGCTGGAGGGTGCCGCGCTCGAAGCCCGCTGCCTGGAGGTCGCGCGGGAGCACAGTATCCGCATGGTGGGGCCCAACTGCATCGGCAGCCTCGACACGCACTTGCCGCTCGACACCACCTTCTTGGCCCCGCCCATGCCCGTCCGCGGTCACATCGGCTTCGTCTCGCACTCCGGGGCCTTCTGCGCCGCCATCATCGACTGGGCTCGCAATCACGGCTTCGGCTTCTCGCGCCTGATCAGTCTGGGAAACCAGGCCGACGTCAACGAGACGGACATGCTGCCGGTAGTGGCAGCGGATGAGCATACGCACGTCATCGTGCTGTATCTGGAAGGGGTTGGGGACGGGAGACGCTTTGTCGAGGTCGCCAGGGAGGTGACTCGCCAAAAGCCGGTCATTGCGCTCAAGGTCGGACGCTTCGAATCCGGACAACGGGCGGCTGCCTCGCATACGGGCGCTTTAGCCGGCTCTGACAGGGCCTACGCAGCCGCCTTCGAGAAGGCCGGTATCTTCCGCGCTGACTCCGCCGAAGAGATGTTCGACTGGGCCCAGGCGCTGGCCGCCTGTCCCCTGCCGCGTGGACGTAACGTGGCTGTCCTGACCAATGCCGGTGGCCCGGGCGTGATCGCCGCCGACGCGTTGGAGGCGGAGTGCCTGCTCATAGCAGACTTGACTGAGGGGACTAAAGAAAGGTTAACGGACTTGCTGCCTCCTGCCTCCAATGTCCACAACCCGGTCGATATGCTGGCCTCCGCCTCCCCAACACAATACACGGAATGTCTGTCTGTGTTGTTGGCCGACTCCGGCGTGGACGCCGTTCTGGTGCTCTTACCGCCACCACCCATGTACCATACTGAAGAAGTAGCAGATGTGTTGATTCCCATCATCCATACTTCTCAAAAACCCGTTTTGGTGGCCTTGCTTGGCTCAGAGTTGACCAAGGAAGCGGCCAAACATTTCCAGCGAGCCGATGTGCCGACGTACACTTTTCCGGAGAAGGCTGCCTCCGCGTTAGGGATATTGGCAAGGCGAGCGGAGTGGCTCACCACAGAGCACACGGAGAGCACAGAGAACAATAAAAAAGACTCTGTGGGCTCAGTGGTCTCCGTGGTAAATAAATCCCCTGTAGAACTGGTTGCCGCCTACGGCATCCCAACTGCCCCCATGAAACTCGCCTCCAGCGCGGAGGAGGCAGTCGAAATCGTGCGTGAATTGGGCCTCCCGCAGGTGATGAAGGTCGCATCGCTAGATATCCTGCATAAATCCGATATCGGTGGGGTTTTACTGAATATCTCCAGTGAACGTGAAGTGCGTGATGGTTACGCGCAACTTATCACAAAAACCAGGAATGCACGACCAGATGCGCAAATCGAAGGCGTCCATTTGCAACGGCAGGTCCCTGAAGGGCAAGATGTCATCCTGGGCGCGGTGCAGGACCCCCAGTTTGGGCCACTGGTCATGTTCGGGTCGGGGGGCGTCGAAGTGGAGGGGCTTAAAGATGTCGCTTTTGCCCTGGGGCCATTGACACAGGTCGAGGCCGAGTCCCTGGTGCGCAGAACTTGGGCCGGGCGCAAACTGGATGGCTATCGCAACATCCTACCCGTTGACAAAGCCGCAGTGATCGACGCGTTGGTCAAGTTGTCGCATCTGGTAAACGATCACCCTGAAATCGCCGAAATCGAGATCAACCCGCTGCGCGTCCTGTCTGAGGGCGTGGTGGCCATCGATATCAGAGTAAAATAGCCCGATGATCAGCGTTTCTGCACTCATCTACTACCCCATCAAAGCCTGTCGCGGGCATTCAGTGGACGTTTCGAACGTGGAGCGCATGGGATTGGAACATGATCGCCGGATGATGGTGGCCACCCCCGAGGGAAACTTTCTCACGCAGCGGGAACACCCCAAACTTGCCCTCGTTACCCCGTTCATTTCCGGCGACACGCTGACTCTCTCCGCACCCGGCATAGAGCATTTGACCATCGACATTCAAAAAACAGGCTCAACCCACCCAGTCGACATCTGGAAAAGCAAAGGCGTCCAGGCCGTGGATCAGGGCGACCTGGCAGCCACGTGGTTCTCAGATTGGCTGGGAACTTCTGTGAGGCTGGTGCATATCGCCGAGGGCCATCTGCGCAAGATCAATGAAGAATATGCTGTCAACGCGGACGATCATACCGCCTTCGCCGATGGCTACCCTATCCTGCTGGCATCCGAAGAATCACTGAATGATTTGAACTCACGGTTGGTGGAATCTGTCCCGATGAACCGCTTCCGCCCGAATCTGGTGGTTATGGGCTGTGAGCCTTTTGCCGAGGATACCTGGAACCGCATTCGCATCGGAAATATCGAAATGGCGGTCGTGAAACCGTGCGCACGCTGCTTGGTCACTACGATCGACAAAGAGAAGCTCGAAAAGAGCAAGGAACCGCTCAAAACCCTGGCATCCTACCGGAGGAGAAATGGCGGAGCGATGTTTGGGCAGAATGTCATCCCGCTAAACAAGGGCAGGCTCAGGCTTGGAATGAGCGTGGAAATCCTGTCTGATAAGGAATAATTCCATGCAGCTTATGATCGATATTCTGGGCTGGACCGGTACGGTTTTATTTCTAGTAGCCTATGCACTGGTCTCACTAAAAAAGGTAGAGGGCGATTCAAACATCTACCAGGGGATTAATCTCCTGGCAGGCGTTCTGCTGATCACCAATTCGTTCTACTGGCGGGCCTATCCATCTGTGGCCCTGAACGTTGCCTGGATTGGGATCGCGTTTTTTACATTGGGGCGCAAATATGCAGTTCCAAGATAATCCATTTCAACTGTATATGCGGGGTATTAGACAGTGAATTCTATTTCTCGTCGCGACTTTCTCAAGATGGGGGGGCTGTCTCTGTTGAGCACGGCCTTTCTGCCTTATGAGGAATCTATTCCTCCTTACCGGGAACATGCCGTTTTTTACCAGGGCAGTTCAAATTACAAACACGTCGCATTGACGTATGATGATTGTTATCTCACAACCATGCTGCACTGGCTGGAAAATATTTTGGATCAGTATCCAAGGGTACGCGTGACGTTGTTTCCGGTTGGTGAGGCAATCCTTAACAACCAGATCAAGGATCCGGGAATTTGGAAGCGCTTTGTGGATAAGGGACACGAGATCGGCTATCATTCGTTCAACCACATCAATCCAGAACTGCAATCGAAAGAGAAAGTAATCGCAGACTTCGATCGCTGGTTTGATGCGTTGCGTAATGTGCTTGGCGAGGAACCTATCGTGCACTTTGCCCGTCCACCGTATGGCAATACCAGCCCATCCTTCCTGCATATGTGCACCCAACGCGGACTTGTACCGGCCATGTGGTCAACCGGATGGGGCGGCCCTACCGAAAGTGTGATCACCTACACCGTGCCCAAAATCCAGCGCGGGGATATCGTGCTGTTACACACGCGTCAGGAAGATATAGAGACCACCCTGGATGCGCTGCCGGAATTGGCTGATCGCGGCATTCAAGCTGTAACTCTGACGCGCTTGTACTTGGATTGGCTCAAGGGGCAAAATGAGTCACCCGGCTGTTACGCCGATCCGACATCTGTGTTGCGAACTTGCATTGAGTAGGAAATTTGGGTCTGTAGGAAATTTGGGTCTTGTCATAACGCCCAAAATATGTGACAATATAAGTGCCTCGTTTAGGGTGCCCCCCTCACCCTAAACGGGGCACTTTGTTTCTTTCCGCACACTATTAAAACTTAGACGAATATTTATCAGCAAACAATGCAGGCTGCCCGCCTGTGTGCCAGAACAGGATTGTTTCTTCCTGTTTGAAGAATCCCTGGCGGATCAAATCGATCATCCCCGCTGCGGCGCGTCCGGTGTAGACCGGGTCGAGCAGCAAACCTTCATAACGAGCAAATAGCTTCACGGCTTCACGCTCCGCTTCCGTCAACACGCCATACCCGGCCTTACAATAGTCGTCGGTCGCCATGACATCATCTGCAGTGAATTGGATGCGTTCGCCCAACAATTCTGACGAATCCGAAGCCAATGCAGAGACGTGCGCTTTCAACCACGCTACGGATTCATCGATGCTGATACCCAGAATTTGCCCGTCAAATCCAAAGACGCGTTTGCCAAGGATTAGCCCGGCATGTGTGCCACCCGAAGATGTGCCAAAGACGATCCAATCCGCCTCGATATCTTGTTTAACCAGTTCTTCCATCGCAAAGGCATAGCCCAAGGCTCCAACCGGGCTGGAACCCCCATACGGAACCAGGTACGGCTTCTTTCCGGCTGCAACCGCATTTTCAAAAGTTTCCTGCAAGATACGGTCACGATCAGCGCGGTCGGTCACATTGATGATTTCGACCCCGAACATTTCGTCCAGTAACAGGTTGGCCGAAGACTGGGTGGGCATGTCCCCGGTCAGGACAAGCGTACATTCAAATCCAAAGCGGGCCGCGGCGGCGGCGGTTTGCCGGCAATGATTGGACTGGATCGCGCCTGCTGAAATCAACATCCTTGCCCCTTGTGCCTGTGCTTCGGCAACCAGGAACTCCAGCTTGCGGGTTTTGTTACCACCGAAAGCCAGCCCGGTCTGGTCATCACGTTTGATGAGCAGGTGCGGACCATTGAGAAATTGAGACAGGCGGGGTAATTCTTCCACACGAGTGGGAAGATGAGCAAAATTTAGTCGTTGGATCATGTTATTCCTTTTGTCCACGAAGAACATGAAGATCACTATTTTTCGTTTCCTTCGTGTTCTTTGTGAATTCTATTCTAAATCCTGCTTGGTCCGTGATTTACCACGCGAACGCATCAAATCCAAGATACGCGGCAGAATTTCCGAATACAGCTTGTACCAAAACGGTCCGGGCGAGTAATCCCAGGCGCCCAGCGTGCGTAGAACTTCCCCTCCCAGACCTTGCTTGAAGCGAAAAACACCCCACATCGAATCGCTTTCGTCAAATTCGTCTGGCGCGCCCCATAAATCATAGGTTTTACAACCCGCTGCTTTCGCCCGCCGTATAGCTTCCCATTGCAACAGATAATTTGGCATTTTCTCACGATGGACTTCGCGCGACATGCCGTAAAGATAATAAGCGCTTCCTGCAAAATAAAAGACGAAAATCGCAGCGACCGCTTTCCCCTCCACTTCAGCGATCAAGGGTTCACAGGTTGGAGTGTCAGACTGCATAAAAGTCTGCCATACAGTCTGATAATAGCCTTCATCACGGATGACAAAGCCATCCCGCACGGATGTTTCGGCGTACATCTTATACAGCATAGATAAGTCTTCTTTTGTGCCTACGCGCACCCTGACGCCTCTTCGCCCCGCCAAGCGAACATTATAGCGCGTCTTCTGCTTCATGCGCGCCAGCATCTCATCTTCTGATGGAGACAAATCAACCATGACTGTGTTTCGGAATTGGATTTGATCGGGCGAGAACAACCAGTCCCTGCGCTTCAAATCCGCTCTCACGGACTGTCCATCACTATTTTCTACAACATCTTCGCTATCAGGAATCCCCGCCCCCAGAACCACATCTGGATCGAATTTCAGGAAAATCGCACCTTGCCTCTTCGTAAATAACTGTAAATCATTTAACACGCGTTCACGCAGCGGCTCATCCAACCAATCCATCAGCGGGCCCTTGGGAACGTATAAAATATTTAGGCGAGCTGCAAGCCCAGCGATTGGGATGCGACGTTTGAGCAACATTGCAGCAGCTAAGACGTCAGACTGGTCTAATTCGTCTGACAGGTTGGACAAGTCAGACTTGTCAGACGTTTTAGACCACACGAACGGCATCGGTTCCCAGCCATATTGAGCCTTGACCTGCGACCATTCCCAGGTCTGGAGCAAGTGGGGATCAGGTAATCTGGAAATTAATTCATCCCAATCGTTTGCATCGCCGCGAAAAGGCTGCATTAATCCGCCTCCCGACCAACCGTCCGCCAGAGATACAACTTGTATAGCAATGGATTGTAGACTCTGTCAAGCGCCTGCGCTGCGCGTTTCAATTCACCACCAAATCCGCGCTTGAAGCGATAGACGCCCCACAAGCCATCATTGCGCTCAGTAAATTGTGCTTCAAGTGTTTCTTCATTTTCGTCAGGAACACCCCACAAATCATATTCTTCGGCACCCATGGAACGCGCCCAGCGCATGGCTTCCCATTGCAACAGATATGTTGGCATACGGTTGCGCTCTTGGTTGTTGGAAGCTCCGTATATGTACCATGCGCGCCTGCCGCGTGCGAAAACCATCAAGGCAGCTAACGGTTTCCCTTCGAATTCAGCAACCAGGAGTTCAACCAGGCCTTTGGGATGGAATAATGCATAAGCGCGTTGATAGTATTCCAAACTGTGAACGCCGAATCCATCCCTTCCACCGGTGATTAACATCATTTGATGGAAGGCAGGCAGATCATCCCAGGAACGAACGGTCACGCCTTTTCTGTCAGCCAGGCGGATGTTATAACGGGTTTTCTGTTTCATGTGTGCCAGGATTTCTTCTTCCGTGCCGGTCAGGTCTACGATGATGGTACGTGGGGGCTGGATATTGTGGGTAGAAGTGCGAAGTACGATGTGCGACGTGTCAGTTGAATCCAGCTCATTCTCCCAGGCATCAAGTTCGATTTTGAGAAATACTGCACGGTGCTTCTTGCAAACTTCATCTACTTTATCCCAAAACTGTTCGCTAATAGCTGACAGTTGATCGCTGAACACTGGTTTCGGCAGGTAAGCCAGAGTCAAGCCAAGGGGCAGGCGGCGGAACAGGATCTGAGCACCAGGTCCATCGTCAAGATCGAGGCGGACAGGATCCCAGCCAAAGGCAGATTTCAACTCGCCCCATTCCCCCATCTGGAGGATATGGGCGTTGGGATGATCAGTCAGATAGGTGTTCCATTCAGTAAGGGATACTTCGGGCATGGGTAATTTTATAATCCAGTTCTCTCGATACGTCCTTCGACTTCTGCTTCTCTCGTTTCACTCGTTCAGCATCCGCTCAGGATCACTCACCCCTAATGTTTTAAACAATTGATGTGATGTCGGGCGGCGGTGTGGAGCGTACGGCTGCGCTGGGGATGACTTCGTCCAGCACGCGGATGATGGTCTCGACTTCACCCTGGCGCGCGAGGCGTTCGAGTTGTTCGATGGCCTGGGTCAGCCGCTGACCGTCTACTTCTTCATCTTCTTTGGAACGGAAAATTTCAGAGTGGGCCGTTGGTTGGAATTGTGTACCCTGCTCCCACAGGTCTTCGCTCAGCTTCTCGCCGCGGCGGATACCTGTGAAAGCGATCTCGATGTCACGTCCCGGCTCCAACCCAGAAAGGCGAATCAAATCTTCCACCAAATCAAGGATGCGGATCTGTTCACCCATGTTCAGAATAAAGGCTTCCCCCCCCTGCCCCATAGCCGAAGCCTGCAAGACCAGGTGGACAGCTTCAGGGATGGTCATGAAATAGCGTTCCATATCCGGATGTGTGACCAGCACCGGACCACCGCGTGCGATCTGAGTTTTAAAGCGCGGCACAACCGAACCACGGCTGCCCAACACATTGCCAAAGCGCACCACAGTAAAAGCGCGACCGGTGCGCTGTGCCGCGTCAATGACGATCATTTCCGCTAGGCGCTTGGTGGCACCGTAAACGTTGATCGGTCTGACAGCCTTATCAGTCGATATCAAGACAAAACGTTCGACATCGAATTTCGTCGAAATTTGCACAACATTACGCGTTCCAACCACGTTGTTGGTGATAGCGTCCTCAACGTTGTATTCCATCAAGGGGACATGCTTATGTGCCGCAGTATGAAACACCACTTCAGGGCGGTGCGCTTCGAAGATCATCTCTAAGCGAGGCAAATCTCGCACATCCGCGATGACGGGATGAATTGATAGTGTCTCAAAATCTTCTTGCAATTCAAGCAGGGCGTCAAAGATACTGTTCTCCCCGTGCCCCAGCAGGACCAGTTCAGCAGGCCCCCAACGCGCTACCTGGCGTGAGATTTCCCGGCCAATCGAGCCACCCGCGCCGGTGACCAAAACACGTTTGCCGCTCAAACTTGAACCGACCAACTTATCATCCATCCTGGCAGGCTCACGACGCAGAAGGTCGGTAATGTCCACTTCGCGCAAACGGCTGACGTTGACCTTACCACCGATCAATTCATAAATACCCGGCATCGTCCGTGAGGGGATGCCTTTCCGGCGGCAGACATCCGTCACAGCACGCAGAACCTTGCCTGGCGCCGTAGGGATTGCAATAATGACCTCATCCACAGTCTGGTTGTCAAGCACATCAGATAGGTCCGCAATTTTGCCGATTACGGGTACACCATAAATTTCGTGTTTTTGTTTGGCTGAGTCATCGTCCAAAAAGCCGATCGGCAACAAGTTGATTTGAGAGGATTTTTGGAGTTCACGCACGACCAACGCGCCGGCATCCCCCGCGCCAATGATAAGCACTTTATTTCTCTTACCGTTTCTCGGAAATGCAGATTGTTCAGACAAAATCCGCAAAGCAAACCGTGAGCCGCCAATCAACACTAATGAGAGCAGCCAATCTATGCCCAAAGCAGAGCGGGGCATACCCGGCACTACCCAACCAAAACCGATCAACAACAACATCACACCGGATGTCACCACTGAGGCAGTACTGACCGCTACAGTGATCAGACGCAATTCGCTCGTGCTGGCATAAACCCACAAACGACGATACAACCCGAAGAAATAATAAACCGGCACCTTAGTCAAAAGAGCAACGCCCATCATGATGGCGATAGCCGGAAAGTAAAATGGCAGTTGCTCGGCGTCCAGACGCAGGGCAAAGCTCCCCATCACCGAAACAATAATAAGCGCCAGGTCTCCCAGAAGAACATAGCGGTTACGAATGTTAACACGCGAACGTGGCTTTACGCCTGCATCCATGCCACTGTCTCCTTAAGACCCTCTTCAAGAGAAATTTCCGAACGGAAATCTATTGTTTGCGCGGTGTAATCCGGGCTGCCCACCGAGCGATAGATATCTCCCGCACGCGGCTCTGCGAAAACGGGATCGGGAAAACTGGGGAAAAGATCGTATAACACTTCCAGCAAATCCAGCAAGCGTGTTCCCTGTCCGGTACAAACATTTAACACTTTTCCTGGAGCATTTGGGTGCTCAGAAGCTATCAGATTAACACGCACCACATCTTGCACATTGATCAAATCGCGCGTCTGGCCACCATCGCCAAAAACCGTCACTGGTTTTCCATCTAACAGGCTGTGTACAAAAATCGGTACTGCAGCCGCATACATCGAGTCCGGTCGTTGACGAGGGCCATAAACGTTGAAATAGCGCAGCGCGACCACTTCCAGACCAAAAGCCCTCGTATACAACTGGGCGTAGATCTCATTTGTTCGTTTGGAGGCGGCGTAAGGCGAGAGGGATTGGGTTGGAGTCGATTCCTTCAATGGCAATGCATCCGATTCCCCATATACAGCGGCGCTGGAGGCAACAACGATGCGTTTCACACCGGCTTTTCGCGCCGCATCAAACAACCCTACCGTAGCAACGACATTAATGTCGAAACAGTCCTGGGGTTTTTCCATTGAATCTGCGACAGATACAAAAGCAGCTTCGTGGAAAATTACATCCACTTCTTTAACAGCCACCTCAACCACAGCACGATCCCGCAAGTCTCCCTCGTGGACCTCAAACCTGCTACCGCCAAATTGATCATCCAACCACGAAAGATTCTCCCGTTTGCCTGTGGAAAAATTATCAAGGACGCGCACGTTCTCACCTTGCTCTAACAAGGTACGGACAATATGGGATCCAATGAATCCGGCCCCGCCAGTGACTAGATATCGCATGGTTATCTACCACTCCGGCTCAAAACTGTACTGATTGTTCTTAAAATAATATTGAAGTCCATAGCTAGGCTGCGATGTTTGATGTAATACAGGTCATACTCAATTTTGACTTCAGTATCTCGAACCGTTGCGACATATCCATAGTTGATCTGAGCCCACCCGGTCAAGCCCGGCTTGGCAAGGAGACGGGCACGATAAAACGGGACCTTCTTCTGGAATGACTGCACCAACTCTGGTCGCTCCGCTCGCGGCCCAACCAGACTCATATCCCCCCGCAAAACATTCCAAAATTGCGGTAGTTCATCCAGATGGGTAACGCGCAAAAAATTACCAATACGAGTCACACGTGGATCATTTTTCTCTGTGGGGCGCACCAGTCCATCCGCTTCTGAGTCCTGGCGCATGGTCCTGAATTTGAAAATTTTAAACACCCTGCCGCCCTGACCTAAGCGCGGCTGAGAATAAAAAATCGGTAAACCACTATCAATCAATATGGCCAATGCAATGAAGGGAAAAAGCACAACGAAAATAATCAAGCCCGCCAGGCCACCCAGAATATCAAACAGACGTTTCACCAAAAGATACATTCCGCTGACCCGCGCCTGGTCGGTAAAGGAACGAATGATCCAATCCGATTCCAGGTGGTGAATGGGAACGCGCCCAGTCATTTCCTCGTAAAGCGTGGGCATACGGGTGACCTCGACACCCTGTTCCTGTGCGTCCAGGATGGTCTGGAAGGTTGTACCTTGTATCGTGCCACTGATTGCAACAGCAATATCGGTTATTTTGTATTTGTCGATAAGGACTAGCAATTCAAAGCTCTGGCTGATAATGGGAAAGTTGAATACTTTTTTGCCTAAGAGCTGGGGATCGTCATCTATAAATCCAACCAAATTGAAAGGGGGAGGATTTTGAGCGTGATAAACTTCTGCTAGACTGTAACCGGCTTTACCAGCGCCAACCACTATAAAATGACGTAATTGTCCTGCCGAGGCATAAAAGCGGATATACAATGAACGCCATAACAATGTCAATATTGAAGAATAAAGGAGAAAAGCGCCAACGCCGATACGCGGCAATGCGTTCGGGTTGACCCGTATGATAAAAACTAGAGAGTAAATGGTAAGCCCCACAAAAGCCGCAATCGCAATTCCTCGAATAGTTTTGCGCCAGTTTGCAGCCGTGTGCGGCTCATATAATTCAACCATCAACAACAACCAGGCCAACGGCAGCAAATAAAACCAGACCGGGATATCTATATTTTCCAGCAATCGCTCAACAGCGTTTTGGTTGAATCCGTCGGCAGCCAACACATAGCGTTGATATTCTCTCCAAGTGTAGATTGCAGCAAACACCGATGCTGTCGCCATCAGCAAATCGCCCACAAACAAAAGCACGCGATGCTCATTAGGACGTAAACGCAATCTTGTAGGGTGATGATTAGCCATTCGTTCGATTTTCCAGGGTTGACAAAATCATGCTCCACAGGAAACCACCGCCCCACGCCAGATGCATTGTAGCGATGGAAAGCGGTAGCCCAATGAGAAGATATATTTTTCGCTTGCGCAGAGTAGACTGTACCCCTGCCAGCAACAATACTGTACCATAGATTAGAAGTTCTAATGCCAGGATCCAGGCAGCGAATGGCCACCATGCAAACAAGGTCAGTCCAATTAAATTGGTGACAAATAGCGGCGGGAGCGCCTGTCGCCAGCGCAACGTGCGCGGATAACGACGCAACATACGGAATTTCCAAAAGCCGTAACGCCAGTACTGCTGGGCCAGTTCTTTGAGTGTGGAGCGCGCATAATAAACGGTGACAATTTCTGGATCCAGCCAGACGCGTCCGCCTGCTTGACGGATGCGCGCGTTGAATTCGTAGTCCTCGTTTGACAGCAAGGTTTCATCGAATAGTCCGATCTTATCAACCAGCGAACGGCGGAAAGCGCCAAACGGAACGGTATCCACCGCCGAAGCCTGGGCGCCAATCCGATATCCGGCATTCCCCACACCCAGCGGATGGGCCGCCGCAATCCCAATCGATTCAGCCATCATACTATTGTCACCTGGTTGAATCTCCCACACACCACCGACATTATCCCCTAGATCCGCATCCAGCGCCAACAAACAGCGCTCTACATAATCAGGATAGGGCAGAGAATGGGCATCCATGCGGACAATAGTCTCGCCACGAGCAGCCTTAATGGCGGTATTGACAGCAGAAGGGATAGAACGAGCCGTATTATCAACGATGCGCACATCAAAGTCAGGATGGGTATCCTGAAAGTCCCCGATTACATTTCGGGTGGCATCCTCGGAAAGGCCATCTGCAATGATCACTTCGGTCTTTGAGCGTGGATAGGTCTGCTGATAAATCGCCTCCAACAACTCACTTATGGTTGCCTGTTCATTGTAGCAGGGAATAACAATCGATACACGTGGTGGCATAGAGTTTGAACCTGTATTTGGATTATACAGGTTTTACAAGATTGAATGGATTTACTTTTTTCGACGCAGGAGGGTAGTTGCCGCAGGCTGGGCAAGCGGCAATTGAACAGTGAATGTTGTCCCTAGCCCCTCCTGGCTACGAACCGTAATTCTACCACCATGTGCAGCTACAATCTCATGCACAATCGCCAATCCCAGGCCGGCTCCGTGCTTTTCTCCTCCGGCACGAGACAGGTCGGCCTGGTAGAAACGTTCAAAAATATGCGGCACTGCGTCGGGAGGAATTCCCAAACCGTTATCGATAACCCGGATTTCCATTTCAGATGGAGTAGGTTGTGCTTGTATGGCGACCTGCCCACCCTTGGGAGTGTGCCTGAGCGCATTATCGACAAGGTTAGTAAATATCTGCGCCATCCTGTCACCGTCGGCGACCAGGGTTGGGAGGTCTGTAGACAGGTCCAAGGTCAAATTGACTTCAGCTTTTTGTGCCTGCAAGCTGAATTTCTCTTCGACACTTCCCAACAGTACGCGCAGATCCACTGGAGCCATCTTGAGATCAGCGGTGCCAGCATCCAGACGGGCTAGGTCGAGCAAATCCAGGACCATACGGTGCATGCGACCTGACTCTTTGTAGATCACATCCGCAGCCTGTTTCTGCGCTTTAGGTGTACCAGCGGTGCCATCCAGAATGGCCTGTGCAAAGCCCTGGATGGATGTAAGCGGCGTTTTTAACTCATGTGATACATTGGCAACGAAATTGCGCTGCGAGATCTGGCTGCTGCGCACACGTTCTAGCATAGCATTGAAGGCGCGCGTCAATTCACGAACCTCGTGCGGGCCCCACTCCGAGACAGGTTGAGTCTCAGCTGCCGGAACGTGTTGCGAAGCCTTCACCAAACCCTGGAGCGGGTCGGCTATCCAGCGCGCCACACCGAAAGCCAGCACCAGCGAAAGCAGCAAAGCAATGCCACCGCCCTGTATCATGATGGGTAACAACTCATCCCGTACGATGCTCAAAAACGGCACACGCGGACGAGGTGTGGCAACTACCATTGTTGCACCGTCCGCTAAGGATTGTCGCGTATATAACCATGCTCGGCCTGTGTCATCGCGCACGATGGGGATTTCCCGGTTGATAAGCGTCCGTCTGGGTGATGTAATCCTTGGCTGTGAAGGATCTGTATCTTTGAGTAATTCCCCATTTGCACCAAATAACAGGATACGTACATCAAAGGCATTTGCTGCGCGATCCAGCGCTACAGGCAGTGAGCCTCCCAAAAAATCGTCCTGGCGATTGACGATGCCCGATTCCACCGTACACAGGTGCGCCAGCGTTTGACGATATGATAACGGGTTGCGCCACAGGTAAAAGCCAAATGCTATAGCCATCACACCCAATGCAGTAACGATGAGAACCGCATAGCTCAACCAGAGACGTGAACGCAACGATGTGAACATGTCAAGCGACCAGCTTATACCCTACGCCCGTCACCGTCTCGATTTTTACTGAACTACCATCCAGTTTTTTACGCAGGTGCGCGATGTGGACATCCACGGTGCGGGTTTGCCCATAGAAATCAAAGCCCCAGGCCTGTTGAAGCAATTGCTCGCGGGTAAAAACACGCCCCGGCTGTCCTGTCAGGGTCAGCAACAGGTCGAATTCCTGGGTACGCAGGTCAAGGGCTTGGTCAGCGAGGTGGGCTTCGCGTCGAGCAGGGTCGATGGTCAGGTCTCCTACTGTAACTGGCCTATCATTCGTCGTGACTCTTTGTTCTCGCCGTAGGATGGCTTTCACACGCGCCACCAGTTCGCGCGGATTGAATGGTTTGGTCAGGTAATCGTCCGCCCCCAGTTCCAGTCCCAAGATTTTGTCGATGTCATCGTCACGCGCGGTCAACATCAGGATGGCGACTGGATCATCTTTGACGCGCAACTGACGGCAGACTTCAAGCCCGTCCAATTTGGGGAGCATAACGTCCAACACGATCAAAGCCGGGCTCTGACTTGCTGCCGCTTCGAGAGCTGCCTGCCCATCCCCAACCGATTCCACGCGGAAGCCTTCACGCTCTAAATACATTTGCGCAAGTTGGATGATAGAGGGTTCATCGTCCACGAGCAGGATCAGGTCGGAGGGCATAATTTTGTTAACGGTTATCGGTAATCAGTCGCCAGGGGCGATTAGAGCAACGGCTTCAATTTCCACCGCAACTCCCTTGGGCAAAGCCGCCACTTCGACAGCAGAACGCGCTGGCGGATTTTCGGTGAAAAATTCGGCATAGATCGCGTTCATCTTAGGGAAGTCGGCCATATCGCGCAGGAAAACAGTGGTCTT
Source organism: Anaerolineales bacterium (assembly GCA_050115035.1). Classification (GTDB taxonomy): domain Bacteria; phylum Chloroflexota; class Anaerolineae; order Anaerolineales; family Villigracilaceae; genus JAABUE01. The sequence continues at coordinate 8,109 of JASFRG010000069.1, read as the reverse complement.
GACTACGTAGTTAAGTCCGGAACCCGCGGCTTCCAGCACTTGTTTCAGGTTATTCAACACCTGGCGTGTTTCGGCTTCCAAACCGCCGCTGACGATTTCCATTGTGGCCGGATCCATGCCAATCTGTCCGGCGGTGAAGACCATATTCCCGGCCCGGACAGCCTGCGAGTAAGGCCCGATAGCGCCTGGCGCTTTGTCTGTCTGGACAATCTGCTTGCTCTCAGTTGAATTCATGTTTCACTCCTTTGCTTTTGTTGATATGATTTTAAGCCAACCGAGAGGAAAGGTCAAAGAGAGTGAGCTCTGAAACCTTTTTTGGCCACAGATCAAACGGATGGTACAGATTTTCCATCGATTTTAACGGGTTCCGATCTTTCCGCGGATTCCGTGTCCAATAGATTTTCATTCCCCCGCACTGGATCCATCAGCTGGGCGGTGCACATCGCGGAAGGCTTTGAGAGCTTCGTGCAGGGCTTTTCCAGGCTCGTTAATGGTCTTACGGACTTCTTTGAGTTTTTCGCCCAGGTCTTTCACCGTATCAATGGCTTTCTCATGATCGGTGACATTACCATCCGCATCAAATCCTGGATGAGCGTTGATGATACCTTTGGCGCTCTCATAGATTGGATGCGCATCCTTAAGAGCCTCCTCAAACGTACCCAGAGCAACCTGCAAAGCAGTGACATCTACCCCGTTTTCTTCCAGTCTGTCGCTCAAGTTCTGGACGCGTTCGATAACTATATCAGCACGGTCAAGTCTGTATCCCTGGCGCTCGTAGACTCGTTGCATCCTTATCCAGACTCGCTCTAGGCGCTCATCGGTTAGGTGAGCCGTATCTACAGGCGGGGTTTCCGGGTCATTTATCCCGGATGCGAAGACGCTGGTGACGGGTAGTGCAGCCAGCGCAAGGGTGGCGACCAGCGCTACCAATACGGTCTTTTTGAACAGCTTAGAAAATTTGAACATGGTTATCTCCTGTTCGAGTTTATGCTGTTCATTGTAGGGGTATGCCATTATCTCTGTATGGCAGGGTTGTAAATTCTTTGTAAAACCAAACAACCCAAATGGCTACCTGTACCAGAATTCACCGCGGAGTCGCGGAGTACGCAGAGAAAAAAACGAGAAACTCCGTGACCTTTGCGTCTCGGCGGTTCAAAGTAGGCATCCCAGGCTTTTTTCATCAAAAGTAGCAACTTGAATTAATTAAAAAAGCCGCCTATTCGACGGCTGAATTTCATGCGATTCTATTCTTTACACAAGATCAGCATGGTCAAATCGTCGGACTGATCTTCATCGCCCACAAAATCATCCAAGTCCGCTTCGATGCCCTGCAAGATACGTTCAGCAGATTTCGATTTCCCGGCCTGTAGGGCAGCGATAATACGCTCTTCGCCAAAGATGTCACCATCCGGGGAAAAGGATTCGTTCAAACCATCCGTATAAAATAAAAGACAATCGCCTATTGCTAACGTGATGGATCGTTCTTCGATCTGTTCGCCTTCGATCACGCCCAAGGCCATGCCAGTGCGCGTAAGGCGTTCAACACCATCATCGTAATTTACCCAAAATGGCGGGTTATGTCCCGCGTTGGCATAGACCAGTTTCCCAGTATCCGGGTAGAGCACGGCATATACAGCTGTGACGAACATACCCTGCTGTGTGTCTGGGATGAGCAGGTCATTGACGCGGCGTAAGGCTACAGCTGGCGATTCGGTGTCGATAACGGCGGCATGCACGAGCGTGCGGGTAAGCGACATGAAGAGCGCTGCCGGCATGCCTTTATCAGCCACGTCCGCGATGAACAGGCCAATACGTCCATCGGGAAATTCCATCACATCGTAAAAATCACCGCCTACTTGACGGGCCGTCCGCCAGCGGGCTGCCAGGTCCCAGCCGGAGAGTAACGGCATCGTTTCTGGGATGAAGGTCTGTTGGATCTGGCGGGCAAGCTGGGCTTCGGTCTCGAGGCGTTCGCGCAAAACTTTTTCGTTCTGGAGGCGATCGTTCTGGACTGCGAGAGCGGCCTGCTGCGCAATACCATTAATGATATCCAGGCGTCGGGCACGGAAGCGCAATCCACCGGGAGCTTCTTCCACCAATAGAATCCCAAAGATGTCATTCTTGATGAGCAGAGGAACCGTCAGAAGGAGCTGGCGATTGCTGGTCAGCACATTGTTCTCTTCAGCTTCGTCCGGGGCTTCCATCGTCATCCAATCCTGAATGGATTTCGATTCATCCGATGGCACAGCCAACAGGCGAGACTGCTCGCGTGCGGCATCCAGAAGCGGCGAGACATCCAAAGAGAAATCGTTCTCCCAAAATTCACCCTCATCTTCTTCGGAAAGGCCATATTCTTCATAAGGACAGAAAGCTTCTTTATCGGCATCCCAAAGATACAAAACACAGCGATCAACGCCTACCAGGATTGGCATGATGCGGATGATAGTCCCTAGAATTTCATCCAGATTGTTCAAGCTGACAACAGCCTGCGCCACCTGCAACAAAGCCGCGGACGCGTACGCTTGTTCCTGTGCGGAATCGTATAAGCGGGCATTTTCGATAGCAACAGCAGCATAACTGGCAAAGGTAGTGGTCATAGCCTGGGCTTCGTGCCCGTAGCGACCGGGCGTTGAATGCGCCAGAGTCAACACACCGAGCGGTTGGTCGCCGACGTGTAGAGGCGCGGCAATGGAGGAGTAGTTCTCATCGAATCCGGCAGCCAACCCGGAAGGCCACTTCGGATCACCATCACGGCGGATAACGGGTTGCTCCGAAATCAAGGCGCTCATCAGCGCAACCGAGGCCTCTGTGGAATTACGGCGGGCTGTTTCTAAAGAATCTTCATCACAGCCATCCACAGCCGCTAGATGTAATTCCCCATCTTCGAACAGCCATATTGCTGAAACATCAATCGGCAGCGAATTGGGCAATTCAGCCAGGATCGCATCCAATACCTGTTCTACGCCCACATTGGCCGATAGTAAAACTGCTACTTCACGCAGACTATCCGCCACCCGACGGCGCCATTGCTCCGACTGGTACAGGTCAGCGTTGTGAATGGCGGCTGCGATACTGCCCGCCACCGCTTCGAAGATCATCTGGTCATCTTGTGTGAAAGCGTTCAGCTGATCGCTCTGCAAGTCCAGAATACCGACAACTTCCTGATCAAACCACAAGGGAATACACAACTCAGAGCGAGTGCGATCGGATAGGAATGGCGCAGGAACGTAACGTTCTTCCTGGCTGACATCATTTGCGAGCACCGCCTCGCCTGTCCGTGCTACCCAGGAGATAATCCCTTGTGGATCATCCAAAGGAATGGAATAATTTTCCAGATCCGAGCTACGTGCACCGCTTCCAGCTTCATAGATTATCCGTCGACGATTGGGGTGGACGGTAAACAGATGCACAAATGGATAACCGAACTTATCGAGGATAAGTTCAGCCGTGGTGTGCATAAGTTCGCTCAAATCCAGTGTAGAGGTAGCTGCCTCGCTGACTTCAGTTATGAGCGCCAACTGGTCCGCCCGGCGGCGTAGATCACTATATAAGTGCGCCCCCTCTACCGCGCGCGCGATATTGGCGGCCAACGTATCCAGAATTAACAGATCATTGGGATGAAAGGCATGCAACTCATCGCTCTGTATGTCCATGACACCTAGGACACGCTCTTCCAGCTTCAGGGGCACGACAACTTCGGATTTGGTCTCCGGCAGGTTTGGGATGTAGCGAAAACGTTCGTCCGCGCTGACATCCTCTACCACGATGCGCTCCCCGGACCGAGCAGCCTGCCCGATCAATCCCTGGCCGAGTTCCACCTCCAATATATTCCCCACCTTACGGCGTCCTTTACGGGGGGTAGAGGCACTGGAGCGGAATCTTAACTTATTATCTCCTGGTTCCCGCGTAAAAATACTGACATAGTAATAATGGAATGTACCCTGGATAAGTTCGGTGACACGCCGCGCCAGTTCGTCCACATCCATCACATTGGCGATCTGAGCGCTGACTTCTCGCACGAGATTGATCTGATTCAGGCGAAAACGTTCGACCCCAACACGGTGCGCGGCAAACAAACCGATCGCAATGATGTCGGCTAATCCTGCAAGCAGTTCGATTTCTTCCTGTGGAAAATTATCCCTATCTTTGTGGCTGACCCGCAAGACCCCCAACGTAAATCCCTGGTCTACAAGCGGAAGCGCTGCACAGGATTCGTTTGCAGGCCCTGCTGAGTCGGATGTCTTAATAACAGGTTTTCCCGAATGGAATGCCTCGCGCATGCCATCCAACTCCGGTTCGGGTGGGAAGAGACGTTCATCATCCCAGTCAGGTAAACGGAACAGGTTTTCGTGCAACCACACATCCACATCACCGGCGACCAGACGTCGGGTCATGTGGATGATGCGATTTCTTTGATCTGCTAGTGAGGTTGTGCTGGCTAATTGTTCTCCAAGGCCAGCAAGCGCTCGCCAGTCAGATGATCCGGGAGAACGGGTTGCAGCGGTCACCCGCTTTCTCCAACGTGTTTGATCATCGTCAGGACATTGTCTCCCTTGACTGACGATTCGTAAGTGACTTCATCCATCAGTTTGCGCATCAGGTACATTCCCAACCCACCGATCTTGCGTTCGGACAGGTCGGCATTCACGTTTGGTTCAGGTACACTGGATGGATTAAAGGATTTCCCCTGGTCGCGCATAACAAGTTTCAGTCCCCCATCAATAATCGTGCACTCTATCTCCAATTTGCCGCCTTTTATGCCACCATAAGCGTGTTCAATAATATTGGAACTGGCTTCATCGGCTGCTAACTGAATAGAATAAATCTCTTTATCCGAAAAGCCGACCTGACCAGCCGCTTCTCCGACAAACTCCCGGATATCATCCAGGTTATCAAAATCCGCATCAAATATGACTTTGCTCATCTCGGAAGTCAAAAGCCGCCCACATCCGCAGACGGAGGCGGCTTGTTATCAGTAAAGAGAAAGTTATTCTAAAAGACTAAAAACTACCCACCGCGTCAATAGGATCGGGATAGGTTTTGAACAATTCGGTGAAGCCTGCTAATTCAAGCGCCTCCCGAATGCGTTCCGGGACGGCGGCCAGGACGATCTCACCGCGATTATAGCGTTTGCATACTCGCTGGCTGGAAAGCAGGGCACGGAAACCAGCACTCGACATATATTCCATGTCACTCATATCCAGCACGATTTTGTAGCGACCATCACCGGTAACATCTTCAAGGGCTTCGGTCAACTGGGGCGCCGTGCTGCTATCAACACGCCCATTAACAACGAGCATGTCACAATTTTTAAACTGTTTGGCTGTAATTTCCATCTGTTATCCTCCATTGGTGAGGGGCTTATTGAACGGAAAAATTATAACATGACAATATTATAGTCAAGGCATGGATTTCAACGATTGGCGAAACCAATTCAACCTAACGTGGCACTGGTCATTCCATGCCTGTTATGGCAAAATACAGTTATGCCTCGTTGGCTCCTTATACTTATCGCTATATTGCTTGGAATCGCGCTGGGACTGGTCTATGGTTGGGCAATTAATCCGGTACAATATACCGACATCACCCCTGATGCCCTGCGTATCGACTACCGGGCCGATTATGTGCTTATGATTGCCGAAGCTTACCAGGTCGAAGAAGATCCCGAACTAGCTGCCCGGCGATTGGCTGTTTTAGGCAGCGCTCCACCGGCGCTCATCACCGAAGAAGCCTATGCCTATGCCCAAGGAGCAGCCTACCCACCCGATGATCTGGCACTCATCCAGGATTTAACAGTTGCTCTGGAAACATGGCAAACCATCCCTGGGACGAGTCTGCCATGATGAGAAAGCTCTTCCCCCTGGTATTTCTGCTGGCGCTTGCAGCAGGTTTCGGCCTCGGCCTGACCTACGCCTGGGTCATCGCGCCTGTTCAATATGTGGAAGCAGAACCACGCATCCTGCGGGATGATTTCAAAGACCACTTCCGTTCCGCCATCGCAGCCGCATACGCCTCGAACGCTGACCTGGAACGCGCGCGTGTTCGCCTGAACCTGCTCGGTGACCCCGACCCATCCAAGGCTCTGGTGGCTCAAGCGCAACGTATGCTGGCAGCCGGAGAATCTCCCGAAGCCATTCAACGCATGGCTTTACTTGCTTCGGCTCTGGACGGAGAAACAGCAGCTAATCAGCCAACCTCCACAATAGAAACACTTGCCACGGAAACTGCTACTCTTGAAAACGTCACCGAAACCACCCAAACCCCGGTCCAATTCACGAGCACAGCCACAGCAGCATCCACAACGCCTGAACCGACAATTGAAATTGAACCATCAAACACACCGCGTCCACAACTCTCAGCGACGCCCCGCCCCACCCGCACGCCGACAGCCACGCTGGGCGCGCCCTATCAATTGATCGGCGAGGAAACCATCTGCGAACCGGACCTGGCGGAGGGATTGCTGCAAGTTGTTGTCTTTGATATCAGACGCAATCAAATCCCGGGGGCAGAAATCATCATCACCTGGAATAACGGTGAAGAGCATATCTTCACCGGCTTAAAACCCGAGCTGGGTTACGGCTATGCGGATTTCTTGATGACTCCGGATGTGACCTATTCCGTCCGTATGGCAGATGGTGGTACTCCGGCTTCGGAATTATCCACACCTGAATGTGAAACAGAAGATGGCGACCCATATCCTGGCGGTCTACGTCTGAGCTTCCAACAGCCCTAATTAAGGTCAAAAAAGGAGCGGCATTCGACCGCTCCTTCATTTTTGTAATTCTTACTTATTCTAAGGGATGATGTTGAGCGCATCTGCCCCAACACGGATCTCAATATCCACATTTGAGGCAGCATCCGGTGCAAACACGATCTGGCTGGTGGAATCAACACCAAACACAGTGATCAGATAGCGCAATGTGTACAATTTCGGTCCATACACAACGATAGTGGTACGGTTATATTGACGATCAGTATACCCACCAGCTTCGACCACTTGCATTCCCTGTGCAAGCAGATAGTTCCCCGTTCGCTCAGGCAATCCCTCGGTAAATGTTCCGTTGACAACCCGCACGAGCGCGGCATCTTCCTGCATCAGCGCAACAGGTTCGCCGCTGGCCTTCGGGCTGAGCGGTCCCGCCGCCGAGAAAATCTCGTCGCGTAGCACACGGATTTTGTCCGGGATAGGTTTGAAAATACTGGCGTTTTGCCCTCCCAGAATGACATTATCCAAGGTGACCATCGTGTAATCGATCACCCCTCGCTTGATGTTTTCACGGGGAATCTTAGATAAGAGTACACCTAATTTTAAGGCATCATCAAAACTCAGGTTCGTGCGCAAGCCAGCTTGTGCTTCGGCGTAAATATCCGGCGCTCTGGAAACCATATCAGGGAAATTCTGTGGCGAGAACACCTGGTCAACCAAAGCCATGACAACCTGCTGTTGACGGTTGGCACGGTCCACGTCCCCGCCATCTGTATGGCGGTTGCGTGCATAGCCCAATACTTCATAGCCCCAAAAGCGCCGACATTCATTTCCAATCTTAACCGGCGGTTTGGGACCGATCGGATCGATCCGAATCTTCCCATCGATGCACATATACAGGCCATTCATAGCATCGATAGCCTCTTCGAAGGCTTTGAAATCCACCTGAGCATAATATTGGATGGGGACACCAATGAATTGCTCAACCGTCTTTACGGCTAAGCCTGGCCCACCGCCTGGCAGCTTGTTGCCCTCACCAGACGAATAGGCCGTATTGATACGGCTATATCCAAAACCGGGAATGTTGACCCACATATCACGCGGAACGGAAAGCATTCCGGCGGTCTTGCTGATCGGGTCAATAGTGAACAGGATCATCGTATCAGAGCGCGGCGCGCCCTGGCCCTCTTCCCAATCGCGCTCGTCAAGACCAATAAAAAGTAAAGTAACGCGGCTACCGCCATCCCAGGAAGGCAGAGTCTCTTCAGGTGCAGCAATATCCGGTAAGGGTTCATTTGTAACTACTTCCGGAGTCCCCTGCGCATTGACTTTGATCTGCGGTCCGCTTAAGCCATTATCAACGCCGCAGGAGGCAGGAGCCATGCCAGGTAGATCCGTTATCT
>JASFRG010000068.1:0-24121 GCA_050115035.1 Anaerolineales bacterium | reverse complement strand
TTTGACACCACGAACGGTATCATGTCGGGTTTTGCACCGCATGGCTCTTCGCTCTACGTTGTAGCTGCGACAGGGCCGGATGAGGCAGAACAAACATCAGTTTGGGTTCAAGCCGACGAAGGGACTGGCTACTGGTTCGCGGATTTTTCCGTGCTCGGGCTCACTGACTCAATGAGAGGTTGGTCTTTTGCGCAGGTCCATGACGACGACGGCGATGCGAACGAGGCCGGGACACCACCTCCTCCACCCAATCCGCGCTTTACGGTTTTCCCCGAATGGGAGCGGTTCGATGGCTATGACTGGCCTGATGGTGCGACAGTCATTATTACGGTTCAATACAGACCGGAATGTGCTACCGAGGGTGTCTCATCAGACAATTTCTTCAACGGAGGTTTCCCGGAAGGCTGTGATGTTGTCGTTGACGATGTAGTAGCCTTTACAGATGGTGAAACGATTCGCACGCATACAGTCCAGAACATTGCAATCACCGCAGTGGACAAGGAAGCCAACACGGTAACTGGAACAGCCGATGAGGGTGCAGTGGTCTATGCCTGGGTGCACGAATATGGCTATGACATGCAGTTGCCGGTGGAGAATGGCACCTGGCTCGCTGATTTTGGATCGGTGGGTTTAAACCTTGTGGAAAACATGGGTGGTCGTGCAGAGGTCCGTGATGAGTTTGGCAACGGTACCGCGGTAGACTGGTGGATTCCCGTCCCCGTGATCTTTGCACATCCAGCATACGAACTGATCGAAGGGGCAGATTGGAAGCCAGGCGCTGATGTCACCGTCACCGTTGACGATCCAACAAACGGAGTAGAAGTAGATTACTCGGACACCCAGGTAGTTGGTAATGACAAATGGCTCCAATTCTGGTTAAATGACTTCGACTTGCAAGCGGGTCATATCATTACAATGACCGATGGGCAATATACACAGATGATGGTGGTGTCTTCTCTTCGAGTCACCGGGTTCAATCTGGATGCCCACACAGTTTATGGAGTTGGCGATCGGAACAGCGAATTCTTCATTGCCGATAATGGAATGCCGGTGTCGGTCGACAATGAAGGGAAGTGGAGTGCCACCTTCGATGCACTCTTGCCAGGATCATGGTGGACGATTATTCAGCAATATCAAGATGGGAATGAAGTGCGGGAAACATTCCGTGCGCCGGCGCCCGACTTCTACGTAACGCCTGAAGAAAACGAGGTCTTCGCCGCAGAATGGACACCTGGTCAGACTCTCGAAGTTTACGTCAATGGCGTGCTGACAGCCTCTCAAACTGTCCCCGATGTTGGGAGCTATTACGGCCCCGAGGTTCATTTTTTTTTTGGAGGTTGACGTTGAGGCTGGAGATACCATTACCTTGACCGATGGTCGCTGGACCAAAGAGCTTATCGTCGCCAATCTTCAGGTCACCGGCTTTGCTTTGGCCAGTCCAATCACGATCTCTGGAATTGCTGACCCTGGATTGATGTTCATTGGGGTGAATGGGGCGGATATGTGGATTGAGGTTGGCGTGGAAGGCACATGGGAAGTGAGTTCGCTGGAATATGACTCTGGGGAATGGGGTTCGGTGATCATCACAGATAGTGATGGTGACCAGACGCGGGACATCTTCATGATCCCATACCCATAGCTGTATAACTGGTTATGGTGGGGAGGAGCAATCCTCCCTACCTGATATTCGTTTAAGAATCAATGACAAATTACAAGTACATTATTTCGTATATCCTCCACGTATTGAATCATTATCCAGTTAGTACAGGCATATACATTCTTGCGTGCCTTTGTCCACGTGAGACCACTGTCTTGGATGTCCAGAAATTTGACATGAGCCAACCGCATCAGCACAAGGTACGGAAGAATAATCCTCTCAGGTTGAATTCATATGACAATCTGCTTTTGCTTCTCAAGTTGTATTCAAATATTATCCCATCTATAGCTTATGAGAATTTTTGGTTGGATCTTTCAGGGTGTTGGTTGTTATCTTGTCCTATTGATCCATACTACTACCAGGAAGATGAAAACGGTAAAGAAATTTATTGCCAGAGATTACGAAACGAGTTAATCGATTGGATTCTGAATTTAAATTGAAGTACATAAAATAAACTGCACTCTTTGTGGGGATACAAAGACTACATCCCCAACCACTCCCCGGCCTGACGTGGCAAATCACGCAAGGAACCCTGCCTGAGCGTACAGCGCGGCAATGAATCGATGAACAGCCGACCGTATTGTTTGGTCATCACGCGTTTGTCCAGGATGGCGACCACGCCGTGATCGGACTGCGAGCGAATCAGGCGCCCGAATCCCTGGCGGAATTTCAGGATGGCCTCCGGCAGGTAATACTCGTTAAAGGAGTTCTCGTACATCTCCGAGCGCGACGCGATGAGCGGGTCAGTCGGTACATCGAAAGGCAGCTTGGTGATGACCACCACTTGCAGCGCCTCGCCGGGCACGTCAACGCCCTCCCAGAATGAGCGCGTGCCTAGCAGCACAGCCCGGTCGGTGGTTTTGAACGATTCCAATAAGGTATTGGGTGAAGCGCCTTCCCCTTGTTCAAAAACGTAAATATCTTCGCGCGCCAGCGGCCCGGTGATGCCTTTCGATGAGCGCTTGAGCGCTGCATAGGATGTGAACAACACCAGCATACGTCCACCAGTGGCGATGGCAGTCTGGATCAAGGCGCGGTTGAGTGCGCCCTGATGTCCCTGCTGGTTGGGTTCGGGGATATCGGTGGGCAGATAGAGCAGCGTGGAACTCTCGTAGTCAAAAGGCGAGCCCAATGCCAACTCGTCGGCGATCTCAGCGCCCAGCGTGCGGCGCATGTAATCGAACGAGCCGTGCGCTGTCAATGTGGCAGAGGTCAGGATGATGCTTGATTTTTGGTGCCAGAGATGCTTCTCGATCAATGGTCCCACGCTCAACGGCGCCGCATTGAGTGACAAACGTTCCCCACGCGGGTTGACCTCGATCCAGTAGACTGTCCCGGCGTTGGGTTTTTCGATCATCCCGGTCACGTTTGCTTCAGCTTCCGCCATACGCCTGTACACGTTCCCCAGATCACTGATCACATCTTCGAGCGAATCCAGCCCGTCAGCGTAGAGCGATGTGATTTCCCGATACAGCTCTTCCAGATTTTTCAATAGCAGGCGGAAGGATTCGCCGGTCTGGTCCCAGATCATCTCGACCTCATCCCAGCCGGGCAGTGTGCGCGTGGAGGGCAGGATACGCGCCTGCCATGAATAATTGCTGGGCGGCTGGCCCTCGCGCTGGAATTTGACGAACTCGGTCAGCACCTGGAAGAACTCACGGTTCAGATTTTCCAAACGGATGGACATGTCGGTGGCGCGGTTGACCTTTTGCTGGAGCAGGCCAAAGTCCGAGGGGCGCAGCGCTTCGTTCGTCTCGCCCAACATCCTGCCCAGCACGCCCGTAGTCGTCCCGCCGATCTCCTTGAGCATGCGTCCCAGGTCGAACTCGTTCAGTTTAAAAGAGAGCGCGTTGGTTGTGGCCGATTCGAGATGATGAGCTTCGTCCACGATCAGGTAGTCGTAGGCAGGCAATACGTGACTGCCGGAGGCGATGTCGGAGAGCAGCAGCGCGTGGTTGACGATCAGCACGTGCGCGCTGATGGCTGCCTGGCGCGCCTTGTAGAAGGGGCAGGCCCCACGGGTGCTCTTGACGCAAGTTTCGCCCCCGCAGGCATCATCCTCAGCTGACATGCGCGTCCACATCTCGCGTTCGGATGGGCCGGTCAGGTTGATCTCATTGCGGTCGCCTGATTGGTTCTCGAGCAGCCAGACCAATACCTTGGCTAGCACGCGCATCTCGGTTGTGTTATTTGGAAAACGACCGCGCACGTATTGCAGGCGCCGCGGGCACAGATAGTTCGAGCGCCCCTTTAGCACAGCTGCGCGTAACTCGAGGTTCAACGCCATGCTCAGGTCGGGAATGTCCTTCTTGATGAGCTGGTCCTGCAGGTTGATGGTGTTAGTCGAGACCACTACGCGCGTATTGTTGTTCATCGCGAACAAAGCCGCCGGGACGAGATACGCGAACGACTTGCCCACGCCGGTCCCGGCTTCTACCATCATGTGACGGCTGCTCGAAAGCGCCTCGGTCACGGTACGCAGCATCTCCACCTGCTCAGGGCGCTGCTCGAAAGATTCGAAATATTGCGAAAATGGTCCACCGTATTCCAGGATGGAAGCCACTTCTTCTTCATCCAGGGGGATGACGGAATCCATATCAACCTGGTCGAGCGGTGGATGCTTGTCCCGGTTGCGTTTGGCCTGGAAATAGGGGAATTCCAGCCCGCTTCTTATTGGACCTTTATCTTGTTTCTGTTCCTTGACACGCGCCCCCAGCACCTGCTGGAAGACCCAGCGCGCATCCCAATCCAGCGGTTCCGAGAGGCGCACAAACTCGGCTAACAGGTCAATGGGCAATTCGCGCGCGCGCTCCAGCAGACGGGTGAAAACTACTTGCGTAACCTTGGCATCGTCCAGGGCACGGTGGGTGGCGGGCAGCAGCACGCCCAGTTGGCTTCCGAGCGAACCCAGATTGTAGCGTGGCGCGGATGGCATCAGTACCGCAGCCAGTTCATAGGTATCGATGACCTCGTTGTAACGCAGGATACCGCCTTTTTGCAGGAATCCCAGGTCAAAGCGCACATTGTGTCCGATGACCGGCACGTCTCCAACAAAAGCTTCCAGTTCGTGGGCGATGTCGCGGAAGTTTGGGGCCTGGCGTACCATCGGATTGTCGATGCCGGTCAGACCGGTGATGAACTCGGGGATCTGCCGTCCGGGATTGATGAGTGTGGTCCACTCATTTTCCACGCGGCGTTCGGTGAAGCGTACTGCACCGATCTCGATGATGACGTCGCGCTTCTCGTCCAGGCCGGTGGTTTCGATATCAAGAGCTACGTATGAGGTCATAAGGTTCCATTTGTTGAAGTGGGAATTTATTAGAACAAGTGTATCATGAAACGGAATGTAGAGGCTTACTTTGAAGGTGCTTGTTTGATAAAGTGTGCATTCGAATTTGAAAACAAATTCTGTTTTCTTCCGGATCCCAAATTGATAATATAACTATCAAATCTGTGCATGTTGAATCAAAGATTCCTGACAGACAGGATTTGGATTCCACTTGATAATTAGTGAGAGTATTCCTCGCAAAAATAAGAGCAATCTCCTATTATCACCTTCCATTTTTGTTAGGAGGCTTGAAAAGTCGTAACTTCACGTATCCCCTATCGTCATGGGGTCGGAAAGTTCGAGAGTTGATCTTTATTAATGATTGTGTAACGATCTACATTCATTGAAAAAGGCAAAACCGGTGAAAGCCGGTGACGCAAAGCCACGGATCTAAAACTGTTCTCTGTAATGATCGCCGGGCCGCCAAATTCCTGATATTTTGACGAGCCTGGTAAATTGCACCAGGCTTGAATTTTATTAAAACGGATTTTTGAGAAACCAATTGTAGGAAGATATGTATATGAAAGCAAAAAAGTTTTCGCCAGAAAATAATAAGAAAGATGCTGCTCAGAGCATTGTAGAATTTGCTCTGGTCATCCCAATCCTGCTCCTGGTGGTCTATGGGTTGTTAGAAGCTGGGCGCCTGCTTTTTATTTATTCTTCGGCAGTAACCGCTGCCCGCCAGGCTGTTCGTTACGGTGCGGTAGTAGGTATAAGCGATAGCGGATACCCTCGTTACAAAGATTGTGTCGGAATACGTGCTGCTGCCAAGAAGGTTGGTTTCCTGAGTGAATTCCCCGATTCGGGATTCGATATTAATTTTGACTCTGGACCCGGTACAACAATTACTGATTCATGCAATGGGAAGGATTATCTTGGTGATGCTGTTGATATCCAAAATGGTCAAAGGTTAGTGGTTTCTGTTTCAACCACATTCATGCCTATTGTTCCGTTAGTGCCATTTGATCCCATGACGATCAAATCGTCAAGTTCCCGGACAATTCTCAGGGATATTAGCATTTATGAAGAAGCAGAGGAAGAGACATGGGATGGAAGTGATGATGGCGATGAAGAATCGTATGATCTGCCTACACCAACACCCACTGCTTCTAACACACCTCCGCCCACTCCTACCCCCACGGATACTCCGACGGCCACGCCGACACCTCAGTATTCACCGACTCCCTCAAATACGCCTACTATCACGAATACACCTACCATTACTAATACGCCTACCAATACGGGTACTCCAACTGCAACCGGAACACCCACCTTTACCCCATCCCCGACGGCCACTCCGATTGAATGTTATGTCAGTCACGACGGACTTTCTGTAACACAAAATAAGATGTTGCTGACCGTAAATAATGATAGCAATTACCCAATTACCATTTCAAGCATATCGATATTCTACAACGCTATATCTCCCACTGGGCAGGGACTGACTGCAATCTATAGCGGTGGCACTCTAATCTGGGATGATTTTTTGACTGGCTCGCCGATAACCGTTTCAGAGTTTATTGTAAATGAGTCAATTGATCCCTGGTCTAGCACAGCCCTGAAGCTATTTTTCGAGAAAAATATCAAGGTTGATGGTACTGAATTAATGACGATCGCATTTGTTGAAAATGGATGCCCGCTTCACAATACTTTGCCATAATGGATGAATAAAAATGAAAACTACTCAATCTCTTTCAAAAACTGTATCCGAATATAACAAACCTATCCAGCAACGGCGAGGAGAGCGCGGACAAAGCCTGGTTGAACTAGCGATGAGCCTGACGGTCATCATGCTCCTGCTGGCTGGAGCAGTTGATTTTTCAATAGCTTATTTCTCCTTTGCTGCTTTGCAGGATGCAGCTCAGGAAGGTGCTATGTACGGTTCAATCAATCCGGGTGATGACGCCGGAATCAAATCTCGCGTACGGGGTGCTTCAACGAATCCTGTTGATCTGTCGGATGATTCTTCTGTCATTATTGATGTAACTGTCTCTGGTGATGGTTGTGAGGGTGGCGAGGTTACGGTTAATGTGAGCTATGATTACCCGATTTCCATGCCGTTCATCGGAGCGATTATAGGTACCCAAAAAATCAAGTTGAACGCGAGTGTGACCGACACAATTTTGCAATCTGAAGATATTTCACTTTGTTCTGGCAGCTGAAAGGGATAAAAAATGAAACAGTCTCATTCTTCCGAACGTGGTCAAGTACTAGTTATTATTGCCGTTGCTATTATTGGTTTAGTTGGCATTACCGGATTAGCGATTGATGGCAGTCGAGCTTATTCTGACCGTCGACAAGCACAAAATGCGGCTGATACAGCCTCGTTGGCTGCTGCGTTAGCCTATGTAAAAAACCCTGAAGGAGACTTTAAATCGGTTGGTTATTCGCGTGCGGCCAGCAATGGGTTTGATGACAATGAGACTTCGAACGATGTCATAGTGAATCACCCCCCCGAAGATTTACCCGAAGCACCAAGTCCCTATGCTGGAGACCCTGATTATGTGCAGGTCATCATTACTTCACATATTGACACCCTTTTTGGTAGGGTTGTAGGTATTGAACAGCTAACCAATACAGTTGAAGCGGTTGCCAGGGTGTACCCTTCTGAATACACAGAGATGTTTTTTGGAAATGCGGTGGTTGGTCTCGCTCCCGAGGCATGCAAGGCTATAATATATCAAGGGAATGCTGACACAACCCTTACGGGTGGCGGATTATTCGTTAACTCAGATTGTCCTGATGCAGCATTTTTCAATCATAGTTCAGCTGCGGCTTTGGTTGCCCCATCATTAACCTCTGTTGGGGGAATAGTTTATGACGAAGGTGCATTAGATGTACCTTCAATTATCACAGGTGCCCAGGCTTATCCTTATCCGCCTACCCACATAGTTCTTCCAAATATTGCTTGTAAGGATGATGACGGTAACGAAGTAAATGCCGCGGTCGATGGTGATACTATGTCGCCCGGCAATTGGTCTGGAACGTTCCCTCCCAGTAGTGTTACCAACCTCGAATCTGGCGTATATTGTGTGAATGGTGATTTCAAGCTAAATGCAAGTGATGTGTTGATTGGTCATGATGTAGTGATATCGATGGAGAGTGGGGGAGTAACTTGGAATGGCGGTGCCACAATTCAGTTAGATGCACCAGAGAGCGGACCCTTTAAAGGTCTGTTACTTTATTTACCGATTACCAATTCCAGTGTTATTAAAATAAACGGCAATGATGATTCGAAGTTTGCCGGGACGATTTTAGCGCCTGCTTCTCCAATACAAATCAATGGGACAGGAGGTGCTGATGGTTTTCACTGCCAGGTTGTTGGTTATACTGTGGATATTAGTGGAACATCAGCTATGGATATCAGATATAACGATTCTGAGAATTATGATGTCTTGACCCCTCAATCTATTGAACTAACTCACTAAAGCTCACGCTCAACCAAAAAAGGGTACTTAAAATGGGCACCTTATTGATTTAAGCGGAACTTTTATTGAAAAAGATGAAGCTAAGAATTTCTTAGATTTTCCTAATACAAATAAATTTTTATTTTGTTACAGTGGTGTGGAAGGATTTATTAGCTTGCTACTGGGGAGCAAGCCAAAAAATCATAAAGGACACAGGGGGTATCTTTGGCAAAAAAGGCGCTCATTTGCGAGCGCCTTTTTTGTTGGATTTATTCCGGTAATGCAGCCTTTACCTTTTCAAGCTCTTGCGGGGTGATGGGCTTTTCCTTAGCCTTATTGCGCACAAAATCTTTCAGTTTCTTAATTGGTATCGCAGGCATAGGGGCATCTTCGACTTCGATCTCGGCCTCTTCGTTTGTGAATACCAGGGCAGCATTAATTTTTGGAATTTCATCATCCCCCAACTCCTTGGCGAGTGCCTTTTTTATAGATTCGATTTCAGACTCAGCTTCCAGATCTGGACGACCGATCCCCTCTTGTCCAAACAGACGCATATAGTTTTGCAAAAATCCGCCCCCAGACATCCTCCAACGGTTCTTCTTGTATGTGACCTGCCCCCGTTGATGATATGGAATCAGCACCCAAATGCCCGCCGGACCTGCCAATAAGTGTGCAACAGGTGTAGTCCAATGATAGATACTGTAATCCTTCGTCAGTCCTTTGAGCCCGGTATCCAACTTTTCGTCGGGACGCGGGGAGCGTCCCCAGCGGTTGCCGAAGTACATGCCGATCTGTGTCAGCGTGAAGCCAATCAACAGCGCAACTAAAGCCCATACAAATAACTCTGGCTGCGTGAATGAAATGTACATACCTATGCCTAACACGACCAACGCTCCCAGGCTAGTATATTGCCCAATTTTTGCATTACGATTAATAAGTTTTTCGTTTTTGATGATTTTCATGTGATTATTTCAAACTTTCCTCAATAGCGGATTTTAGTGACCCGATGACTTTTGCCTCTGCGGCCTCTTTTGCCACCCGGATAGCGTTCTTGATCGCGATTGCATCCGAGCTACCGTGACCAATGAAGACCAACCCGTTGACACCTAACAGCGGCGCTGCACCATGCTCGGCGGGGTCAAGGATTTTTTTTATGCTGCCCAGCGCAGGTTTGACCAGCAACCCGCCCAGCATGGCCAGCGGCCCTCCACCTTTGATAGCTTCCTTGATCTTGTCAATAATCAACTTGGCCACTGCCTCTGCCGTTTTTAGCATTACATTGCCAGAAAAACCGTCTGTTACAGCTACATCAACCTTCCCGCCGATGACCTCCTTGCCTTCCACATTGCCATAAAAGTTTAGCCCGGATTCCTTGAGCAATGGCGTGGTTTCTTTGACGAGATTGTTACCCTTGCCTTCCTCCTCACCATTGGACAATAAGCCTAATTTAGGGTTTTCTATGCCGCGAACTTTTTGTGCATAGATGCTTCCCATGATACCAAATTGAAGCAGATTCTCGGGCTTGACATCCGGATTAGCGCCAACATCTAGCACTACACATGTGCCTGTGGCTGTGGGAAAGACGGGCGCCAAAGCGGGTAGGTCCACGCCGGGAATTGTACCCAGGCGGAAATAAGCAGTTACCATAGCGGCACCGGTATTGCCGGCTGTAACGAAGGCATCCGCTTCACCATTTTTGACCAGATCAATACCCATCGCCATCGAGTTCTGGGAGGTTGGACGTCGGGCTTTGAGGACTAGCTTCATGCCCTTATCTTCCATCGTCAGGGTTTCGGGAGCATGGAGGATGCTCACGGGTAGATTCCCAGGATTGGCGGAAGCAAGCGCGGGCTTGAGAATTGATTCGTCTCCCACCAAAGTGATTTCTACGCCATATTCACGAGCAGCCATCACAGCACCTTCTACATCTGGCCCTGGATGGTCATCACTGCCCATGGCGTCTACAACGATACGGGTCATTAATACTCCTGAGTATTTTGAATATTTTTCTTGTCGGATGCCAGTCCCGACGAATTTGAATGTTCGCTTGACATTCGAGGTAAGCCGATTATAATACGACCTGCCCGCGCTGGTGCTGGAATTGGCAGACAGGCGTGGTTGAGGGCCACGTGCCGCAAGGCGTGAGGGTTCAAATCCCTCCCAGCGCACTTTTCACCTTTGATACCGTCTGCAAGAGTTAAAGCTAAGTACCTATTTTACTATGGCCAAAAAAGACCCGAACGATAAAGTCAAGCCGCGTGGAGTTGGCCCAAAGATCAGTGAATGGCAGGAAGTGGACGAAATAGCCGACGAGCTGGACTGGATGCCACACGCGGTACTTGTATATGCCGTGAGATACTTCCTGAAAGCCTGGCGTGGATGATCCTGATCCTATACCTTTTTAGTATCACATCCACTTAAAATTATCCCTAGCATATTAGCTGGAAGAATAGAGTGTCACCCCTTCCGCAGTCTCCCCTAATGATCGACCGGGGAGACTTGCTTAAACAGACTACCCCCGAGAAGGGGTAGTTTTGCTATGAGGTGTTCCTCCTTCTGGGAGATTGGGCAAGCAGGAAAAACTGCTAATGATGAGGTTACAAGATCATTTTATAAAAGGTGGACAGATTTGGTTCCCAAGGGGCATTGCAGTATCTTGAAAGGTATGGTTGTATTGTTAAAGGTAACTATTCAGCCATAGATGCAGATGTTTTCGTGTAAAAATATGCATTTCACCCATATATGGGCAGGCTTCCTGATGAAAATTTGTGCAGTTCTAAACCTTTGTGTAGTTCTCAATCAAATTAACCGCCATATATGGTGGTTTGAAGAAATTTCTAACCATATTTAAGCCTGAATAGATACTGTTAAAGTAACTTCTTTAAATTTCGATGTATGACAGTACAATACAAAAGGTGAGAAAAACTTGAACAAAAAGAAGAAATTTCCCCACATGGGTGCCTGGCTGGAGGTGGATGACGAAGACAAAGAAGTGCGATATCGGGTTGATCCATCATGGGAAAAAAACACCAGTGATGAGGAGCAGAGTTCAGTATTTACCAACCTAACGGCACTAGTAGAGATATATCGGCGTGCTGGATATACTATTATTGATATTGTTAAAAAATTGAAAAAATAACCGCAATTTTTGTAAACCATTACGATTATTTGTTCCTCCCCACTTTAATTCATTATGCTATCAGTCTAAACTATTGCATTATCTGATTTATTAAACTTCCAAGTGACACAAAAAATGTGGAGCTTGACAAAATATAATCTAACTCAATAGATCCCTTGTTCTGAGCGAATTTGGTAAATAAAAGATTGAATTGAAGACTTTGAATACGGGACTTCCCCAATACCAACAAAATAATATGGTGCCCAAAATTTTTTAGACATGTTCTGTGTTGAAAATCTTGGAAACTCATCAAAAATTTTTTTTGAAGTAGTGCGACGAACAATTTTCATACATTCTACTGGGGACGAATTTATTTTGACGGTCTGTATCCAATGTAGGTAGTTTGGTGATATTTCTATAAACTTCAGGTTCCATCCAAAAGATATACAAATATCTTTCATCCAAATGTGGAGGTTATCAGATAAATCTCCAATGAGTGTGTGATCTTCAAAACGAGGAACAAGTAAACAAACAAATGAGATTACATACGGATCAGAATTTTCATAAATTTCAGCAATCTTGGGAAGAATTTCTTCCTGATCCTCAATGCTGTGATCATCCAAATATTGATTATGGTTTTCAGTTTCGAGATGGCTTCTCATTTGAAGTCTAGTACCTTGTATCATCTCCCCGACAAGGGGCATTATCACCGAAGTTATATAGACTTGTGGAATGAACCTATATATGTATATGTGGAACTAAAAAATATTTTACTCGAATATATGGCGTTTTTCAATAGCTGGCTGAATGTAACATAAAATATTCCTTTGAGAAATCAAGCTTTTTGAATAGCGCCTTTCCATATCATGGCGCTTAGTTATGCTCGTTGTCATGACGATGAGCCCTTATAGCGTTACTTTCTAAGACATTAGACCTGTACCGCTTATCATGTTTTATCTGTAACTTCTTCTGCAGCCCCCCAATGATCGACCAGAGAGATGGTAAACAATTCTTGTATTTGCCATTAAAATTGTCTACAATACATTCGTATGAAAAAAGATGAACAATATTCAATATTGGATAATAAATTTTCAGAATGGTTTGAAAACCCCGATCAGGGTTATACACCAACGCCAGAAGCTGAAGCAAAGCATATAAAACAGAGAAGACATAAAGTACGAAGAAGGCACGTAGTCAACCCTAATAAACTATTAGAGGGGTTAATTATTGGTTTTGTAGGAGTAGTTTTCTGTGGAATAAGTTTTTATATTGTCATTATTTTAGCAAATTCAATATTTGTGGGGTGGTAAAGCACACTATCTTTTCACAACCTCCCCAAGTGATCGACTGGGGAGGCGCTTTTGTGTGGTTGTAGCAAGTCATCATTTAACATTTGGGCGTAGTGCCTGACCATCTCAAGCCCAGCATGGCCGAGAAGTGCTTGAAGGTGTAAGGGTGACATCCCAGCACGTAGGGACAGAATAGCGAAAGTCCTACGCAATGAATGAGCCGTCACGTGTACACCGGACTTATCAGACAGCCTGACAAATATCTCCCGGAAGCCTTTCCCTGTGAAGCGTCCCCCGTACCTTGTCTGGAATAATGGATCGTTATTGCCATGATCTACCAACCGGCGATAGCACAGCAAGGCCCGGCGAACGGTAACGCCTATCACTACAGATCGAGCCTTGCCGCCCTTTCCCCGTTGGATCCTCACCAACCCGCTTTTTATATCCACGTCACCCCAATTCAAGTTAATTGTTTCCTGGCGGCGCGCGCCACTATCGGCCATGAGCATAGCAAGGGCTTTGTCTCTTGGGTTATCACACGCGCTTAGTACACGTTTAAGGTTGTCCGCGTCCAGTGAAAGCAGTCTTTTCTTTTCTACCTTAGGCATGGCAAACTTGACTGGCTGGGGTATGTAGTTTTCAGCGTGCCAAAACCTGACCATCGTCCTAATTGCGCTAGCCCTATCGAATACGGTACGATCTGAGTTCTTGACTGCCAATTCTGCAAGATAGGCGCGGACGTGCCGGGCGTTAATTTCGTCCGGGCGCATGATGCCCTGACCTTCCAACCATTTGACGAACGGCCCGCAGGAATAGCGGTAATATTTAATTGTTTCTTCGGTGTATAAAGCAGCCTGGCGGGATAGGATAAAGTCAGTATATGCGTCCTGTAATTCGACCGAGCCAAGTTTCCAATTTGTGATAGTTGTTTTTTTTTGGATGCCATAGATACAGCCTTTCTTGTGAGAAATGACGGTATCACGGCCATATATGGGCGCTGGTGCTGGATTTGGCAGACAGGCGTGGTTGAGGGCCACGTGCCGCAAGGCATGATGGTTCAAATACCTCCCAGCGTACTCCCCCGTCGAAAGACGGGGATCCCTTTTTATGAAATTATTGGAAGCAAAATTCTCCAACGATGTAAAAAGCCCCGTCAAATGGCGGGACTTTTTATGTTTAAAAGAGTTGTTATCTTTCAGCGGAACGGTAGCGGTCGATCAAGGCTTTGGTCTGATTGTGTTGCGGGTTGGAGAAAATGTCGGCTGGTTTGCCCTGTTCAACAATATTGCCCTCACCCAGCACAACTACACGATCGGCGACGTCGCGCGCAAACCCCATCTCATGGGTGACCACCAGCATGGTCATGCCCTCTTTGGCGACCTTCTTCATCACGGTCAGCACTTCGCCAATCAGTTCGGGGTCGAGCGCGGACGTGGGCTCATCGAAGAGCATCACACGCGGTTCCATCGCTAAAGCGCGGGCGATGGCAACGCGTTGTTTTTGCCCGCCGGAGAGCCGGTTTGGGAATTCGTTCTTTTTGTCGAGCAGACCGACGCGGTCGAGGTTCATCTCTGCAACTTCGATGGCCTTCTTTTTATCCACCCTTTTAACCGTCACGGGGCCTTCTGTGACGTTATTCAGAACAGACATGTGAGGAAATAGGTTGAACTCTTGAAAGACCATGCCCGTTTTGAGACGGATGGCGTGTACCAAATCGCGATGTTCTTTTCCCTTCCCGCCTGCCTTAGCCACCAGGCCTTCAACTTCTATCTTTCCAGCGGAGGGTTCCTCCAGAAAATTGATGCAGCGTAAGAGCGTGCTTTTGCCGGAACCACTGCGACCAATAATGCAGATCACTTCACTACGCTTCACATCCAGGGATATGTTGCGCAATACATGCAAGCGGCCAAAGTATTTATCCAAATTGGAGATTCTGACTATGTCGGACATGTTAGCGGTCTCCTCTTGCCAAACGAGCCTCGATGCGCGCCTGGATGGAACTGAATACCAGTGTCATGAGCCAGTAGAAAATTGCCGCCATAATCAAGGCTTCCAGGTTGTGGAAAGTGGCCCGGCCGACCTTGGTTGCGCGCCACATCAGTTCGTGGACAAATCCGGTCGCGGCCACCAGCGCCGAATCCTTGAGCATTGCGATATAGTCATTACCCATGGGTGGGAGGGCAAAACGCAGTGCCTGGGGAAGAACGACACGTCGCATCATTTGCCCATTCGTCATGCCGATGGCCATAGCCGCTTCGCGCTGTCCCCTGCCAACGGAACTCAATGCGGCTCGAAAGACCTCACTCTCATAAGCACCATAGTTGAGTCCCAACGCCAGAACGCCAGCCCATAAGCCGGGCAGGATAATTCCAAGTTGTGGCAAAGCTAAAAAGAAAAAAAAGATTTGCAGATAAAGGGGCGTACCGCGAATAAGTGATACGTAAAAGGTGCTCAATGCATAGACTGGAGGAAAACTGGAAAGGCGCCCCAAGGCAGCCATAAGTGCCAGGATCATAGCTAGCAGTATCGAAAGCAAGGAGATACCAATTGTTACACCTGCGCCACTGGCGACAAAGGCTAAATTTTCTCGAATAAAATCACCGTCGAGCTTAATTGTTTTAAGTTGTACTCCCCCGATCGAAAATGATGCGCCGCTGAAAAGATACAGCAATATCAATAGCAGAGCGATCCAGGATATCGCAACGTTTGTCCTGAAGGCGCGTTTTTTACGCTGCGCGGCCTCGTAAAGCTGGTCTGCAAGCCCCTTTTCTGGTTTTGTGGTCTCCATTGCTCCTCCTCAACTATTGAAAAAATATGCTTTGGAGGCGGCACAAGTGCACCGCCTCCAAATAATCAGGAAAAGCTTACTGGGTAGGATCCATGGTGATATCTTCGCCGAACCATATCAAAGATAGCTCGGAAAGCGTACCATCATTGTGCATGTTAGTGATGATGCTGTCAATTTCAGATCGCAAGGAGTCTGTGGGAAGTGTGGACGATTTGTCATATGCAGGTGCCAGGTCTTCGGAGAAGACGGCCGTGCCCAATTGCCTGACGGGCAATCCCGCGTCAACGTTAGCGTTCACAACTGTCTGGGAAGTCACGTAGGCGGCGAAGTCTGTGCGGCCAGCGGCCAGTGCCTGTGCACATTCCTGGTCAGTTTCCAACGGAACAACCGTAATGTCTGCCGGGGGTTGCCTGTAAATCGAGGATTCGGGCAAACCCAAATCGCCCTGGTTCAACCAGGTCTCATAAGTTGTTGAGACACCCGCGCAAACTGCCTGGCCAGCCAGGTCGTCGATCGAAGAGAATTCAGAATCGGCAGAGACAGCGAAAACTGCCGGGGTGTAGTAATAGGGCTCAGAGAAGTCTAGTACCTGCTGGCGCGCGGTTGTGATCGTCATGGAACCAACGCTGACGTCCCACTTGTCAGCCCAGTTGCCGGCGGTGATAACATCCCAGTTCGGGGTAGCAAAGCAGGTTTCCACGCCCAGGGCATCACCAATAGCTTTGGCTACGTCTACATCGAAGCCTTGCATTTCGGCGGTTGTCAGAGCATCGCCCGGGCACTTCGTATCAGACGGACGGCTGCCCTCTGTATTCAAGAACGATTGCGGCTCGTAGTTCGGATCGGTTGATACCAGAATGTAGCCACGATTATTGATGTCATCCAGCAAGTTGTCGGCAGTAGATCCTCCGCCGCCACAGGCAGTAAGGATAAGCGCGACAACAGCCATCAGGCTGACGGTCATGATTGTTTTTTTCATATTCTCCTCCGGGTAAAGTTTGGGTTTATTAGGCGCAAAGTGTTTCTCAGGGGTATTTTGTCAATGGTGATGGGGTAGCCTCCTTTCAGAGCCTTTTTTCACAATACCAAATTTAAGAATAGACTATTTTCACGTTTCTTGCAAGTCCTTTAAATAGTTTTTTTTCGCATTGTTTATCATACGGAATGGTAAAATTCGATCATTAACTACGTGTCTGGAGGTAGAAGTGAGCGCTCAATTTCCATCAGCAGAATGGTTGGGTGGTTTGAAAGAAAAATTAAATACCGATGAAAAGTATGCCCAGGTTGCCAAAAAGTGGGAGGGCGATCTCTTTTTTGTCATCGAGCCTGACGGGAATTTAGAGCAACAGCTTACCTTTTACCTTGATTTGTGGCATGGCACATGTCGCGCGGTGGACTATAATCCCGAGCCTGAGAAATATCCAGAACCGGTCTTTAAGTTAACTGCCAAATACAACAATATCACCGCAGTGCTGACAGGGAAACTGGACCCGATGACAGCCATGATGACCAATAAATTGAAAGTGAAGGGCAGCCTGGGATATATGATGCGTAACGTGCCCACTGTGCTGGATTTTGTGCGTTGCGCGCGAGAAGTCACGTCTGAAATTTTGTAGCTTTTCATTGCAATGCAGCCAATTCTCAAAGTCGATCTGACCACCGGAAAAACTGAAGAATATCGCATCCCTGAAGACTGGGAAAGGGCACTCCTCGGCGGGGCCTCACTGGCTGCGCGTTTGCTTTACGATTCGCTAACCCCGGAATTGGACCCATTATCGCCGGAGGCTCCGCTGCTCTTCATGAACGGACCACTGACAGGGACCACCGGCCCCACGGTCGGGCGCTTCGTCATCTGCGGAAAAGGCCCTGCTACCTGTTTATGGGCAGAATCTCACATCGGCGGATTCTGGGGTCCCGAGCTGCGCTTCGCTGGCTATGATGGTTTATGGATCACGGGCAGGGCTCTGGAGCCGATTTATCTGTGGATTAACGAGGGCAGGCTTGAAGTCAGGAAAGCTGCGCATCTATGGGGGCAGGACACATATGAAACGCAAACGCTCATTCGAGAGGAAGTCGGTCGTAAGGGCGCTCGCATTGCAACGATTGGTCAGGCAGGGGAACGAGGTGTCCATTTTGCGGGCATCTTCTGTGACCACGGGCGCACTGCCGGGCGTACGGGAATGGGCGCTGTCATGGGTTCCAAGAATCTAAAAGCGGTGGCTGTCTATGGGAAAAAGAGCACACTGCCGCTGGCGCGTTCGGGCGTTTATGCGGGTGTGCGTTCGGCTTCCAATCGCGCCTTGAAAAAGGATAACCAAACGCAGGTCATGCACGAGCTGGGGACCTCCAGCGCGGCTAATTATTCGGAGTATCTGGGTGCATTGCCCAGCAAGTATTATCATCAGGGCAGTTTCGCGAATGTTGACAACGTCTCCGGCGCGCATATGGCGGAGAGCATCCTGAGCGGAACCAGCGCCTGTCATGCCTGCGTGATCGCATGCGGGCGGGTGGTGACTTTGGATGATGGCCTGCGCCGCAAAGGACCGGAATACGAAACGATTGCGTCCTTTGGGCCGAACCTGCTGGTGGACGATTTGGCTGCCATCACCCGCCTGGGTGAGCTGTGTGATCGCTACGGCATGGACACCATCAGCATGGGTAATACTATCGGCCTGGCTTTTCATTTGTTCGAGCAGGGTAACATTACACTCAGAGATACTGGTGGTCTGGAATTGAAGTGGGGGGATGTAGAGGTCATCGAGAAGTTGATCCATCTAACAGCCCAACACGAAGGCATTGGTGAAGTGCTGGCGCACGGATCGCGTTTCCTGGGGCGTTACTTTGATGTGGAAGAAGAAGCCGTGCAGGTCAATGGTTTGGAAGTGGCTTATCATGATCCGCGCGGTGTCTCGGGGATGGCGCTTTCGTACGCGACCAGTCCGCGCGGCGCCTGCCACAACCAGTCCGATTATTTCATGGTGGATTGGGGCAATACGAACGAGGAAGCCGGGATCGAGTATTTTTCACGGCACGCTGGTGCGGAGAAAGCTGCTAACGTAGCCCGCCACCAGGACTGGCGCACGGTCTACAACGCGTTAGTGATGTGTATCTTTGCAAATGTCTCTCCCCAAACCCAGGTGGATTTGATCAATGCCGCCTGCGGCCTGGACTGGGATGTGGATGAAATGATGCGCTGCGGCGAGCGCGGCTGGAACCTGAAACGAGCTATCAACAACCGGATGGGACTGACGCGCGAAAATGACAAACTACCCAAAGCCCTGCTGGAACCCTACCAGGAAGGCGGCGCGGAAGGCTATGTGATTCCCTTCGATGAGATGATCAAAGCTTATTACACCGCTCGCGGTTGGGACCTAGGTACAGGCCGCCCGACGCGAGAAAAACTTGAGTCTCTAGGTCTAGAGGATGTCGCAGTAGATTTGTGGGGGTAAATTTTTGCCTCAAAGAAGGCTACATTTGCTCCGAACGCAGGTGTGCCGAGTTCACGAAGACAAAATGTAAAAGGCATTGCGCTCTTCGTTTCTTCGCGGTTCAATCTCGAAATTGAATTTCATACCTTCCTCTTACACAAGCTTGTTACAATCAAGGAATAGTAGTAGCGACTTCAGTCGCTTTTGCCTGAAACAAACGACTTAGGTCGATACTACCGTTACTATGTGAAAACGAATTTGATTTACAAACGTGGAGGAGTTTCGCATGAAACTGGTTACTGTCCCTGAGATGCTGGCGATCGAAAAAGAAGCCGATAAAAACGGTCTATCCTATGATGAGATGATGGAAAATGCCGGGAGAGGCCTGGCGGATGCCATTCTGGAATTATTTGAAGGTATTGAAGACCTGGAAGCTTTTGGTCTGGTTGGCCCGGGCAATAACGGTGGGGATACGTTAGTGGCATTGGAATATTTGGCCAATAACGGCTGGAAAACGCGCGCTTACCTGATCAAACGCAAGTCGGATGAATATGTCAAGCGCCTAGAAGAGGCGGGTGGCGAGATTTATTACTCGGAGAAAGATGATAAATACGATGCGCTAGCGACATTCATCGAAACATCAGAATTGTTGCTGGATGGGGTATTAGGTACAGGTATCAAATTACCACTCAAAAAAGAAGTCTCCAAGTTGTTGGTCGCTGTCAATGAAATTTTGGATGTGTTGGATGAGCCGCCCTATATCATAGCGGTGGATTGTCCCACTGGAGTTGACAGCGATACGGGAGAAGCTGCGGACGAGTGCATCCCAGCGGATTTGACGGTCACGATGGCGGCTGTCAAGCAGGGCCTTTTGAAACTACCTGCATACGAGTATATAGGCGATTTACAGGTTGTCGATATTGGCTTGCCAGATGATTTGCCTGCGTTGGAAAAAGTAAAAACCGAAGTAGCGGATGAGATGTTGGTCTGGGGGTTGCTGCCGGATCGTCCGTTAGAGGCGCATAAGGGCACCTTTGGTACGGCTCTGATCGCAGCTGGCTCGGCCAATTACACGGGAGTAGCTTTGTTGTCCGGGAAGGCCGCGTATCGCGTAGGTACCGGGTTGGTGACGATTGGAATTCCGTCCATGTTGCACAGCACACTGGCCGGTCAGTTCCCGGAAGCAACCTGGTCTCTTTTGCCACATGAGCGAGGATCAATCTCCCGAGAGGCTGTCAAACCGTTGATGGAAAACTTCGAGCGCGCCACAGCCTTATTGCTTGGACCCGGTTTTGGGATGAAAGATACCACCCAGGATTTTTTGAAGGATTTACTGAAACGTGAAGCCGACCCCAAAAAGTCATCCGGACGGATCGGTTTTATACAAGAGCAGGAAACCGATAAAGAAGAAAATTCTGCCACCGAATTGCCCCCGATGATCATCGACGCCGACGGATTGAAACTGCTGACGAAGATCGAAGATTGGTATAAATTGCTCCCGGCGCTAACGGTCCTGACGCCGCATCCGGGGGAGATGGCTGTGCTGACTGGTCTGTCCACCGACAAAATCCAAAATGACCGCATGGGTGTTGCGACAAAATATGCCAAAGAGTGGGGACATGTAGTGGTGTTGAAAGGTGCCTTTACGATCGTTGCTGCACCGGATGGAAATGCAACCGTGATCCCTGTGGCTTCGCCTGCACTGGCGCATGCCGGGACAGGTGACGTGCTGGCTGGTTTGATCGTTGGGCTGCGCGCACAGGGTTTGGATGCCTATGATGCTGCTGTGACTGGAGCCTGGATCCATGCGCAGGCTGGGTTGTTCGCTGCCGATGCGCTTGGTTCGACAGCCTCGGTTCTGGCTGGCGATGTGCTGGAAGCTGTCCCGGATGTGATGGCTGATTTGGAATGGGTGGTCTGAAAAGTTTTTATCGCGAAGATGCGAAGGGCGCGAAGAAAAATTATGAAGCGAAGGTAAATCCTTCGCTCTTTTTTACAATCTTCATTTCTTCGCCTATAAGTGCCCGGAACGGGTATCGCGGTAAATCCCTTAACTGAAATACGCCCAGATTCCCCACAAGCCGAACATCACCACCCCGAGCCCAAAGCGCACAATAAAGGCCAATCCCCAACCGGTTAACAGTGCCTTGACCACTTTCATAGCTTCATCCGCATTTCTGCGACGTTGAAGTTCTGCCAGATACAACGCCAATGGTGCGGCAATGATCCCGCCAATCGGGGGGAATATCATCGTTCCAACAACTCCTGCGATCAATGCAAGGATGATGGAGCCCCAATCCGCGCCTTTTTCACGAGCCTTTGTGCCCATTAGAACGTTGTCCGCTGCAACGGCTACCAGCATCAAGATGGTAATAATCGTGAAAATGATTCCACCCAGCCTGCCGAAGCCAAAGACAAGTCCATAGACCAGTGCAGCCAGCCACATGACCACATTGCCTGGAAATATGGGAATGATGAGTCCGAGTAAACCGAATAGCATGGTCAGCACGGTAAGGACGATTATTGTAGTTTCGAGCCAAATGGGCAAGTGTAACTCCTTTGTATGAATTGTTATTGTTAAATTATACGGGAAACCTCCCGAAATGTTGTAAAGATAAACAGCGATCTACGCAAAGGTGGGTGCTGAACGGTAAGTTCAACCCGAATGTACCTAAAGTTGTATCTCATCTGAGGATAACGGTATATAGTCTGAACTCGACCGATATGCTATCGTGATAACAATGACACATTACTTTTGCTGCGGTTGACCTATCCAACTGACCAGGGAGAAGTCCATCCATTTGTATAGGAACTTATCTCCTCGAATACCGGGTGTGGTTAAGGGAATTACCTATTAAACTGGGGATGCAAGGATAATGATATCCGGTGTTTTGCAATATCAAAAAGGAGATAAGTGTCTATGAACATTTTTATTGGGATTTTCATCCTTTTGCATGGTTTCGTTTATATGTGGTATGTGACTTTGAGTCAGGGTTGGGTTGCGTTCCAATCTGATATGGGCTGGACGGGAAATTCATGGCTACTTACAAAACAGCTGGGCGATCAAGTCACCCATTTCCTGGCAACCTTTATGTATACTTTATCTGCGATTGTTTTTGTTGTTGCCGCGATAGGATTGATTGCAAACCAGGAGTGGTCGCGCTGGGGACTCATATTCGCTTCTGTCATTTCCAGTATCACAATTTTGACCTTCTGGGATGGAAGCCTGAATATGCCGGTTGAAAAAGGATTGCTGGGGTTGCTGATCAGTGTGGGAATCCTGGTAGCCATATTTGTGTTCAAATGGTCTGTCCCATAAACCACCCATGAAAAGGGTTATAGATTTTGTACCCAATATTACAAAGGATAAGTTGAATGCCAAATGCAAATTTTGCTCTGCAAGTAAAAGACCTTTCGAAAAGCTACGCCTCGGTTGAGGCTGTCAATAACTTGTCATTTGAAGTTAGATCCGGCGAGATCTTCGGACTGCTTGGCCCGAATGGGGCCGGTAAAACCACTTCTATCCGCATGATATTAGACATCATCAAACCAGATGACGGGGAAATCAGCGTTTTGGGCGGGCTGATGTCCGAAGAGAAAAAAGCCAGAATCGGTTACCTGCCGGAAGAGCGTGGACTGTATGAAGATATGAAACTTCTGGATACCCTGGTCTTCCTGGGCCAATTAAAGGGTCTGTCCCGGCAAACCGCTACAAACAGGGCTGAAGACTATTTGAAAGAAGTGGAACTCTGGGACTTCCGAGAGCGAAAGATCGAGGCTCTGAGCCGTGGGATGGGCCAAAAAGCTCAGTTCGTGGCTGCCACCATGCATGAACCGGACTTGATCATCGTGGATGAGCCCTTTTCCGGGTTGGATCCGGTCAATACGCGCATCATCAAGAAATTGCTGCATCGTATGCAGGAGCGGGGGGCGGCCATTATCATGAGCACCCATCAGATGCAGCGGGTTGAGGAGATGTGCGAGCGCATTCTGCTGATCGATCACGGCCAACAGATGCTGTACGGTTCCCTGAATGAGATCCGGGCGCAATTTGCTGGCAACGCGGTCGAGGTGAATCTGGAAGGTGAGATCGGACAGTTGGACGGTGTGGAGAACATTTCCATGCAGGATGGCTCTTACCGCTTGTTGCTGAAAGAAGGCGTGCGACCGGAACGCATCCTGGAAGATCTGGTCAAGAAGCCGGATGTTACCGTTGAGCGCTTTGAACGTGTACACGCTTCCCTCGATGAGATCTTTGTGCAGGTTGTCGGGCGCGAAGTGGACGAAGGAGAGAGCGCATGAGGAAAATCTGGTTGATCGCATGGTCAACGTATAAGCAACGCGTCCGTTCCGGGACATTCCTGATGCTGACTTTGGGAATTCCCGTGCTGATGGTGCTCGCAGGCGCGGTGCCTTTCTTCACACAAGGGTTTGGAGATGAACTTCCGGTAGTTGGATACATTGATCAGACGGGACAATTGGCCTCTGTGGAGGCAGTTACGGTGGACGAGCAAACCCTGGTGTTGAGAGCATTTGATGAACCTGCTCAAGCACAAGAGGCATATCAGCAAGGAGAGATCGGCGGATACCTGGTCATCCCTGCCGGATATTATGAAGGGGAGCAAACGCACTACTACGCGGAAGAAGCCCCCAACGCATCCTTAACGCAGGGGCTGCAAACCTTCATGCGACAGGCCATGCTGCCAGGTGCTCCAGAATGGATCCTGAAGCGTCTGAATGATCCCAAAAATCGGACGTTTGTATCCCTGGAAAGCGGAGAAAGTGTGCAAGAAGGACCGGCATTGATCCTACGTATTGCCACACCCGCTGGGCTGGCGATATTGATGGCTCTGGCGCTCTTGTTCACTTCCAGCCAGATGGGAGCAGCCGTTGTGCGGGAAAAAGACCAGCGCGCCATGGAAATGATTATTACCTCCATAAGAACCAGCCAGTTGGTCGCAGGCAAAGTATTGGGAATGACGTTGCTGAGCCTGACACAGCTCACAGTATGGGGCACCGGCATTGCAATTGCAATCATCCTTTTGCTGGCGGGCAATGTGGAGCCAGGCAGCATCACCTTGCCATGGAACGCATTTTTCTGGGCAT
>JASFRG010000067.1:0-24314 GCA_050115035.1 Anaerolineales bacterium | reverse complement strand
GCAGTAATGGGCTCACCTCATGGTTTTTGTGTTTTGCCAAAAACAAGCTTACCATGTTCGGGGGCCCATTGCCCCTTAATCCGCTCCTTCAGTTAGCGGAAAGTAAAGGTATTAAAGAAGATGAAATTATAGAGAAAATATGAAACGAAAAGCGAAAATTGTTGCCACCCTGGGGCCAGCCTGTGATGATGAAAAGATTTTAGAGAGCCTGATAAAGGCAGGTGTCAATGTTGCTCGCCTGAACTTCTCTCATGGAACACACGAACAGCATGCAGCCCGAATCGTTGCGATACGTGCCTTGTCTGAGCGACTCAATACCACCATCGGAATCCTTCAAGATTTACAGGGACCCAAAATTCGAATAGGAACTTTGCCATCGCCGATGCAACTATACGAGGATCAACGAATCACCCTCTATGCGTCAGGGGACGAAGCGCCGGATTCGCTTGGTCAGGTTATTCCAGTAGATTTCCGCGAACTGTTCGAAACAGTCCGGACCGGGGAGCGGCTCCTGCTCGATGATGGACGTCTTACACTTGAAGTGGATTCGATTAAGGATTGCGTTTTGCAAGCACACGTGCTGGTCGGCGGGTTATTGACCTCCCATAAGGGAATCAACCTGCCGGGTGTCCGATTGCGCATTTCCGGATATACGTCAAAAGATAAAGATGATCTGGCGTTTGGTGTCGCTCAGGGCGTGGATGCGGTCGCAGTATCATTCGTCCGCACGCCCGAGGATGTAACAAAGGTGCGCGAAGCTATGGAGAAGTTTGCGAACGGAACACCCGCACCGATGTTGATTGCTAAAATCGAACGTCCGGAGGCCATCGTAAATCTGGATGCAATTTTGGGCGTTGTAGATGGTGTGATGGTGGCGCGTGGCGATTTGGGTGTCGAGTTGCCCCCGGAACGCGTGCCCGTTTTGCAGAAACTGATCATTCACAAAGCCAGCGCTCGTGGTAAGTTGGTTATCACAGCCACACAAATGCTGGAATCGATGATCCAGAACCCATTGCCGACACGTGCCGAAGCTTCTGATGTGGCCAATGCAATTTTCGATGGGACAGACGCGGTCATGCTGTCTGCGGAAACGGCTTCTGGTCAATACCCGGTTGAAACGGTAAAGATGATGGCGCGTGTAATTGAGGAGGCAGAATCCCATTTTCCTGAATGGGGTACAGAACTCGAACCCGTTGGTGGGTTGGGTGATAGCGACGCGGCTTCGATGGCGCGTGCCGCTCATGAACTGGCCAATGACCGTGATGTGACTGCAGTAGCGGTTTTTACCTCTCGAGGCAGCACGGCCTGGTTGATTTCAAAAATCCGCCCCGCCAAACGGATAATGGCTTTTACACCCGATTTGCAAACCTGTCGAAAAATGGCTTTTCTCTGGGGAGTGTATCCGCAAATGGTCCCTTTTGTTTATACATTAGAGGCCATGATCGGATATGTAGATGAAGCCCTCATGCAGACTGGTGTAAAGTCGGGGGAACAGGTAATCTTGGTATGCGGATTCCCGGTTGGTTCCATGCGCCCGCCTAATATGGCTTTGTTGCATACAGTGGGGGAGTAGGAAGGACTTGTACAGGTTTAGCTTTCAAACAAATTGCGCTTATAGAAAGGCTGGCTGATGAATCTCCATAATAATTTCCAGGAGGATGAATAAGCTAGGATTGCGCCATTCTTTTGATTGGCAAGCACGCTGTCAGCCAGCCAGGGAGTCACATTTTCTACGGTATCCGCGATGATGTTAAAAATTTTCTTGGCACGCTCCCATTCATCCGGACGCCCTTCATAGCGATCCGTAATTAAATCCGTTATAACCATGCCAGGGCGTAGCGCTCCGACGATCACGGGCGTTTGTTTTGCTTCGATTGCCAGACTTTCAGTGAAGTAGTGAATGGCATATTTACTTGTGCCGTAAAAGGTTAACCCGGCATGCTTTCGTCCATCGCTGCCCATGCCTTCCATATTGTAGATGGCACCAAAACCCTGTGCTAGCATGCCTCTCATCGCTATCTGAGCGCCATGCACACTTCCAAGAATGTTCGTTGTAATTGGGACCTGGGCTTCTTTTGCAGACAATTCCCAGACCAATCCTTGCTCCCCACTGGTTCCGGCGTTGTTGATCCAGATATCAACTTTTCCAAATTTCTTGACAGATTGATCCCATAATACCTGGACTTGTTCTGGAATAGTAACTTCACAGGCCTGCCCGAATACTCGTTCCGCTTCGTACCTGGACCCCAAGCTTGCTACCACTTTTGTGACTGTCTCATCACTCCGACCACTGATCGTAACCGAACATCCGCGCGGCAAGAACGCCTTTGCAAGTCCATTACCAATTCCCCGTGTTGAGCCTGTAATAACGATGTGTTTCATTGAAATTTGTTTTCCTTTTGCTGAACAATCTTAATTTTCAAATGGAGCCATCCTAATCCTGGAGTTGTTCCATTCGCAACGCAGAAATCTGATTAGCCAAGAGCCCAAGCACGAAGAAGATAACACCCGTCACAATGGCTAACATTGCTCCTACGCTTACGCCTCTTCCAACCACAATTAGGATTGAGATCCCCCAAATCAACCCCAGTAAAATGCAAAGAATTGAAATTGGTAAAAAAATCCGTAAGGGATTGAACAAAACTGCAATATTCAATATTTCCAAAATAGTTTCTATTGCAGTATATGTATTTATGGTACTTTTTCCCGCAACACGAGGTTGGATCCGGACACTGTGCTCTAGGACCAGATCCCGTTTTTTGATGAATACTAGAGTGATTACATCGCTAAACGACATGGTGTCGGGACAAATTTTGATGTATTTTTTTGCGAGTTCAGTACGATATAATTTAAAACCTGAGTTCAAATCATTTATTGGGAGTGGCATGAGCGAGCGTGCGAAGGCTCGGATAATTTGTTTGCCTAGTGTTCGGTATGCATTCGAATTTCCAATGGTTTCTCGATTACCTACGATCAAATCTGCTTGTTCCTTTTTTGCAAGCTGATATAGTAAGTCAATGTCTTCGAGGTTGTGCTGCCCATCCGCATCTATAGTTACAAGATAAGAAGTGTTAGTGTTTCGAATGCCAGTTTTTATAGCACCTCCGTATCCTCGATTTACTTTGTGATGGAATATCTTTACATTTGGATACTGCTCCAAGGCATCAAGTAATTCACTGGAAGCATCCTGGGATCCATCGTCTATGAAGATTACTGTCCAGCCTCTGGCCAAGCCAAAATCAATTATCTGTTTCGCAGTAGAGGGAAGAACTTGTTCTTCGTTATAGACAGGCACAATAATTGAAAGATCGGCTTTATCAATTTGCATTCAAACTCCAAAGACAAAGAAATAGTTATGAAAAATAAGTGGCCACGGATTTCAATTGTAACCCCATCTCTTAATCAGGGAAATTTTATTGAATTTACCATCCAGTCTGTGCTATCTCAAAAGTATCCAAATCTGGAATACCTCATTGTCGATGGCGGCTCGACTGATAATACCCTCTCGATTTTGAAGTCTTTTACTGGACAAGTGATATGGATCAGTGAGTGGGATAGGGGGCAAACAGATGCCATTAATAAAGGCTTAAAACTTATAACTGGCGAGATCGTAGCATATTTGAATGCTGATGATGTTTTACTTCCAGGTTCCCTTGATTCTGTTGCCAAGATTTTTATTGAACATCCTGAAGTGCAATGGTTGAGTGGAAAGTGCAAGATCATCGATGATAATGGCAAAGATGTGAGAGGGGCAATTTCTACCTATAAAAATCTATTGTTATACTCATCAAGTTTTCATCTATTGCTAATTACAAACTATATCTCGCAACCAGCAACATTCTGGCGTCATGACCTCCTGGAGTCATGTGGATTATTTGACTCAAATTTGAACTATGTGATGGATTACGAATACTGGTTGCGGATTTGGAAAAAAGTAGCTCCCCCATATATGTGCTATCAAGATTTGGCCGGATTTAGAATCCATCATAATTCAAAAACGACATCAGTTGGACATTTGCAGGATTATATCGATGAAGAAAGCCTGGTTGTCGAACGGTATTCGCCTTCGACAATTTGGCGTCGATTGCATGATATTCACCGCATCCTTATGACCAATGCATATCGGATTATGAACCATTAGTTGAGTCGAGATTGTTGATTTCGATAAGATTATATCTGCCAAATGTATAGGTATTGAATTTCAGCGGATACGTTGTGACTAGCTCCTTCACTTTACCGAATCTGTAACTTTCCAACACAATATATCGAATATTATATTTCTTAATAATTTCCATTCGTTCATCCGGCGCTATCTCTGTGGAGAATATTGCCTGTCTGTCTGACCACCTGGTTAACTTCTCTTCTTCAGAATAAAAATATGGGTATGTAAGATCTTCTGGGCGATAAGATATTACTTTGGCTTTCCAGGTAAGGGCGGGGATAAAATCATTTAGTTCATCGGTTCCTACAACGTTTACCGGTTGAATCGAACTCTTGTCAATTTCTTGACCGAGTAACACCAGTTCTCGATACCTGCGGGTAGAACTCTGTAATCGGTTGATGTTAGGTAATCCCTGTACTCGCATAACCAAAATAAGCAATAATATAGAAACGAGCCAAATTGACATTTCAGTTAAAGTTGTGAGTTTAATTTGTAATTTTTTGTGTATCTTTAACTTTTGTAATCTGAACTGTTTTCCTGGTACGGTATGGTGCCAAAAGGTAAGTAATATAAAGACTGTGCTTATCCCAAACGGATACAACCAGGTCGTGCGCTCAAGCATCCATGCTGAAACAAAGTAACCTAATATCCATCCAGTAAGGGGAATACCTGCCAGTGCTATCAGTAGACTGGCTGCCAGAATATATTGACTCAGATTGCTCTCTCTTAAATTTTTTATAGAGATAATGGCAGACGAAATTGGAATAATGATCCATATCCAGGATACAAATTTGGCAGGGAATAGAAGGCGATCTGAATATGGAATATTCATTTCCAAAATACTTATATTGAAACCATAAAAAGGTGCGTTGTCCCATCTGGTAACTAGACTTTCAATTCCCTGAGATAGTCCTATATCTTCGATGTTTGTTGGAATGGCGGGTTGAGCTTTGTGCCTGATTAGACGGACGCCAACTTGCGGCGTAAGGACAATTACCGCTAGTAATGCCAGGACTAGGTTATTCCTGTAATTATGCTTTGAGATTCCAAAAACAAATGAAGCGCTAACAATAAAAACAGCGAAGGCTGAGATTACAGGATGTAAGAAAGTCAGGCTTAATCCTGACAGAAGAAAAATGGTAAAGGAACCTTTTGTTGGTTTGTTTAGCGCTTGGAAAGCATTAGATATAAAAACAGGTGTGAAGATAAAAGCTGCTGTTGATTTATCTGCACTTAATTGGTGAAAAAAGGGAGCTCCCGGATGCAGGTACTCCGAAAGTAAAGCCATGAATGTTACCTGTAGAATGATAGAGGTCATTGCAAGGCGGCGAGAAATTCCCAAGGTTCTGGCAAGATCATAGAAACAGATAAGTGATATTAAGGAGAGATAAGGTTCATAGTGGCCGTTAAGAAGGAGCAATCCAGGGATATCCCCAATCTCTGCTAAGAACGCCTGGCTGTAAGGACTACTAACAATCCAGAAGCGCGTCGATTCTATCTCGGTCGAATTAAAGTAAACATCAGAGAAATTTAAATTTGGCATGTTTTGCCAATTTGTCAGATGTGCGAGATATGCAAGATCATCGCTTGTGATGACCCGCTGAATGGTCATGAGTATTGTAAGTCCAGCGATAATTGCAAGAGACCAGTATTTAAAAATGCCAACAATCGTTGATCTTGAAGGGATGATTTTTTTAATCCTACGATTTTTTGAAAGAAAATGATTAACGATGAGTATAAGTCCTAAGATCATAAAGATGTTAATTGCAAAAGCAAAGGAAAAGTGAAAGACACGACCAAATGTCCCCAGGATTGCCATGAGCAAATGGGACAACACAAATCCCGAAGTCAAGAAGCGCAAATTGATCGTAGCCTCTTGACTTAAAAGCAGATATAAAAAAGCTCCTGGTGTTATGAAGATGCTCAGAGCGATGCAAACCTTTATCCAAAGATTGGTTTCAAACCAATCTGGCCATGGCGCAAACCATAAAAACAGCCACCCAAACAGAACTGCTGAAATCTGGAATATCGTTTTTTTGGAGTAATTCATATTCTTGAGCATGACTCTGTTTTTGAGAAATTTATTCTCTTTATTCAGTTAAATGGACGATTTGGATTATACCCATGTTATCCATTCCGCTAATTTTGAACTTGGGTTTTTTATTTCAGGTTGGTTACTCTTCCTCAAAGGAGGGTTTTGCTCGTTTTCTCTTTAATTCACCCCTGTGTTTCTTCTCTTTTAACCGGGCTTCTTGCGCAGCTTTTGATGGTTTTGTTTTTACCCGTTTTTTCGGCTTTTCCGTCGCCTTCCGTACCAAAGCCTGAAATCTTGCTAAGGCATCTTCACGATTTCTTTCCTGGGTGCGAAAACGCTTAGCTTCGATGAGTAGAACACCATCCTGAGTCGTGCGTTTCCCGGCCAGTTTGATCAATCGCGATTTGATTTCTTCTGGTAGTGATGGGGAATTAACAACATCGAATCTTAATTGCACGGCAGTGGCTACCTTGTTCACATTCTGGCCGCCAGGACCATCCGCACGAATGAGATTGAATTCGAGTTCATTCTTACTGATATTTATTCCAGAAGTAACTTCAACCATAAACCCAGTATACCCGAATCAAAAACCCCTCTCCAATTTCAGAGAGGGGCAGGAGCGGAGATGTTATTGTTTAAAACATCAGGCTATTGACAAAGTCAATCGATTCGGGAGCAGGCCGTAGATCCTTTTCTTTGAGACGGTTGAGCGGCTCGTCCACCAGATT
This sequence comes from Anaerolineales bacterium, assembly GCA_050115035.1. Lineage (GTDB taxonomy): Bacteria > Chloroflexota > Anaerolineae > Anaerolineales > Villigracilaceae > JAABUE01. The sequence goes on along the minus strand of JASFRG010000067.1, from coordinate 17,389 downwards.
GTAGATTTCAGTCAAGGTTGGTTTGCTGGGATCAACGTAGATCAATCCCGTAATCAGACAGTTACAACTATTTGCCTCCTCCAAAACACGCAGGGCATCAGCACGATCAGTGGGGTCGTAGTCGCGGTCGAGCTTCTTAAGTACGATCTGCGAGCCGTCATGCAAAGTCACCTCCATGTCCTCGCCCTCATCGTATTCAACCATGATTTCCTGTGCGGGAGGAACATAAGAAAGCTCATGCAGCGCCACTTCATGTTCGCGCCCCCATGAATACGAGTGGAAGGCTGCATCTTGATTGTTGAAGGTGACACAGGGGCTGATGATGTCGATCACAGCGATGCCCTTATGCCCCAACCCGGCCTTGATCAATTCCTTGACCTGCTTGGGATCGCCTGCGAAGGAGCGTGCTACAAAGGTAGCGCCACCGACCAAAGCTTCCCAGGCGATGTCAATTGGCATATATGGGTTGACGCCCTGGTGTTTCAGGTTCAATCCCACCTCGGCAGTAGCCGAGAATTGACCTTTTGTTAGGCCATAAACACCGTTGTTTTCGATGATATAAACCATGGGCGCATTTCGCCGCATGGCGTGTTTAAACTGTCCCATACCAATGCTGGCAGAGTCACCGTCGCCGGAGAGCCCAATGCCTCGCAGGGTTATATCTCCAAACAGCGCGCCAGTTGCTACGGAAGGCATTCGACCATGTAAGCCGTTGAAGCCAAAGGAACGGTTCAGGAAGTAAGTAGGGCTCTTGCTCGAGCAGCCGATGCCACTGAACTTGACAACTTCCTCAGGGTGGATATCGGCTTCATAACATGCCGCAATAATCTGGTTTGAGATAGAGTTGTGTCCGCAACCCTGGCACAACGTGGTGGGGTTGCCGCGATAATCTGATTTTTCAAGACCGGCCAGGTTGATTTTCACGTTTGAGCCAGCCATAGGAAGAGATTCAGCCATTATTTTGTCTCCTTTACGAGGATACTATCCTTGACCCACTTGGCAGTTGCAGGTAAGCCATCATTGAAAGCGACAGAGGTCAGCTTTTCGGCCAAGTGAGGGTATTCGACCAGTAAGAGTTGATACATTTGCCCGTCGCGGTTCATTTCCACGACGAAGTTTTGTTCGTGAGATTCGATAAATTCAGGCACATCATCCGTAAATGGGATGCCACGAATCCGCATCGAATCGGACTTTATGCCTGCTTCCGTTTCGATTTGGTACCGCGCCTCACGGATCGCGGGTTCAGTCGACCCAAAAGCGATGATACCGACGTTCGCGCCATCCAGGGTATCGACAATTGGTTTTGGGATGAATTTAGCAGCGTTGTGATACTTTTTCTTGATGCGGTTCATCATCCGCACCCAGGTTTCAGCATCTTCAGTATAGCGGGCTTCTTCGGTATGGCCGGTTCCACGCAGGAAATACGCGCCGGCAGGATGCTTATTCCCTGGAACTGTGCGGTATGGAATGCCGTCACCGTCAACGTCACGGTAACGTCCCCAATCACCCTTGAGTTTCTCCAGGTCTTCTTCCCAGAGTACTTTACCGCGATCCATCGGGACATCGGGATATTCGAAAGGTTCAGCCATCCACTGGTTCATTCCCAACTCCAGGTCGCTTAGTACGAACACGGGAGTCTGCATATGCTCTGCAATGTCGAAAGCACGCCATCCAAACTCGAAGCACTCATTGACCGTGCCTGGCAGCAAAATGACCTGCTCGGTATCTCCGTGGCCCAAGTAATGTGTGAAGGTCAGGTCGCCCTGTGATGTACGGGTGGGCAGGCCGGTGCTCGGTCCGACGCGTTGTACATCCCAGATGACAACCGGAACCTCCGAATAGTATGCCAGACCCGCGAACTCGGTCATCAGACTCAAACCCGGTCCGGATGTAGATGTCATTGCGCGCATCCCGGAAAAACCGGCACCGATAGCCATACCGATGGCCGCCAATTCATCTTCTGACTGAACTACGGCAAAGGTGTTCTTTCCGTCTTCGCGTTTACGTAATTGTGGTAAATAATCGATTAGCGCTTCAGCCAAAGATGAAGCAGGGGTGATCGGATACCAGGAAACAAATTGAACCCCGCCATAAATTGAACCCAGCGCTGCAGCTGTATTGCCATCTGACATGATCAGACCATCGGTCTTGTCAAGTTGTTCAACGTGATAGGGGTCTTTCTTTTCAAGATTCTCATTTGCCCAATTTGCAGAGTATTGTACAACCGTGTAATTTAGATCAATGGGCTTTTGTTTGCCCTTGAAGTGAAATTCCAATGCGGCCTTGATCTTCTCAAGGTCAATGCCGATGGTTTGGGCCAGAATTCCAACATAAACCATGTTTGCGACCAGATCCCTTAAGTTCGTGGGCACATCCTGTTCACGCATGATCTCTTTGACCGGCATCGGGTATACGACGATATCATCACGTGTGACATCCAACTTGATGCTGTCATCGTAGAAAAAGGCTCCGCCCGGAAGTACATCCGCTAGATCCTGTGCGAAGGATTTGGGATTCATACAAACTACAATCTCATGTTCCTCGCGGCGCGCTGTATACCCATCTTTGTTGACTCGGATGGTGTACCAGGTGGGCAACCCTTGAATATTGGACGGGAAAAGATTTTTGCCAGACACTGGAATACCCATCTTGAACAGGGAGCGCAAAATGGTTGTATTTGCAGTCTGACTGCCCGATCCGTTGACCGTGCCAACGGTGATGGAAAAGTCATTCACAATTTTTTCGGACATATACTCCTCGTTAGTTAGTTTCGTTTATTATGTTTCGGGTCGATGATAGAGCAGGTCGGTGTGCTGAATTAGAGCCTGGTAACCGGCTTCGTAATCGCCGTCACAAATTGCTTGGACCATCTGAGTGTGATATTCCCAGACCTCTTCCAGGTAGCTCAAGCCGCCTGTAAAAACGTTTAACCCAACGGATTCATAAGCGTCCCAATATGCCTCCAGCAACCCGGTGACAAATGGATTCTCCAGTCGTTGGTAAATCACCATATGTAATTTTCTGTGCTCTTCGTGTGGGATTCGAATGGGACTTCCATTCAGCTTTTCTTTAGCAAGGAGTACTAAGTCTTGTAACTCCTGCTTATCGGTTTTAGTAAGCAATTGTACTGCCTCAAACCAGTACGCGCCCTCAATGTGATTTCGCAGCTCAGAATATTTGCGAAAGTGTTCATTATTTAGAATAAGAGCATATCTCAGGCTTTGGCGTACTGCCGGTGTAAACGAATAGGGTAGGCGTTTTGTTCCTGTCCTTGGTCTGACTTCAACCAATCCGAGCGCGCGAGCAACTTCCAACTGTTCGCGTAAGGAAGCCATACTAACACCCAACTCGCGGCAGAGGTCAGTAAGCGCTGGTAAACGCTGTCCGTTAGAATCCTCATAGTGAGCTAGGTACCGTAAGAATTCAGAAAGTGAGTCAGATGAAGTTCGTTCGCGAAACATATCAATACATATGATTAATCAGATTATTCGAATGAATCAAGTATAATCTCGCCTGCTGACCAAGTCAAGAGGTGAATGGGAGTTTTCTTAGAGTGACCCTCACTCTCTGCACATTCATCTGCAAATTCACATGAGGAAGGTCCAATTAACTGAAGGATTCGGATTCTAGAATTCTTCCCACTTGTTCGGTTAGGGTATAATATTAAATAGATGGAACTGCTCCTGAAATTGTAAATCCAAATAAGATTTCCACGATAAGGCAACATATGGTAAGTATCCCCCTTTCAATACCTGCTGATTACTGGCAGACTCTTCAAGTCAGCAAGAACGACATTGAATTCTTACATAATTATCTCTTCGAAAGTGAAACTCCGATGACAGCTAGGGAACTGGTAGGGGTTTTGATTGAAGAGCGAATTCGCGTTGAGCAAGAAGCCCAAACAAAAAAACGAAAATCTGATGGGAAGTTGTATCTTCCTAAAGAACGGTACAAGGATGGCGATCACCTGGTTTTTCCAGCATTAGATTGGGCAAAAGGAAAAATTACTTCGGTGCGTCCTGGTGTGAATCCCCAGTATGGTGATTTTGAAGTATTGACGGTTGAGATGGACAATGGTCAGAACCGGATGTTTGCAGCCGGAATTTCGGATCACTTATTGAACGAAGAGCCTGCTATCGATACCGACGAAGAGGGTCTTGACCCCAATGCTATCCAGTCAGACTTTGGAACTAAGCTGGAAAGTAGGCTGGAAGCTGCTTTTGAGGATGACGATGGGTTGGTACGAATCGCCGGTCGTTGGTTTCCGCGTGCTTTACTTGTAGATGTCAATCAAGGTCATCTCAATCTGGCCGAAGCGGTTCTGGATATGGCTGGCGGGGAGCCGCTTCCAACAGCCGATCTGCTGAAGGATGTCGAGTTACCAGAGGGCGTCAATCCCAAATTGGCTGAGTTCTCCCTGAATTTTGCCTTGCAAGAAGATGGCCGTTTCGACGAAGTTGGCCCTGCTGGGGAGGTGCTGTGGTGTTTGCAACGTCTGGAGCCGGAAAACGTTCGCGAAGTTCCAGTCTTCTTGCGCTATTATCCCATTGAGCATGATCGTAAATTACTAACTGATGAAATGTTGGCGCTTGAGGCGCGATTAGATGACGAACTCAGTGCATCGGCCTTGAAGTCTGACGAGGAAGCGGAGCAAGTTACAATCAGTTTGATTTTCCCGCACTGGCGCGCCGGTACATTGCCGATCACACCCCGTGTACAATCCATGTTTCCAACTGCCTACGAGTCACCACGTGTTCGTTTTACTTTGGTCGATGGTCAGACTGAAGATAGGATTCCTGCCTGGGTTGTCCGGAAAGACCGTTATGTGAGCGGTTTGCGCGATTGGTATGAGTCGCACGAATTAATGCCGGGGAGTCTGGTGCAAATTCGCCGCAGTGATAAACCGGGCGAAGTGATTATTGATGCAAAAACGCATCGCACGACAAAAGACTGGGTTAGGACGGTAATTGTTGGTGCTGATGGTGGAATTGTTTTTGCGCTGCTGAAACAAACTGTCACGGCTGAATACAACGATCGCATGGCATTTGCATTGCCTGGATACGATGCTGCAGATGCACTCTGGGATCCGGATAAACAAAAGAAGCGACCTTTCGATAGGCTGGTTGTCAATGTGATGCGTGAATTAACCAAACTTAACCCACAAGGACATACACACGCACAAGAATTGTACGCGGCTGTGAATTTCTTGCGCAGAGTGCCTTTTGCACCATTGATGTCTTTGTTGGAAAGTAGACCGCGTGAATTTGTACACGTTGGAGACTTACATTATCGTTTAGGTGTGGAGCATCGGGAGGATTAATGACTGAGGCTAAATCAACAACCGCGGCTCCGACCAGGCGTTTCAGCCTGATCAAGCCAACATTGCAGACACCCTTTCATATAGATTTTGATTGGTGGAAGAAGAATGAACGTGATTGGCACGTGTACTTGCGCTCGTTATTGTGCTCGGAACACCAGGAGGTCTTTGCAGATGTTCAAGAGGGCGAGACAATCGACTGGGTGGATCCAAAAACAGCCGAAGTCAAGCCTGTAGATGGGATTCAGCATGCGCTGATGACGCATTGTGCACGTCGTCCGGAATTCGTGACCGAGCAGACTGCACTGGTGGAGGCGGTTTTTCGCCTGTTCCTGACGAACGAAAATGCGCCTATGACGGCTGAAGAATTGGGTTCGCTCTTGAGCCGTCCGCCCAATACGATCTTGCGCACATTAAGTGGGCCGCGTGTATATAAAGGTCTTCGACCTTTGCAATGAAACAATAAAGAGTCCGTATAATGAACTGACCCTTAAAAAAAAGAGACTGAATATAAAGAAACCTCCTGTTAGATAATAGAGACAGGAGGTTTTTTGTATGGTCGGATAAAGGATTTATAAAGTGAAATTGAGATACGGAGGTGATGAATAGGATAATGATGCATAATTTTGTTTCCTATTGCCCACTCCTTGAAATGACAAAGCGTTATACCCTCTACTATCACCTGAGTTGCCTGATGAAATGTGCTACTAACAAAATTGTAAGGTTTTATCCCCACAACAAGGGGATTTCTGTTTTCACCTTTAATCATACAATATATTCAAATGAGAGCAGATGCCCAATATTCATTATTGCAAAATAAATTTCAAGAGTGGTTTGAAAACCCTGTCTCGGGTGATATACCATTTCATGAGACTGCAGATCCTTCAATTGAAAACTCCATTCCGGTCGATCTGCCTGAAGCAAATCATATAAACCAGGGAATACAAAAAAGGCGTCATCGGATACGAAAAAATAACTTAGCCGACTCTGCCAAATTAATAAAGATAATATTTTTTGGTTTTATAGGGGCGATTTCGTTTGGATTGAGCGTTGGTACCTTCTTTTTAAACTTAAATTTAAATTTCGAGGGATGGTACAGTTATACTTGGCCAAGTCAATCTTTTTTTATTATTATTTCGGCAATATTGGGTTTTAACTTTGGCTTGTTCTTTGAATATGTTTTCCTGCAACGAGAAAGATAATTAACCCAAGTTGCTGCCTGTCCCAAAAATCCCCGCGTAGTTGCGGAGTACGTAGAAAAAACATGAGAAACCCCGCGAACTCTGCGTCTCGAAAGTATTCATAAGCTTAGACTCAATAAATACAATGGACTACTCTCCACACCGGGGAGTAGTTGCATTATAAAGGGGAAAGTAAATTTTGCTCGTTGGCTAAAATTTCAGGGTGCTATTCTCCCTGCAGCCTTCCCAAATAATCGATCGGGGGTAGCTTTTTGAGTGGTATCCAAGCTGTTGGGCAAAAACTTTATCCAGAGTGTAAAATTACAAAGTCTTTGTAAGCGCTTAGTGTTAGAAGGGGGTTAGACATAGTATCCTCCACTGAGCGCTGTATATAAAAGCCTAGTATAATACCCATCGGATTAACAAGAAAATGTGTAAATTTGCAGAAGAATGGTTATAGGATATTCATGCCCCTGTAGCTCAACGGACAGAGCACCGGCCTTCTAAGCCGATGGTTGTGGGTTCGAATCCCGCCGGGGGCGCTCAGAATCGACTTTGCCTTTAGGAGTAAAAGAATATGACAATTGAACGAACAGGTCTGATCGAGGTCGCTGGCAAAGATGCTACGATCATCGGTGAAGATATCGAGGTAGGGCAGACCGCTCCAGATTTTACTGCGCATGCACTGGACTGGTCTGTCGTTCGCGGATTGGCGGATACAAATGGGAAGGTACGAATTATCGCGGCTGTCCCGTCTTTAGATACGGGTACTTGTGACCGCGAAACCCGTCGTTTTAACCAGGAAGCAGCAAGTCTGGATGAAGATGTTGTAATTATAGTGATCAGCACCGATTTACCGTATGCCCAGAAACGCTGGTGTGGCGCTGCGGGGGTTGATCAAGTCATGGTATTGTCTGACCACCAAACGGCTGAGTTTGGCGAGAAATATGGATGTTTGATCAAAGAGCGCCGTATTATGCGCCGCGCTGTGTTTGTAGTCGATCGTCAGGATAAAGTAAGATATGCGGCATATATGCCCGCTTTGGGCATTGAGCCGAATTATGAAGAAGTGCTGAATGCCGCACGTGCGGCGTTGACATGATCGGAAGTTGGACGGCCCGCCACCTGTATTAGGGGTTGGGTTGTGTGAAAGGAGCACGTATGCCCACACATATTCGAAAATCTCGCTCGACGACTGGCGAACTTCGTAAAGAAGTATTGCACGCAGTGGGTTGGCAGGTTCAGGTACGCTCTGGTATGTGGAGCCCGCCGACGGACGTTTATGAAACGGATAATGACTATGTTGTCCGTGTCGAAGTGGCCGGCATGCGTGAGGATGGTTTCGACATTTCGGTCGAAGACAAGTTCCTCACGATTAGCGGGAACAGGCCAGATGTCCCGGAACGACGCGCGTACCAGCAGATGGAGATCCGCTTTGGAAAATTCGAAACCGTTGTGGGGCTTCCCGGGCCGATAGACCTTGAAACATCCCGCGCGGATTATAAAGAAGGATTCTTAACCGTTACATTGCCCAAAGCCAAACCCAACCATATTCAAATTGAGGAAGAGAAATAAAAATTAATGGCTGCCTCTCGATGGCACTCTAACATGATGGATTTGTTCGATTGGATTTCTGAAAATGATTCCGCGTTGCTTGATATTCTAATGCCTCCTATCTTTCCGGAAATAGAACAAAAGAACGGGAAACAAGCCCAGGATGATCCAGCTCAAGATGAATTGACCAGCTATCCAGATATACTTCCCATCTTGCCTTTGCGTGGTGTTGTGGTTTACCCGCAGACCGCCGTACCTTTGACGGTAGGGCAGCCGCGCTCGATCAAGCTTGTGGATGATGTGGTTGCTGACGATAAATTGGTGGGACTCGTAGCTGCGACCAACCCTGAATTAGAAACGCCCGGACCGATGGATCTTTATCGGGTGGGGACGATTGCTACTGTCCATCGCTTATTGAAAGCCCCGGATGGTACTATCCGTTTGCTGGTGCAGGGCATGGATCGCTTCCGCCTGGGCGAATTTGTAGCCGAAGAGCCTTATCTAAAAGCGAAGATCCATGTTTCTCCGGAAATCGTGGAGGAAGGGCTTGAAGTCGATGCCTTGGCACGCAACGCGCGTGACCAGTTTGGGGAGATCGCGCAATTGATTCCCTCCTTGCCCGAAGAGTTGATTTCTTCGGTGCTTTCTTTAGAAGACCCGCTCCAGACCATCTACACGATCGCTAACTTCCAGCGTATTGAACTGGCGGATGCGCAGCAACTTCTGGAGCTTGATTCGGTGACGGAGAAACTGCGTAAGCTTGTCAGCCTGCTAGTACGTGAACTGGAAGTGCTGACGCTCGGACAGAAAATCCAGAACGAGGCGCGCGAGGAGATCGAGAAGGTTCAGCGCGAATACTTCCTTCGTGAGCAGATGAAAGCCATTCAACGTGAGTTGGGCGAAAAAGACGAGCAGGCTGTCGAGGCGGAAGAATTCCGCAAGAAGATCGACGAAGCCCAAATGCCTGAAGAAGCGGATAAACAGGCGCGCCGTGAACTGGAACGCCTTTCGCGTCTGCCGACTGCCGCGGCGGAATATGGTGTCATTCGTACGTATCTCGATTGGCTGGTATCCCTGCCTTGGTCGAAGATGACAGATGACAACCTGGATATCGCTCATGCGCGCAAAATTCTGGATACAGATCATTACGGGTTGGAGGATGTCAAGGAACGCATCCTTGAGTTCCTGGCGATTCGTAAGCTGCGCCTGGAACGGGTAGATGAAATCAAGAAGGTGTCCGAAGACGCGATCCGTCGCGAGCGTGAGGGCGTAATTTTGTGTTTTGTTGGCCCGCCTGGCGTGGGTAAGACCTCGTTAGGCCGCTCTATCGCACGCGCGATGGGACGCAAGTTCGTGCGCATCTCATTAGGCGGCGTCCGCGACGAAGCCGAAATCCGGGGTCATCGCCGCACATACATTGGCGCCATGCCAGGACGCATCCTGCAAGCTTTACGCCGTAATGAGACCCGCAATCCGGTCTTCATGATGGATGAAATCGATAAACTGGTCTTCGACTTTCATGGCGATCCGGCTTCGGCCTTGTTGGAAGTGCTCGACCCTGAACAAAACAGCGAGTTCCGCGACCACTATCTAGAAGTTTCTTATGACCTGTCGCAGATTTTCTTTATCACTACAGCCAATTCGCTGGAAACAGTCCCCGGGCCATTGCGTGACCGTATGGAAATTATTTACCTGTCTGGTTACACAACGAAAGAGAAAATTGCCATTGCCAAAGGCTATCTGATCCCACGCCAGATCCGTGAGAACGGCTTGCGCAAAAAAGAGATCAGATTCACCGATGCGGCTTTACGGAAGATCATTCGCGGTTATACCCGTGAGGCAGGTGTCCGCAATCTGGAGCGGCGCATCGGCGCGATTTGCCGCAAGGTTGGCACGCGTATCGCGGAAGGGAAGGGCGAAACCTTCAGCATCACCCTGGATGCAGTTGAAGAATTCCTGGAGCATCCGGTTTTCCATGGTTCGGAGGAAATTGCCATGCGCACCTCCGTGCCTGGCGTTGTACCTGGCTTGGCCTGGACGCCTTACGGCGGTGAGGTGCTGTTCATCGAATCGAGCCGTATGCCCGGTGGAAAAGGTTTCCAAATCACCGGTTCGGTGGGCAATGTCATGCAGGAGTCGGCGCGTGCTGCGTTGTCCTATGTCCGTTCGCGTGCGAAGGAATTAGGCCTGAATAGCGGCTTTTATGATAAGACGGACATCCATTTGCACGTGCCGGCTGGCGCTACGCCAAAGGACGGCCCATCTGCCGGTGTGACAATGGCGACATCGTTGGTCTCGTTGGTATCCGGGCGTAAAGTCAAGAAAAGACTTGGGATGACGGGTGAGATCACGCTGCGGGGCCAGGTGCTGCCAGTTGGCGGAATCAAGGAAAAAGTCCTGGCAGCGCACCGCAACGGCCTCAGGACAGTTATCCTGCCTAAACGCAATGAGTACGACCTCGACGATGTCCCGGAAGAAATCAAAAATAAGATCCAGTTCATCTTTGTCGAGACCGTGGATGAGGTTTTGGAAGCCGCACTGGAGAAAAAGCGGACGAGGACGAAACCCGATGCGAACAAGAAAACCGAACCTGCGGAGGCCCAAAAGGAAAATGCCTAAGATCATGCTGGCGGAAGATGACCACACAATGGTCACATTGCTCACAACATTGCTGGGTATGGAAGGATATCAGGTAGTTGCATTATCTGTTAATGAGGATATCTTTGAGGCTATTCGCGAGGATTGTCCTGATGTTCTGCTGATGGATGTTCATTTGCCACATACGAACGGGTTGGATGTCCTGGACCAACTCCGCGGGAATGATGAAACCGAAGATCTAAAGGTTGTGATGTCTTCCGGCCTGGATCTTGGACTTGAGTGCAAAAACCACGGTGCGGATGATTTCCTGCTTAAACCATATATGCCAGATGACCTTTTGAACATTCTAAAGCGGCATCTTAACCATTCCTGACTGTGAGAATCCGAGAATTTCGATTTCCCGAAGATTATTCCAAGGTGGAAAATCTCTGGAACACTATGGATAAGGGCGTCAGTCTGAGTCGCTCCGATACGCCAGATGAAATACAGAAAAAACTCGCTCGCGATCCAGATTTATTCCTGGTGGCTGAAGAAAACGGACGAATTATCGCCACTGTCATCGGAGGTTTTGACGGACGGCGCGGGCTGATCTACCATCTGGCAGTCAGCGCTTCTTCACGCGGACGAGGGATTGGCTCCCGTTTAATGGACGAACTCGAATCCCGGCTGCGCGCCAAAGGTTGCATTCGATGCTATTTACTGGTCACAACGAATAATCCCGAAGGAATGCAGTACTATGAAAAGCACGGCTGGGAGCGCATGGATTTTGTTGTGCCCTATGCCAAGAATCTAGTTTGAAAACAGATGATCCTCCGATTATCCATTCTTACCATATCCGATCGCTCCTCACGTGGTGAACGGCCAGATGCTTCCGGCCCGGCTTTGGCTGGGTTAGTAAGAGCACAGGGCTGGCATGTAGTCAAACAAGAGATTGTCGCGGATGAGTTAGAGATGATAAAAGCGACATTTAGAAAATGGTGTGATTCTGGTGAGATCGATGTCATTCTTGCCACTGGGGGAACGGGATTTGCTCCGCGCGATGTTACCCCCGAAGCGACCCGCGCTGTGGTCGAACGTCTAACCCCTGGCCTGGACGAGGCTATGCGTGCTGCCAGTTTGCAGGTGACCCCACATGCGATGCTTTCGCGCGCGGTCTCTGGTGTTCGGAAACATACGTTGATCGTCAACTTACCGGGCAGCCCAAAAGGTGCAACAGAGAATTTACAAGTGATATTACCCGCACTGGAACATGCCATACAGCTGTTGCGCGAAGAGGATGCGGGACACTGATTTAGAATGATAATAATAGCCCTTGTCAGCCAGGTTGAGGCTGCGCTATAATCCGTCCGTTTGCAATTCTTTCAAAGTGAGGCAAGTATGATTGATGTCAATGAACTTCGCAAAGGTGTGACCTTCGAACTTGATGGTCAACTCTACAAAGTGTTGGAGTACAGCCATAACAAGCCCGGTCGTGGCAGCGCGACTATCCGTATCAAAGCCCGTAATATGTTGACCGGGGCAAATATCGAAAAAACTTTTAACTCCGGTAACACGGTGCAGGATGTACGTCTGGATTATCAAAATGTTCAGTTCTTGTATTCTGATGGCGATGTCTATCATTTTATGAATAATGAAACCTTCGAGCAGCCCGCTATAAGGGCGGAGGCGCTCGGCGATGATGCGCTGTATCTGACCGAAGGATTGGATGTCAAATTGACATTTTACCATGGGGAGGCAATTGATATGGAATTACCTACTTCTGTTGATCTGGAAGTAACCGAGGCTGATATGGCTATCCGCGGTGATACAGCTACAGGTGTGACCAAGAAGGTGCGCGTACAAACTGGATTGCAAGTGCAGGTTCCAAATTTTGTTGAAGTCGGCGATACCATTCGAGTAGATACGCGCACGGGTGAATATGTTACTCGCGTGTAAAAGGGATTGATTTGAGATAAAACGGATGACAGCGGATTGCCATTGCCTGTCATCCGTTGATGTTTATAAGAAGGTAGTATGAGAACCCCCGCAGGGAAAGAATGCAAGTATTTTTATGGCGATTACTATCGTGGTCGCAATCACGAAGAGTGTCGCCTGCTCCAGGCTTCCGGTGAGCGTTGGACGCCCGATTTGTGTAAAACTTGTCCGGTGCCGGATATTCAATTAGCAAATGCATGTGAGTTTATGCAATTACGTGGTCGGGTGACGCGTCCGTTCAGTGCTGCATTTCAACGCCGCGTTCAGGTTACGGCGTTTTGTGAAAAAACGGAGCGTCACGTCAGTGAACCACATGTGGGTTGTGGAGAATGCCACCGCTTACCGTTTACATTTGAAGTCAAAGAGTGAGTGAATCTATGAGCGCAACCAGTGGGGTAAAGGCTCCTCCCAACAAAGAGAAATCTATGAACCTGACATTGCTGCTTGATCTTGATGATACATTGCTTGATACAAATGTGGACACCTTTGTCCCGGCCTACTTTCAAGCATTATCAGATTTTCTGAAAGACCAGGTTGAGCCGGAATTGATGCTATCCGCATTGATGTCCGGTACACGTAAGATGACGTCCAGCAATGATCCTTCCCGAACCTTGCGACAGGTATTCGATGCTGAGTTTTTTCCGACAATCGGTATCGCTCGAGAAGAGTTGCAACCGCGTATCGATCTGTTTTATAAAGAAGTTTTCCCGACACTCAGCTACCTGACCAATCCTTGGTCGGAAGCGGTTGAGGCGGTAAAATGGGCTCTTTCACTAGGCGCTACCCTGGCAGTGGCAACCAATCCACTTTTCCCGTTGACAGCTATTCGCCATCGCATGCGCTGGGCCGGCCTGCCGCCAGAAGAGTATCCATTTGCAGTTGTATCGGCCTATGAAACCTTCCATTTTGCAAAACCAAATCCGGCTTTTTTTGCTGAAGTGCTGGGACGCATCGGCTGGCCGGATGGCCCGATTGTTATGGTTGGAGACGATGTTATACGGGATCTGACCGGCAGTAATGTTTTAGGCCTGGCAGCTTACTGGATCAATACAAATGACGCAACTTTGCCCGAGGGGATAACACTGGCTGGACGAGGCTCCATCGGCGACTTGCGTCCCTGGCTGGAACAAACCGATCTTTCTGCTCACGAGCATGTTCTATCCACACCGGAGTCACTCTTAGCCCTGTTGACTTCTACCCCTGCGGCAATCTCTGGGCTTTTGCCCTGCCTTTCGGATCGGGAGCAGGCATCGGGCCCGGATTTGAAGCGTAGACCGATGTCTAGCGAATGGTGTCTGACGGAAATCCTCTGTCATCTGCGGGATACGGAAATCGAAGTCAATCAGCCACGCTTGCGTATGTTGCTCGAGCTTAATGAGCCCTTTATCCCGGCTCGCAACACGGATAAGTGGGCTGAAGAACGAGGTTACAAAAATCAGGATCCCATATCGGCCTTTGATGACTTTCTATCTGCCCGATTGGGAATCCTTGGTTTGTTACGCGGTCTAACCAATGAGTGGGAACACAAAGCGCGTCATGCAATCTTTGGCCCCACGAATTTGTTGGAGTTGGTCAAGTTCATGGCTGAGCATGATAAACTTCATCTTCGACAGATTTATACAACTATCGGACACCTTGAAGATTAAATAGCGTATCGCTTTGTGAACGCCTGTGTTATAAATTCAAGACCTTTGAGGGACAGGATGATATCTTGTCCCATTCTTTTTTACAGGAGCATGTATGAGAAAACGCGTTGTAGTAACTGGACTGGGATGTGTCAGTCCAGTGGGTAAGAATGTAGAAGAAACCTGGGAAGCGCTACTGGCTGGAAAATCAGGTGCGGATTTTATTACCCATTTCGATGCCAGCCAACATAAGACAAAATTCGCCGCCGAGGTCAAAGGGTTTGACGGTGTTGCTTTATTTGGTGTGCGCGAAGCTCGTAAAATGGACCGCTTCACACAATTCGCTATGGCTGCTACGTTGGAAGCTTTAGAGCAGGCAAATTATTCGGTTAAAGAATCGAATCGTGACAGGGTTGGCGTTTTGATCGGTTCTGGGATTGGCGGCATTACTACATTGTTAGATCAGGCTGAAGTCATGCGTGAACGAGGTCCGGATCGTATCAGCCCTTTTCTCATTCCGATGATGATCTCTGACAGTGCAGCCGGGATGATCGCCATCCGTCTGGGTGTGCGCGGACCAAATATGGCATTAGCAACAGCTTGCGCCTCCGGCTCAAATGCGATAGGTGAAGCTGCTGAAATTATCCGGCGCGGGGCTGCCGATGTGATGATCGCGGGGGCATCGGAGGCTTCCATCGTGGCGTTGGCCATGGGCGGCATGAACGTTATGGGCGCGCTCTCCACACGGAACGATGATCCGCAACGGGCTTCGCGGCCTTTCGATAAAGATCGGGATGGCTTTTTGATGGGGGAAGGAGCCGGCATTCTTCTCCTGGAATCACTGAAGCATGCCCAGGCGCGGGGCGCGAAGATCCTGTGTGAGTTGACGGGATATGGAACCTCGGATGACGCTTATCATGTATCGGCTCCTGCGGAGAACGGTGCCGGTGCGGCGCTTTCCATGCAGTACGCGCTGGATGATGCCGAATTCACGCCAGAAGATATTGGCTATATCAATGCGCACGGTACTTCTACTCCTTTGAACGACAAAAGTGAAACAGCTGCTATTAAGACCGTTTTTAGGGGGCAGGCTTATAACATTCCAATCTCTTCCACAAAGTCTATGACTGGACACTTGCTGGGTGCTTCTGGTGCGATTGAAGCGGTTGTTTGCACAAAGGTTTTTCAGGAAAATATATTGCCGGCGACGATCAATTATGAAACGCCCGACCCTGAATGCGATCTGGATTATGTGCCGAACCAGACACGCACCGCAACTCCTGAGCATATTATGTCGAACTCGTTTGGGTTTGGTGGGCATAATGCTACGTTAATTCTGAGCCGTTTCAAATAATCGAGGATCTGATGACATTTGCACATATTACTGGTTGGGGAATGTCGGTGCCTGAATCCATCTTGACCAACGATGATCTGTCGCAGATGGTGGACACAAACGATAAATGGATTCGAGAACGCACAGGAATTCGCGAAAGGCGTATTGCTCGTGAAGAAGAGACCACTGCTTCATTAGCTGTGGAAGCTTCTCTACGGGCCTTACAGGTAGCAAATCTGCATCCTACGGATGTGGACCTGATCATTTGCTCCACTTCTACACCAGAGCATATTTTTCCGGCAACCGCTTGCCTGGTGCAGGATCGCATAGGTGCGCATAAAGCAGGCGCGTTTGATTTGTCGGCTGCCTGTTCTGGGTTTATTTACGCGGTTAACATGGCAGCGCAATCCATTCGCAGCGACTCTATCAAGAACGCTTTGGTGATCGGCTCGGAGACCCTTTCTCGTTTTGTGAATTGGAAAGATCGGAGCACGTGCATTCTGTTCGGGGATGGAGCAGGCGCCTTCGTTTTACAGGCCAGTGAGATGCCTGGCGGTGTGCTTTCGGCTGTCATGCATTCGGATGGTTCTGGTGGTGACTCTTTGATATTGCGGGCCGGAGGCAGTAAACATCCGGCTACCGAGGCAACAGTTAGAGAGGGCAAGCATTATATCGAAATGGATGGCAACGAAGTGTTCCGTTTTGCAACCCGAGTTATGGCGCAATCTACCAGGGATGCACTTGAAATTGCGGACATAAAATTGGATGAAGTGAAATGGATTATTCCTCACCAAGCCAATATCCGTATAATTGCTGCCGCCGCGCGTGGGCTGAAAATGCCATTGGATCGTTTTGTTGTTAATTTAGACCGTTATGGAAACACCTCAACAGCCTCTATCCCGATTGCCACGGTTGAAGCCGCGGAAGATGGCAGACTCAAGCCCGGAGATAGTGTCGTGTTTGTTGGGTTTGGAGCCGGCCTCACCTGGGGCTCGCTCGTGGCAGAGTGGACCGGTCCGTTGCCTACGGAGAAAAAGGTTTACCCACGACGTTATCGAATGTGGGCACGTGTTCGATCGTTCCTGCTTCGTGTGGTGCGGTTCATCGAAGGATTGATCTGGGGTCGCGGATCATAAAATATAGTCAATTTACCCTGATTGTGGTACGATGGACACGATTTCAAATAAGGAGTGAAACATGTTTCCACGTGTAGGTCCGACCGAACTGATTATCCTTCTTGTAATCGTTCTGTTGATTTTTGGGCCCGGTCGCATTGCGAAAATCGCTGGTGAACTTGGCAAAGGGATTCGTTCTTTTAAAGAGGGTGTAAATTCAGACGAAGAGTCTGAAGATGAACAGACGGACGAGAAAGAGTCGGACGAAAAATAAGATTACAAAAAAGAGAAAGTGCTCTACACGCTGCGTGTAGAGCACTTTTGAATTAAGCTGGTTGTCTTTGAAAATCGTCTGCTTGCATGACCGGGTTTTTGCAAACGCACCTTTGCATGCGTAGGCGGTCACTTGCTCATTTACGAACGGACGCTCTGCTACCAGCGATGACACATTTTCAGTGGGGGAAGATATAAACCAGCGATTATCAAAGACAGTTTGATACAACTCCACCAATCCCAAGATCAGGGCAGTGTAAACTTCATGGGAAATGCAAGAAAATATGTAAAATTGGCTCATGATCAGCACTAGTGCAGACGGACTAAAGCAGAAATGATAGTGGGCGAGACTTGCTTATGATTAATAGCCATTTCATGGATAGCCACATAGCCAGACAAGTAGGCCTTATGAACACCTC
>JASFRG010000066.1:0-24447 GCA_050115035.1 Anaerolineales bacterium | reverse complement strand
TTTGTCATGTTTCATATCTCCTTTTCGTTTTTTTACCTTCTAAAATTCCAGACCCTTGCCAGTAATTTATCCTGCCATATTGATCATTCTTGTGGCCAACCTTCTTCCCCGACGAGAGGCACAAAGCGCACACTCCCTAAATTTTCCTTCTGGAATTCATCCTGAGCCTTGCGGTGTACCCGTACAAGTTTTTGTGCAGATTTCCATCCACCGATTGGGATCACCAGATAGCCTCCCACCTTGAGCTGGTCCAGCAGCGGTTCAGGAATCTCCGGGCCTCCGGCAGTGACAACCACGCCATCATAAGGCGCATGCTCGCTCCACCCCAGGGTGCCATCACCGGTATGAACCCGGATGTTATCGTACTCAAGCTGACGGAAGCGAGCCTGTGCAGTCTCTGCCAGTTTCTCATAGCGCTCGATCGTAAAAACCTGCTCGACAATCCGGCTGAGGACTGCAGCAGCATATCCCGAACCGGTGCCAATCTCCATAACCCTGTCTTCCTGTTTCAATTCCAGGGCTTCCAACATCAAAGCCACCATGTACGGTTGGGAAATCGTCTGTTTTTTGCCAATGGGCAGGGCCGAATCATCATAGGCAACATCAAACAGATCAGGAGGCACAAATGCTTCCCGTGGAACCTGTCCCATTGCTTTAAGAACTGCCGGATCCTCAATGCCGCGAGAAACAAGCTGCGTTTTTACCATCCGTTCGCGAAATCTGGACAGGTCAGTTGCCATATTGACTTCTTCCTTTTCTGGCTGTGATGAAACGACTGGCAATAGTCGAGAGTATCACTCCTGAAGTTGGTACTCAGGCAGGTTTTCTACCAGATTCGAATCCACCGAAAGACGGATTTCATGTTCAAACGCTTTAGCTATCCAGCGCACCGGGATCAACTTTTTTTCTTTCAGGAAGAGCCCTTCTGCAATCAACAGGTGCGTAATCTGATCTTCCTGGGAATCGGTGTAGATGCGTTCAACATCTCCCACATGCTCTCCATCGCTGCAAATAACGTTGGCACCCTCTGCCAGGGCTACAGTGCCCTCGGGAATATTTTCGGTTTTCACTACATAGCGAGGCGCGGGAGGGCCTGCAAGCCCTGTGGAAATCCCTAAAGGAGGATACCAGTAAAGAGTACGCACATGGTTATCCGTTGCCGGCACGGACGGGAGTCCGCGCTCAGCGGAGACAAAGTGGGATTCCTGAAAATTTGGGAACTCTTCAAGTTCATCTTCATTCTTCCGTAAAATAACCTGATCTTCCGTAGCAGGCCCGACCAGACTCATCGGGATAACCTTGCTCTCCTTAAACAAGAATCCTTCTTGAATCACTAAATGAGTAACTTCACTTGTATCCGGCTCGATGACAATGCGGTCAATGGAACCCACTTTTTTCCCGTCGGCGGTGAAAACTTTCGTTCCAACTTTAAGTTGCATTTTCACGCTCCTTTATTTGCTTTTAGCCGCAGCTTTTTTAGGCTTACTCTCGACCTCCGTGACCGCTTCTTTCGTACCCTTGCCTGCTTCTGCTGCGACTGCTTTTATCTCTGAAACAGCTTCCGAAGCAACCTGTCTGATCTCTTTACTCGCCTGTGTCCATTGTTTCTGTGCCTCATCCAGGGCAGCCTGGCTTTGAGCGCGAAGTTCATCCGTTCGAGTTTTCAAATCCTTGGTTGTGGCTCTAAGCGCTTCTAAAAGCTCCTCTGATGTTTGTTCTGCCGAATCACGCAGGATGATGCCACTAGAGCGTAGCTGTTCGCGGGTTACCTCGCCAGAACGAGGCGCATAAAGCAAGGCAACGATCGCTCCCAAAAAGCCACCCATCAAAAAACCACCTAAAAAGGTTCCAAATCCATCGTTATTGTCACTCATCTTTTACTCCACTTTTTTTCTAATTTTTTCAATCGGATCCGTCTCATCAACTTCTTCTTCGTCTCCCTCAGGTTGTTGATCTTTGGGATACCATTTGCCAGATTCCTGATCATGCACATAGTTATGTTCAATAGCTATCATTGCATCCCGGTGGGCAACTCCATCTTGATCCAGGTCGCCACCTTCAGATTCCTCATAACTTTCCCACGCCTTTTGGTAGGCGTCCAGATAAAACTCTTGTAATTTCTCCGGAAGGAATTCCCGAAGTGTTTCCGGTAAATCGCTTTTACTCTTGTACATTTTTTAAATCTCCTTTCATTTCAATATTCATCTTACGCATAAAACTTTTCTAGATGCAAAGCATTTGACAATGTGCTGGGCACCAAAGTAACTACATCCTTCCACACTTATCCTTTGACCGCACCAGCCAACATACCGCGTACGAAGTAGCGTTGTAAGGCAAAGAACACGATCATAGGCAGCAGCATGGAAAGGAAGGCCGCTGCTGTCAGCACCTGCCAGCCCGAACCGAGCGAGGTGACCATGTTACTGATCTGGTAGGTCATTACCGGAGTCGTGCCTCCCAGGAAGACCAGCGCAACCAGCAGATCGTTCCATACCCACAGGAATTGGAAAATGCCCAGTGAAGCGATAGCAGGCATGGCCAGTGGAATGACCAGATGGCGGAACGCGGTCCAATGATTGGCCCCATCCAAATAAGCTGATTCGAACAAATCGCGGGGGAGAGAACCCAGGAAATTGCGCATCAGGTAAATCGCGTAAGGCATCCCAAAGCCGGTATGGAATAACCAGACTCCCAGGAAAGTTCCGTTCAAACCTACATCCGCATAAAGCCGTGAAATCGGGACCAGGGTCATTTGCAGAGGTACCACCTGCAGGCCTACCAGAACTGCAAAAAGCACAAAACGCCCTTTGAACTCCAGCCAGGCAAACGCGTATCCAGCAAAGGCAGCGAAAAGGATCGGCAGGATTGTGGCAGGAATTGTGACAATCAGGCTGTTTAAAAAGGCCCGGCCCATGCCGCGCGGATTGAGTATGTCACTGGCGTTACACTTAAGTTCTACGGGTTGTGTCCCAGCCGCGCAATCAGCTTCATATGAGTTCGTGCCGCGATAACCAACAATTGCGTCAATATAATTGTTCAAGGTTAATTTTGGAGGTGTCTCGATCCCGGAGATGCGTTTGAGATATTTTGTAATATCAGCGGCTTGCTGTGCGCTGGGGAGAGGTGTATCCCCCAGGTGTGGTTTCCCGTTGATATCCTTGCGCAGCATGGCAAGCAATTGCAAAGAACGCGGGTACTGGCTCACCAGATCCGGATTGGTCAGATCTGCAGCGGGCAGAGCTGTGCCATCCGCACCGTGACAGGATGAGCAAAATTGAGAATACTGCTTCTCACCGGGGGGCGGGGAAACGATGGTCCACCAGCCGGTATTGTTGACCGCCTGCGGCGGGCGTAAGGATGTAATCAGCAGCCCGAGGGTCGGGACGATCCAGATGACAATTGTAAAGATGATGATGACATGCGTTGGCAATTTGCGGAAAAATTTGTTGATTTTTTCCCGGTTCATCGCATAGCCTCCTGCGCCAGGAAGCGCCTGATATTGAAGTAAATGAAGGGGACGATTGCAAGCACAAGGATAACCGCCACTGCGGTGCCTCGCCCTACGTTAAAATTTTTGTACATTTCAGTGTACATGCGGTTGGCAATCACGTCCGTGTTGTAATTCCCGCCCGTCATCACGTATACAAGATCGAATAATTTCAAAACGTTGATGACCATGGTAGTGATTACCACGGTAATCGTCGGCAGGATCATAGGCACCATGATTTTCCAAAAGACTGTCCACTCACTGGCGCCATCTACCCGCGCGGATTCGATAATCTCATTCGGAACCGCTTTTAAGGCCGCGGAAAGAATGGTCATCGAAAAGCCTGACCAGATCCAGATCCCTACGACAATCAGGGCATAATTATTGATGGCTGTGTTGGAGAGCCAGGCGACCGGCTGGCCGCCGAAGGAGGTTATGATCGCGTTCAGCAAACCGATCTGCGTTTGGGATGTACCATAGTCATAGACAAATTTCCAGATGACGCCCGCACCAACGAAGGAAATTGCCATTGGCATGAAAAGGACAGCTTTTGCCAGCGCTTCATACTTTACCCGGTCTGAAAGCACTGCAAAACCCAACCCAACGGAAACCGTTCCAAACACCATGAGAACGATCCATTTTAGGGTGTTGCCATAGGAGGATCGCCAAAATGAACTCAAAAGTTTTTGAGGGGAACTGGTATCGAGTTCGGCGGTCAATGCATAGCGATAGTTTTCAAAGATGCCCCAGCAAGGTTGGCCGTCCTGACAGGTTGTAGCCGCAGATGCAGTCCCATTTTTGTTGCCGAAGCTTAAGGATATGGTATTGAACATGGGGTAGACAATAAAAAAAGACATCACAACCAACGCTGGCAAAAGATACAGCCAGGGAGCAAGTGTGCCTTGTTTCATGATCTGGGGCACCTGGGGGGAAGCGTTTTTTTTCTTTGCATCAGCCTGTGAAATCAACCCCCCTTGTTCTCCCGTGTTAGAGACTTCTTGCGTAGCCATCTTATCCTCCTTTGTATCTGGTATGAGAAAGCAAATCCCTGATAAAGAATTCCCCGAGGGCATCCTACGACACCCTCAGGGATAAATTCTGGCTTACTGACTTAAGGCATCGCTTTGGACCTGTGCCAAATTAGAGAGAATGGAATCAAGGTCGCCGCCATTGACATAGTCTACAACGCCCTTGAATTCAGCGCTGCCAAAACCGCCGGGGATAGTG
The DNA here is from genome assembly GCA_050115035.1 of Anaerolineales bacterium. Classification (GTDB taxonomy): domain Bacteria; phylum Chloroflexota; class Anaerolineae; order Anaerolineales; family Villigracilaceae; genus JAABUE01. The sequence continues at coordinate 19,733 of JASFRG010000066.1, read as the reverse complement.
TCCCCGATGTCAGGGGTAAAGCCCTGAGTAGTTGAGAGCGCCTCATCGAGTTTCATTAAGGATGGATCGGTGTAGTTACCGGTCGCGCCTTTGTTGGGAGAAAGGCCAAAGGTAGCTTTTGCCCAATTCGCGCCGCCTTCGGCAGATGACAGATAAGCCACCACTGCCTTCACAGCATTACTATCGCTGAATGCCATCAACCAGTCCGCGCCACCTTGTAAGCCTTGAGCACCCGGGAATACGAAGAAATCATAATCGGTGCCTTGCTGCAGGTCAGGGAATTGTTTGGCGATTTCGCCGCCAGCGAAGCCTGATTGCTTGACCATCATTGCTTCTGGTGGATCTGCAAACGGCTTGTAAATGGCATCCAGGAAGGCTGTTGAAAGTGTCCCCTGAGCACCACCTACTGTATATGTAGGATCCGTTGCCCACTTGCCATACGTTTCATAGGCTTGCTTGACGCCAGGGTCATCATAAGGAACACTGCCGTCGATAATCCCATTCACGTAGTCAGGACCTTGTTGTACCAGGAGAACATCCTGGATGAAGTCTGTGCCGGTCCACCCGGTTGCATCACCGGATTCGAATCCCATACTCCAAGGTACAGGTGAATTACTGTCATTGGCAATCTGCTCGACCAGAGAATTCAACTCATCCCAAGTGGTTGGAACAGTGTAACCATAGGCATCAAAATTGGTCGGGCTGTACCAGATAATGGTCTTGACGTCCGCTTTGACCGGGAGACCAAGCCATGTACCGTTAACCGTGCCGGGATTGACAAAGAAATCTGCGTAATTATCGCGATGCGCGCCAAGATCATCCATCGGTTTCAATATATCCTGATACTGCACAAGTTGCGCAACATTCCAAAACGCGATATCCGGTGGCGTACCAGCCTGCACACGCGTATCCAACAACGCTTGATCTCGCGTGGACTCGGGTTGCAGCACAATTCCGCAGGCATCCACAAGTGGTTGCAAAACCTGGTTCAGGCTGGATTCTTCTACACCTGACCACTGATAAAGCATACTGACTTCATCACCGCTTTGCGCGCCCATGCAATCGATATTGCCCATTGCTGGGGCCTCCGTCATGGCCGGTGTTTCAGTCATCATGGCAGGCGCTTCGGTTGCAGCAGGCGCTTCTGTCATAGCTGGGGCCTCTGTTGGAGAAGCTGTTGATGAAGTCCCGCAGGCAGTTACCACCATTGTCAGAACAACCGCCAAAGTAAATAATCCCCAAATCTTATTTTTGAACATGTTTTTTCCTTTCTACTTATCTTCTTAAAACCAGTGATTTCTCAACGACTTTTTTCAGAAGGTTGTCAAATTTACGATCAAGCATTATCCGTATAAACATCACCTCCTTCTTTTGCAGGTTATCGTTCCAAATCAATTTGCCTGGAAAAGTTTCTCAAACCAGCAAATAGAAACAGGTACCCCAATATTTTGGAGATTTCTGGGGTCTGCAAAAGGTTAAGTTCAAATAAGATACGACGGTGAAGGGGAATAATGAAATATGAACTAAACTATCCAGACCATACCATCCTGCACTCCCCTTGAAATGCTGAGGATGGTTAGGATAGGTTTTGAAATTCGTTGATAAGAGTTGGAATTTAGTTGGAGGCTAAGTAAAGCAGTTCTCGGGGTTTTTATGATTTCGTCTCTATTTATTCTCCCGCCTCTTCTTTTATATTCAATCCGGCTTTCAAATCTTCCAATTCCATCCAGTTGATCTCGCCACTTTGTAAGGCCGCATCGACAGAGGAAACCATTTCCCAAAAATATTCTTCTGTGATAGCGCCATCGGCAAACAATTCATCCAGGGTTGTCCGTTCCGCTCGCAGTACTTCCCGCCAGGCTGTGTCCAACTCTTCGGCAGCCACACTGGGTTCTGTCTGCAAGATTTCTTTGATCCCGCTGGTCAGTTCATCGATATGATTTTCCAGGATGGGTTCGATTCTCTGCTTGGTTTGAATGGAAATAATGCCATCGCGATATAAAGATTCAAGCCGCTTCTCAGCCTTCCGGGTTGCGAGCGTTTGCGCCTTCCTGCGCTGGTAACTCTCCCGCTCCGGGCTGCGCTTTGCGAGATTCAACTTCCGTACAATAGACCCCATCGAAGTGCCCTGTACCAAAAGCGTGAAAATCACAACACCGAACGCCATTGCACGCAGATCATCATTGGAAAGGCTTAACGCCAACGCCAGTGTAATTGCTCCACGTAAGCCTCCCCAATGCAGGACAACCTGCCAACGGAAAGGGATGTTCCTTACTACGGCTGAAAAGCCGTAAACGACAATTGCCCGCGCAGCCAGCACGGCCAGGATCGCTAACAGGATGATCCATTTGTTCGACCATAACACACGGGGATCCACAACCAGGCCTATCAGGAGAAAAACCAGCGAATTGGCGATGAAAGCGGTAAATTCCCAGAAATTTTCGACTACGATGCGTGTGGTCGCCGACATAGAGCGCAATCCAATGTTGCCGCTCAGCAAACCAGCAGCCACAACCGCCAAAACCCCACTGACACCGGCATTTTCAGCCGTTATGTAAGTGCTATAGGCAAGGATAAAGATCAAAGCAGTCTCTATCAAATAATCGTCGAGGCGCTGAATAATCACTGAAATCACCCAGCCAAAAACAATCCCGATCAGCAATCCGCCTCCAACGGTAATCACAAAATCAATAATGCTGCTCGTAAGCTGCAGGGATTCCCCATTAGAAATCGAGAGGGCTATGCCAAACACGACAATGGCAGTCCCATCGTTGAGCAGACTTTCTCCTTCCAGCAAGACCCGTAAACGTCTGGGCACGCCCAGAGCCCGGAACAAGGCTACCACCGCAACCGGATCCGTGGCGGCAATCAAAGCGCCAAAAACGGCAGCCGTAGCAAAATCAATCTTGATTCCCCAGGCCACCACGCCTCCTACCAGGAGTGTGGTGATAATCACACCGGGAATCGCAAACAGGGTAATCGGGCCGACATCCTGCCGAAGATCATCAAAGTGCAGGTGAAAAGCCGCTTCAAAAATTATAGGGGGCAACATCAACCCCAAGATGATCTGTCTGACAAGTTGATCATTCAGGTGAATCAATTCATCCAACAGATTCAACATATTCCCCAGGAATGGCAAACTTTCAAGTTGTCGAATGGTAGGATACCCAAGCACAAATATCAACCCTACCAATACCAATCCAACGGTATAAGGCATCCGTCTCTGGCGGGCAAAAATCCCGACAATCACAGCGATGGATAAAGACAGGATCAATAATTCGACGGCATTCAAGATCGATTGATTGGTCATTACGACGATGTTCCTTTCTGCTTCAATCTCTGATCAACAATAATGTCTTCATACCCCTCAAATAAGATGTTTCGGTTCCGTTTGATTTTATAAATGCGCAAGCGGTCCGGACCATATGCCTGCCTCCGTTTGTCAACCGTTTCAAAGTCTAGACCTTGATCGCGTTAACTGCAAAACCAGCCCGAACCTGGTCGACCTCCTGGGACCAAGATTCAGGCAATTGTTTATGATATGTCTCTCCCCCGGACTGCTGACTCGCCTGCGCACTATCCACTTTCGGCATGTACCCGTTTCCAGACGTTCCATGAAAGGCTGATCAAGACAGCCAGCATGAGGATCCAATAGGCCGTGATGCCCGCGTGAGCAACATAGTAAGTCAGACCGAAGGCGATCAACACGATCAGGCTGCCAACCAGGTCATTGCCGATCAAAAAATCGTACCAGAACTTAAAAAACCGTTTTACATATTCCATGTTTGCTCCTTATATTTCGACTTGTCGCAAATTCCGGGTAGCGTACACCGCCCCAACCGAAAAGAGAATCACTATTGCCAGGACGCCGAGCACGCCCCAATCTTCGCCAGGGAAAGTAGCTCCCATTCCCGAAGTTGCCCAGAACGTGCCGTAAGTAGTCAACAGGATGCCGGTCAAAAATTTGAAGGTGTTGCCAGGGATAGCGGAAATCCAATCCCAGGCTGCAAATGCAACCAGAGTCACCACGACGAAAGCGGCTGCAGCTGCGATGGCACCATATCCAACATGGTTGGCCGCTGCGCCAAAGGAAACGACAACAAAAGCCACTTCCAATCCTTCGAAAAAGACTCCCTGGAAACCGCGGGCAAAGGCGTGCCAGTCCATGCCTTGAAGCGTCCTCGCACCTTCATCTTCTTCTCCCTCTTCTTCCTCTCCACCAGACCAAAAACCGGCTTTACTGATGCGATAAATGGATTTCCGCAGCCATTGCAGGCCGAACAGTAACAGTAAAATGCCAATCAAGGCTTGCAATGGATCCAATGGCAGGTCACCCAGCAATGGACCAAAGATCAATACGATCCCAGCCAGGAGGACCAGCCCAACTCCACCCCCCAATAATGTCGGGAACCAGCCGCGTTGCGTTCCAACTGCAACCACAATAGTCTCCATTTCGATGATCTCAACAATCGAAATCAGAAAAACCGTCACGATCAAAAATATCGAATGCGTACTCATAAACTATCCTTTCACAAATCTTCCTATAATCATCAAACAATCTTCCGGTATTGCCATATCGCCAGGGGGACAAAGACAAGGATGATGCCGACGACCCATGCTAAAGTCAGTCCAACGTTAGACAAATCTCCTCCCAGGGACAACGCTCGCACTGAGTTCACGGTGAGCGATATGGGCTGCACCTTGGCGAAGGTCTGTAACCAGTCCGGCATTGACTCGACCGGTACAAAGGCAGAACTTGCAAAGATCAATGGAAAGATCCAGACAGTCCCGGCCACCTGAGCGGTCTCCGGTTCGCGTGTACTCAATCCAATGAAGGCTGAGATCCACGAAAAGGCATGCCCAAAAAACACGACCAGCACAATAGCTCCCACAGCTGACCAGAATCCGTTTTGAAATCGGAATCCGATCAGGGTTCCCACGCCAACCAGTAACAGCACGACCAATGCGTTGCGGACTGTGTCAGCCAGTGTGCGCCCTGCCATGACGGCTGCACGCGCCATCGGCAGCGAGCGGAAGCGGTCAATCATCCCCTTGGAGAGGTCTTCAGCCAATCCAACGCTGGTTTGCGTAGAACCGAACAGCACCGTCTGCACCAGAATGCCGGGGACAAGATAGTTGATGTAATCGACACCTGGTACCTGAATAGCACCCCCAAAAACAAATGTAAAAAGCAATAAGAACATCACGGGTTGAATGGTGGAATAGATCAGTAATTGCGGCAGGCGCACATAGCGCATCAAATTGCGCCAGGCGATCACCCCTGTATCGGCGACGTTCCACCACAGGCGATGCATCAGGTCTGGATGGGAAATATTGTTTGTAGAAGCAAGGTTCATAAAGTTCTCCTTTCGTTAAAAATGCTGAAGCCGGCGGCGAAGATGCCGCCGAGGGCATAATTGATAGATTTTTATTCAGTCCCCTTCGACTAGAACAGCTTCTGCTTCAGCCTTCTCCCGGCTGGTCTTCCCGGTCAGGGCCAGGAAAACGTCATCTAGAGATGGACGGCGCAAGTGCATATCCTGCAATTCGATGCCAGCCTGGTCTAGTTCACGCACAGCTTGCACCAGGCTATGAGTTCCGTTGGAAACAGGCAGTGTAATGGTATCGGTTACTTCGTTGGCCTGGGGTTTTTCGACTGCAATGGGTTGCAGCAGGTCGATGGCCGTATCTAATCGCGCATCTTCTATAATTTTCAATTCAAGCACATCGTTGCCCACACGAGATTTCAATTCGTCGGCAGTCCCTTCGGCAATGATCTCACCCTCATCGATCACGGCAATGCGGTCTGCCAACTCGTCCGCTTCATCCAGATATTGCGTGGTGAGCAGGATGGTAGTGCCTCGATCCACCAATTCACGGATGAGATTCCACATATCCTGGCGGCTGCGCGGATCCAAGCCGGTAGTCGGTTCATCCAGGAACAGAACCTGTGGTTGCCCCAACAGGCTGGCTGCCAGGTCCAAACGGCGACGCATGCCACCAGAGTACGTTTTGACCACACGGTCGAAGGCTTCATCCAAACCGAAACGGTCCAGAAGATCTTTTGCCCGCTTCGTGGATTCGCCCCGGGATAGATGGTAGAGCTGCCCGACCATAACCAGATTTTCACGTCCGGTCAGGTTTTCATCGACGGCTGAGAACTGCCCCGAAAGACCGATGATTTCCCGCAGCCGTGCTTGCCTGGCGGTCACGTCCAGACCGGAAACGGTGGCAGTCCCACGGTCCGGCGTGAGCAGCGTGGTCAGAATATGGACCAGGGTTGTCTTGCCCGCGCCATTCGGGCCCAATAGGGCAAATACCTGCCCGGTCTGCACAACCAGGTCGACGCCTTTCAAGGCTTTTACATCTCCAAAACTTTTGTAAAGCCCCTCAACGACGATTTTATGTTCGCTAGGTTGATTCATCGGATCAACTCAACCATCAGATTTGTAGATGCCGGATCGACCAGCACTTCAATGATTTTCACTCGGTGCATATTCCAAATTCCTTTGCCCCCACTCCGTTTCAAACAAACAATTTGCATATATTAAGCTGCCACTTGCAATACAAGCTTGCCTTTGACACCACCCTTTTCCAATCGTTGATGGGCTTCAGCCAGGTTTGCCAACGGAATCACTGAATCGATGACTGGATTTAATTGCCGGCGTTCGATCATTTTGCGAAGTTCGTTCAGCTTGTAGCGATCGCGCTGCATGGATACGAAGTGAACGGTGAGGTTTTTCGAACCGGCTGCACTCAAATCGGCCTTGTTGCTGACAATCGAGGCCATGCGCCCGAAGGGTCTGGTCACCGGGATGCTCTTCGTTAGCGTATTGTCGCCAACAGTGTCGAGAACCACATCCACGCCTGCGCCGCCAGTTTCTGATGCGACGATTTCTTGGAAATCCTCGTTCTTGTAGTTGATCGGCCTGTCCACGCCCAATTTCTTCAAACCATCCACCATGTAGTCACTGCAAACTGCAAAGACTTTCGCTCCGGCTGCTTTGGCAATCTGAACGGCCAGAGAGCCGACTCCGCCGGCCCCATGAATCAATACACTTTCAGCCGGTCTAAGCCAGGTGCGTGTGATCAGCGCTTCCCAGGCTGTGCAGCCAGCCAGTGGAATACTGGCGGCTTCCTTATGTGACAGGTTTTTCGGTTTATGCGCCACAATCGCCTGGTTTACAACCTGGTATTCCGCGTAGCTGCCACCAGGACCAATTTCGGAGGTGTAATAGACTTCATCGCCAGGCACGAGATCAAATACAGTCTCACCGACGGCCTCCACAATACCAGAGACATCGTATCCGATAACAGCAGGGGGTTCGACAGCCCACGATCCTGCCTGGCGTATCTTTGTATCAACCGGATTGACCGAAGTCGCTTTTACCTTGACCAACACTTCGTTGGCTCCAGGTTCTGGCTTGGATACTTCCTGCATTTCTAAAACATCTGGTGTTCCAAATTCTTTAAGAACCATAGCTTTCATTTTTAATTTCTCCATTTCTTCAAAAGTTTTCTCTTTAAAATTCTGTCTATGTTCAGCATAGCACGCTGACAAATTTGTGTGAATGTATACATACATATACTCAGGGGTATAAAATTGGATACATCTACCCATCTTGCAACATATTTCTTAATTGAGCAGCATTTTGCGGTGCAAAACCTCTTTCGTCATTGTCGAAATAACAGAAAACCTGTTTCCCCTGGCGGCTCCAACTAGAGATCGCCCCGGCCCAGCCAGCTAGCTCTTCAATTGAATAATTCCACTGGTAGGCTCCCTCTTGACCGTGCAGACGGATGTAAACAAAATCAGCGGTCACTTCCTTAGGTGAGAGCTGTCCATCCAAATGGTAGATGCAGAAAGCTGCCCGATAATTCCGCAAGATAGCGATGATGCGTTCGTCAAACCAGCTCTCATCTCGGAACTCGAAAGTGTAGCGGAAGCCTTCCGACAGCACATCCATAAACTCTCCCAGCCGCTCAGGGTTGGAACGCCAGTGCGGCGGCAACTGGAACAGCACCGGACCCAGGTGATCCCTAAGAGCAGCAATGCGTTCCATAAAAACGGACACCGGTTCCTGCGGGTCTTTGAGTTTCTTCATGTGGGTGATGTACCGGCTGGCCTTGACCGAAAAAGTGAAATCGTCCGGCACCTGTTCACGCCATGCTTCGAGCGTATCAACTTCGGGGAGCTGGTAAAACGAGTTGTTGATTTCAACCGTTCGGAAGTGCTGGCAGTAAAAGTCCAGGTAGTTTTCTTTGGGGAGATCGGAGGAATAGAAATTCCCAGCCCAGTGCCCGTAATGCCAACCCGAGGTACCGATGTGGATATTCTGATTCTTCATTTTTTGTCCTCTATATACAGGTTGATTAAACCACTCGCTTTGATCGTTTCATGGCATTGGAGCGTATTTGTATCGAAGGATGTACCTCCTAACTGTGCATCGATACATTGATGCTCTGCTTCTCACGTTTTACACTGGTATTGTTCATTTAAAGGGTAGAGGTTTGGGAGGGAAGTGCATGGAGGGGCTTCGAAAATTCTCATTTAAAAAGAAGGAGTATACATGTCACTCGAACTGAACAGTCCAGCATTTGACTCGGGAGAATCTATTCCTGAAAAATATACATGTCAGGGGAAAAACGTATCTCCGCCATTGACCTGGCGCGGCGTTCCTGAAGAGACCGAAGCCCTGGTCCTGATCTGCGATGATCCGGACGCAACTTCGAACGTGGGAGGACCTTTCAGCCATTGGGTGCTTTACGATCTGCCCTCTCACGTAGAAGAAGTGCCTGAAGGGTTTTCATCCGGGAGCGAGAGTCCCGAGATGGGCAAGGAAGGACGCAATTCCTTTGGAAACGTGAGTTATGACGGTCCCTGTCCGCCGCGCGGAGAATCTCACCAGTATGTATTCCGCTTGTATGCGCTCAAAGATGATCCGGGATTGCAGGCCGGCGCTACGCGTGCACAGGTGCTCGATCACATTGAGGGACACGTCCTCGACCGGGCCGAGGTTCTCGCTCAGTTTGCCGGCAGCAGCTAAAGGTCCAGATTTGAAGCGATTATCAGTCCAACAGGAGGTAAATCATGAATTTGTATCTAGTCCAACACGGAAAAGCTAAATCGAAAGAAGAAGATCCTGAACGTCCGCTGACGGACGAGGGAATGGAAGCAGTCCGCAAAGTGGGCACATTCGTTGCCAAGAACGGGGAACACCACCCGGACAGTGTTTATCACAGCGGAAAGACTCGCGCGCAGGAAACCGCCCAGACGCTGGCGGAGGTGATGGCCGCCGGGCGTGGTGTGAAAGAGAGCGACGGTCTGAAGCCGATGGATGACCCGGCTATCTGGGCCGAGCGGATCGGCCAGGCAAAAGAAGATACCATGCTGGTCGGGCACCTGCCCCACATGAGCAAGCTGGCCGCGCTGCTCGTCAGCGGGGACGCGGAAAAGCAGGTGGTCGATTTCCAGAACGCCGGCGTGGTCTGCCTGGAAAGCAACGGCGACTCTGAATGGGCGGTGCGTTGGGCCGTCACCCCGGAATTGCTCAGCTAGGATCGGAGGTAGATTTTGCCTGTTCATAACAGCGAAGTTGCCGAGATCTTCGGACAGGTGGCAGACCTGCTCGAAATCGAAGGTACCAACCAGTTCCGTGTACGCTCGTACCGCCAGGCGGCTGAGACGGCCACCGCTCTCTCGCGCAGCCTGGAAGATATGGTCTCCGAAGGGGAAGATTTGACGGAACTCTCCGTCATCGGGGAAGACCTGGCCGGGAAGATCGAAGAGGTCGTCCATACCGGAGGCCTGCGACAACTTGAAGAGATCGAGGCGCGCACCCCGCCCACACTGACCGATATGCTCGACGTAGAAGGATTGGGTCCTAAGCGCGTCCGTCAAATTCATGATGAGCTGGGGGTAACAACCCTGGACGAACTGGAAAAGGCTGCCCGGGGTGAGAAAATCCGCAAGTTGGAGGGCCTGGGACCTAAGATCGAATCCGACATCCTGGATGATCTGGAGCAGGCTGGCGGCGAGGAAAAACGCACCTTGTTACGGGATGCCGAGCAGGTGGTCGAACCCCTGCTGGATTACTTGCGTAAGAACGAAAAAATCGAACAAGTGGTCGCGGCGGGCAGCTACCGGCGGCGTAAACAGACCGTCGGCGATCTTGACCTGATGGCAACCAGTGACAAGGGTCAGCAGGTGATCGATTATTTTGTCGATTACGAAGATGTCGATCAGGTGGAGTCGCAGGGTGAAACACGTTCCACTGTGACTTTGCGCACCGGCCTGCAAGTGGACTTGCGCGTCGTGGCAGACGAAAGCTTCGGCGCGGCGCTGCTCTACCTGACCGGTTCCCGTGCCCACAACCTGAACCTGCGTCAGATGGCCGTGGAGCGCGACCTGAAGATCAACGAATACGGCGTTTTCGACAGGAAAGAGCGCATTGCCGGGGAGACTGAGTCCGAGATTTATGACATCTTCGACCTGCCTTATATCGAGCCTGAGCTGCGCGAAGACCGCGGCGAGATCGAAGCCGGGCTGGAGGGCGATTTGCCTGAACTAGTCACACTGGAAGATTTGCGCGGCGATTTGCACGTCCACACTACTTCCAGCGACGGACACGCTTCGCTCGAAGAGATCGTTGACGCGGCCCGGGAGCGCGGCTACGAGTACCTGGCGATCACCGATCACTCCGAATTCATCGGTATCACTCAGGGGATGGATGCCGATCAACTCGCGAAGCAAATCGACGAGATCAAGTGCTTGAACGATGACCTAGACGACATCCGCATTCTCAAGAGCGTCGAACTGGATATTTTGGAAGACGGCTCTTTTGCCCTGCCGGATGACATCTTGAAACGGCTGGACCTGCGGGTCTGCTCGATCCATTCCAAGTTCGATCTCGCTCGCGAGAAGCAGACCGAACGGGTCCTGCGCGCGATGGACAGCCCCTACTTCAACATCTTTTCTCACCCTACCGGCCGCCGCATCAACGAGCGGCCGCCCTACGATATCGATTTGGAGCGCGTGATGGAGGCGGCGCTGAAGCGCGGCTGTTATCTTGAAGTCAACGCCTCGCCCGACCGCCTTGACCTGGGCGATTCGGCCTGCAAGCTGGCCAAGGACATGGGTCTGAAAGTCGCCATCTCCACCGACACCCACCGCATCCCTCATCTCGATAACATGCGATTCGGGGTCGGTCAGGCTCGCCGCGGCTGGTTGAGCGCCGAGGACGTGCTTAATACGCGAGGGTGGAATGATCTGCAAAAATTGTTGGAAAGGGACTGAACCATGCAAGCTGACTTTGATATCCATCCAGACATCTCGCCGGATTCCATCCAGGATAAGGATGAGGCTAAAGCAGCCGTGGAGGAGCTCCGTGAGGCCATCCGCTATCACAACCAGCGTTACTTTGTGCAGGACGACCCGGTCATTTCGGACGCCGAATATGATTCCCTTATGGATGAACTTCAAACGCTGGAAGAGCGTTTCCCCGATCTACAAAGCCCGGACTCGCCCACCCAGAAAGTAGGCGGCCAGCCGCGCGATGAATTGGGTTCGGTGGAACACCCCTCACCAATGTTGAGCCTGAAAGCCGTCTATAAAGCGGACGAAGTGCGCGACTTCGACCGTCACTGCCGGGAAACGTTGGATCGGGACAAAGTAGATTATGTTTGCGAACCGAAATATGATGGTGCCGCCGTCGAACTGATCTACGAAGACGGGCGCCTGGTTACGGCCTCCACCCGCGGCGACGGACAGACTGGCGAGGACATCACCGCCAACGTCAAAACGATTGGCGCAGTCCCGTTGCGTTTACGCGAACCCGAAGATGATTCCATTCCTGATCGATTAGTAGTACGCGGGGAGGTCTACATGCGCATCGACGCGTTCAATGATTTCAACCAGGCACGCGATGAGCCTTTTGCCAACCCCCGCAACGCTGCAGCAGGCTCGTTACGCCAGCTTGATCCTAAGGTAACAGCCAACCGTCCGTTGCAGATTTATCTGTATGAATGCGCGAATTGTGAGGATGTCGGACTCAAAACCCAATGGGACGTGCTGGAAACATTGGCGCACTGGGGCTTGAAAGTCAACCACAAAATTTCCAAGCAGGTGTCCGGTGTGGAGGGCTTGTTGGATTACTTCGACAGGATGTCTGAGAAACGGGATGACCTACTCTACGAGATCGACGGCGTGGTCTTCAAAGTAGACGATCTGGCTGCCCGAGAAACTTTAGGCGTCCGCTCGCATGACCCGCGCTGGGCGCTGGCTTACAAATTCCCGCCATGCAGAGCTACCACCAGGATCAAGGAGATCAAGGTCCAAGTGGGGCGCACCGGTCAGTTGACACCGGTAGCCTATCTGGAACCCATCCGGATCGGCGGCGTGGAGATCAGTCGAGCCTCGCTGCACAACCAGAGCGAGATCGAACGCAAGGATATCCGCATTGGCGATGTGGTCCTGGTGGAGCGGGCTGGGGACGTCATTCCACAGGTTATCAAGCCGATCACGGACGAGCGCGACGGCTCCGAGAAACCCTTACACATGCCGGACGAATGCCCGGTGTGCGGCGCGGAAGTAGTGCTGAGCGACGACAAGAAACAGGCGCACTGCACCAATCTCAACTGTCCGGCGCAGGTGCGCGAACGTCTGCAGCATTACGCCTCCCGCGATGCGATGGACATCGAAGGGTTGGGGGAGAAGCGCGCTGAACAACTGGTCTCAGCCGGGCTGGTGGAGCAGATTTCAGCGCTGTACAACCTGAAAAAGGATGATCTGCTTTCGCTGGAAGGCTACGCCGAAAAATCGGCCCAAAACCTGTTGGATGAAATCGCATCCAGCAAGAAGGCCACACTGACGCGTTTCCTCTACGCACTCGGAATCCCGTTAGTTGGAAGTCACATCGCTCAAGTGCTGGCGGGGCATTTCGAAACTCTGGATGATTTGCAAAATGCTTCCCGCCAAGCTTTGGAATCGATCCAGGAGATCGGACCGGAAGTGGCCCGCTCTCTAACGACCTTTTTTAATCAGGAGCAGAACCGTCAGGTGCTGGAGGATTTGCGGGAGACCGGATTGGCCTTGGAAAATCCCGATGCCGGCGAAGGGAATCAAACACTGGAAAATCTGACCTTTGTCTTCACCGGGGAACTGGAACGCTGGACGCGGGACGAAGTCAAGGGGCTGGTCGAGCAGGCCGGCGGACGGGCCACATCCAGTGTCAGCGGGGAGACCGATTACCTCGTGGCCGGAAGGGGGATAGGGTCCAAACTGGACGAGGCGAGGGCGCAAGAGGTGCCGGTTTTGGATGAGGAGGAATTTGTTGAATTCCTGGAGAATCACCGTGAGTGAGAAATCGTTGAAAGGATTTTAGAATAATGTTTACCAGGCCGGTAAAAACCAGGCAAATTCTGGCAATACTGGGGGGAGCTTCAGGTTTGATAGCCGGATTCGTGATCAGCGCTTTTCGCTTTGGCTGGCTCCGCTTTCCACAGGAGGCTGCAGGTAGTCATTCACAACTGCCGCCCGCTCCAACCGGGGTTACCATAATCGATGGGCTGGCATTTTTCCTGGTTTATACATTGCCTTTTGCCCTTTCATTCTTTGTATTCCGGTATAAAAATCCGGCCTCCCAGGCTGCGGTCTGGCTGGTGGCTGGCATCCTTGCGCTGCTCGGGTCAGTGACCACATTCTCTTCCATCGCCTTTCTCTTTCCTGTCCCCGCTTTGCTCTTGATCCTGGCCGGACTGCTCTCTTTCTGGGAGGCAGGTTTGCGCCAGGCGCTCTCAATCTTAGGGGTGGCGCTTATTCTTTTGCTGGTAGGGATTGGGGCCTTCTACACGCTTTTCGCACATGACGACCCAGCCTGCTGGGCGCTGATCCGCACAGAGAGCGGCGCGGAAGTCTGGGACCGGCGCCCGGCCGGTATCCCACCAGTGCTGCCCGCCGATCCGCAGCCAGGAGAGCCTCTAAGCTGGGAATGTACCAGCTACGTCACCTCAATCGCTGAAAGTCTGAGCAGTATGGGTTTGTGGGCGCTTGGAATAATAGCGCTGCTGGGCATCCTGCCCCGTTGGGAGAGGAATTTGAACGGTAACCAGAAAAGCTATAGAGAGGAATTCGATGCCCGAACTCCCTGACGTTGAAATTCGCAAACGGTATATCGACTCGACCTGTCTGCACCAAAAAATCGCATCGGTGGAAGTCAACGATCCGATCGTGCTGGACGGGCTGACGCCGCAATCCCTGGGCAGGGCGCTGGCCGATCAGTCTTTCGAATCCACACAGCGGCATGGCAAATATTTATTTGTCGAACTGAATGACCACAAATGGATGAGCATGCATTTCGGCATGACCGGGGATTTGAAATATTTCAAAAAAACCGATGAGAAACCCGATTACGAACAGGTGCTGTTCCATTTCAAGAACGGCTACCAACTGGCGTATGTGATGCCGCGCAAGCTTGGCGAGATTCGCCTGATCGACTCGGTAGATACATTTCTGGACGAAAAAGAATTAGGTCCCGATGCCCTAGACCTTGACTTCGATAAGTTCTACGATCTCCTGGCGGACCGCCGCGGGATGATCAAATCGACCCTGATGAACCAGGAAGTCCTGGCCGGGTTGGGCAATGTCTATTCGGATGAAATCCTGTTCCAGGCGCGCATCTACCCGCGGGCACAGATCAGCGATCTCAATCGGAAGCAGCTACGGGCTGTGAATGATGCGATGCAAGAGGTGTTGAAAACGGTCATCGAGCAGGGAGCGAATCCCGGTGATTTCCCCCCATCGTATCTGACTCCGCATCGCTCCGAAGGTGAATCCTGCCCCCGTTGTGGAGGGGAAATCCAGAAGATCGAAGTTTCCGGACGGTCAGGGTTTTACTGTCCGCATTGCCAATCAAAAAAAGATAAATAGAAAAGGAGAACAACCAATGAATGAACATGTGATCGTTCGACAGAGTAGTGATTTCGAAGCCGAATTCCAGGCTCAGCCACCTGATGCTGATCAGCCCGGGGAGGTTCAGCCGGTGACACGCATCCACGAGTTGACACCTTATACCATGATGCTGGCCAGCCTGGGCGTATGCACAACCATTGTGTTGCATACGTATGCTCAACATCACAATATAGATCTTCAAGAGGCGGAATTGCATCTGATATACAAACGCTCTTCCGAAGATGAAACGGAGTTTGAGGAATGGATCGAGCAAGAATTGTCCCTGGATGGTGAACTCTCCGAGGATGAGAGACAAAAACTGTCCAAGGTCGCAAGGCAATGCTCAATCCACAAAATGCTGGAAGAAGGGATAATGATTGAATCCCAGCCGATGGTTGAGATGGAATAATCATTCGTTTCATGGAAGTCATCGTAGAGAAATGAAAATTTTCCCCAGTGTCCTTTTATTAAAAGTGTAAGTCCTAAGATAAAAAATGTACCTGAATCTATGTCTCAGGCCTGTGTACCTGTATATGGAAATAGCCGCAACTTTGTACTATGGTAGATAAACAGATACCTACTGTGAAGGAATTTTATAAAACAGGAGTCAGATTGAGTATGAACCGATATATAAAGATATTTATAGGTGCTATTTTCCTTACGGCCATTGTGGCCGGCTATCTTGGATTGACACAGGGGCGGGCTAGAACCCTGTCACAGCCTGACCTGCAGCAAACCAACGGCACAACCAGAACCGTACAGGTCACGGGAAGCGGAGAACTGCAAGTTGAGCCTGATACCGCGCGGATACGCCTGGGCGTTCAAACGGAGGCCGAAACTGCGCAAGCTGCATTGAATCAAAACAGCACAAAAATGCGCAAGTTAATTGATACGTTAGAAGAAGCCGATATTCCCTCCGACGACATCCAGACGCAAACCGTCCGCCTATCGCCACGTTACAACTTCAACGACTCAAACAACTCTCGTACCCTCGACGGTTTCACGGCTTCTAACATAGTAGAAGTCCGCACGCAGAACCTGGAGGATATAGGCACACTTCTGGACCAATCTGTCAAAGCTGGAGCCAACACCATAGAAAATATCAGTTTTGAAGTCAGCAATTCCGAAACCCTGACTGACCAGGTGCGAGAGACCGCAGTACAAAACGCGCGTCATAAAGCTGAAGAACTGGCAAATCTGACCGATGCAACCCTGGGTCCTGTGTTGGAAATTCAAGAAACGAGCAACACACCGGTCCCAGTCAATCAACAGGCAGAAGCGCCAGTACAGCAAGCCGCGGCAGTGCCAATCTCGCCAGGTAGCCAGAGCGTAAGGGTGAACGTGCAAATAACCTGGACACTGAATACAGGGAATCAATAGAACGGATAGAAAGGAGAACTTATGGGAAGTTTAGATTTTCATGTGGACTTTAACATAGAAGCAGGGGACATCCGCGACGAGTTCAACCTCGAAGCTGAACAGGCATTGAGAGAACTCGCCTCACATCATTCGGACCTGACAGGTGCTTCCGTTTCCCTGGAGAATATCGTGAAGACGGAATCTCCATACCTGTACCAGGTGCGGATCGTCGTCTACAAGCGCCCGGAAGATATTGCGGTAGTGGAAAAAGGGGTTGAACCGATAATCGCATTAAAAGGCGCACTCGATGCGCTCGAGGAAAAGGTCCGCGCTTCACGTGAGAGACTCGCCCAACGCGAGTCACGTCGAGCTGGCTCAAACGATGCAGTCTCTCAGGAATTGACCGCCGAGGAAGTCTATGCAACCTACGCCAAAGATCAAGACCCGCAAGAGTACCTGAGTAAAAGCCGTACTGAAATCGCCAGCGAGTTGATGGTGGAAGAGGGTCTCAAACAAGAAACTGCTTATTTTGCAGCTGACCAAATTCTCCGAGTAGCGCAAGAAAACGCAAATGAACAAAGTGAAAGATAATGCGAAGATGAGCAAATTCAGAATGCCCTCAAAAGATACAAAAGAATCTTATCAACATGATACAGAAATACGACTGAATAAAATCAAAACACAGATCACAAAACTCGAAAGAAAAGCCGATGAAACCACAGCAGATATAAAAGTGCGGCACAACCAGAAGCTGAGTCAAATTCGTGGTCAGTATGCTCAATCAAAAGAGAAACTGAATAATTTAATAGAATCCTCGCAAGAAGATTGGCATATGTTTAGAACTAACCTTGACGAAGCAATCGATGTTTTGGAAGAAACCATTAATGTCATGTTCCGCCGAATTTCAACTCAATCTAAAGAATAAATAGAGAAAAGGTAAAACAGATGGATAACGGAAAATTGAAATTTTTTCTAGCGGGATGCGGATGCGCAGCACTGGTTGGTGTGCTGGTGGTGATTGGTGTCTTTGTGGGATTTCCGGTTGCAGGTCAATGGTTAATCCAAAGTCAAAGATCCCAAGCCACAAAGCAAACTTTTGGTTCAAATGGTTTTCAGACGCCTGTTACCACACCCACACTGATACAGACCCAAGTTGCGCCCGCTCCGGTTGGTACGCCGCTTATCCCGGAGGATGGCACCGCTCCCGGATTGGAAACTGTCTCATCCGATTTTCTAGGTCGACTCTATCAAGATGTTGGCTCCGGCGTGGTAAGCATTTATGTGTTAATCAACGACTCAGGTCAAAACGGCCAGGTTGCTGGATCAGGGTTTGTTTTCGATCAATCGGGTGACATTGTGACCAATAACCATGTGGTAGAGAATGCCAGTTTTGTTGTGGTCATTTTCCAAGACGGAACTGAAGAGAAAGCCCAGGTTGTAGGCACTGACCCATATAGTGACTTAGCAGTTGTTAAAGTGGATCAACTACCTGATAGCGCAACCCCATTGCCATTAGGAGACTCGAACGTTGTCACCACTGGCGACTGGGTCGTTGCCATTGGGAATCCCTTCGGATTAGAGAGTAGTATGTCAATGGGCATCGTGAGCGCTATAGGCCGTACAATCCCAGCCGGTGCAACCCCTTTTTCCATTCCGATGGCAATCCAGACAGATGCGGCCATCAATCCGGGTAACTCTGGCGGCCCGTTGTTGAATCTGGAAGGTCAGGTGATCGGTGTCAATGCGCAAATCGCCTCAGGCGGTGCACAGGCGAATGCTGGCGTTGGATTCAGTATTCCGTCAGAGATTGTGCGACGTGTGATACCCGAATTGATCCAGGTAGGCGCGTTCCAATGGCCTTGGCTTGGCATAGAAGGTACCAGCGTGAACTACTTTATCGCGCAAGCGAACAATTTGTCTGTAGAGAGAGGCGCGTATATCGTCCACGCCGTTTCCGGCGGACCTGCGGAACAAGCGGGCTTACAAGGCGGTGCACAACCTGTGAAGGTCGAAGGCTTGGAAGTTCCTACAGGCGGTGATGTGATCATCGCAGCCGATGGGGTCCCAATCCAGGAATATGCTGACCTGCAGGCATTGATAGCCGAACGAGAACCCGAGTCGGATATCGATCTCACTATCGTGCGAGACGGAGAGCGGCAGCATATTACGGTTACCCTGGCACCCAGGCCGGGGAACTAAACCAACAACAAAACAAACCAATGGATGAATAATTGTGTGTGGGAATTTACAACAAAGTAATGTATACAACATCTTCAATAAAGTAACCTAACAGTACAGTTACTGGAGTGAAAACATCGGTCAAAAGATAGAAATTTGCGATGTCTAATGAGATGATAATTATCCTTCACACTGATACTACCGAAATCTATATGCCAGTCGATTTACCATTAGAAGACAGCATTAGCTCAAACCGATCAATATATTGAGGCTTTTGCCTCACAAATTTTGGATGGCAAGCGTTATGACTTACAACTCTTCAAGGCTGGCGCTCAAAAGAAACCTTATCGAGCGTTTTTCATAGGGTAATCGAGTGACTAGAAAAATTGACTGATCTAAAGGCTTAATCGTTCCCCGGCATTAAGAATTTCATAAGAACAACTGATAGCATCGGCTGCCTTGACAAACCCTGCCGGAGACACCGTATTAAATTCGAACATCTCATAATGACAGGGGATCACCAACCCCGCGCCAATCTCTACACCCAGTCTCGCAGCCTCTTCCCCCGAAAAGTTGCCAGCCACACCCCGTGCCGGGTCGCGCCCGTTGATGGGTAAAATGGCCAGGTCGATTTTCCATTGTTTCAGCCGTTCTTCCAGCCCATCGTACAGACACGCATCGCCACTGTGATAAATGGTTTTCCCGCCCACTTCAATAATGTAACCGATAAATTTATGATCGCTGTTCTCATCCGATTCCAGAGACTCGTGCGCAGATGGGATGGCATGGAAGGTGAACGGCCTAACTATGACTGGACCACCGTCCGCGTGAATTGGCGTTATCCGTTCGGGCTGGACCCGGAGCCTGTTGGCTGCAAAATTGACATTCGCCGCTGAAACAATAACCGTCAGCGCAGGATTAGTTTCTAACAACGGAATCAGAGTCCCTCCGTCGAGATGATCCGTGTGGTTGTGGCTGGAGGTGACGACTTCGATGAAATCAAGTTCCTCAGGGGCGATGACGCGTTCTGTCATGCGCACATGCGGTTTATCGGTATCGGCATATTTCTTGGTGAGCGAATCTGAGAGATAAGGATCGATCAGCAGGTGATGTCCCTGCCATTGGACCAGGTAACCGCTCTGGCCAAGCCACCACAAATTTAGGCGATCCGGTGGCGCGGAGCGGACATCCGTCAGGAAAGCTTCATCCTGTAAAACCGGTTTGATCACAATCCCAACTCCTCGCGGAC
>JASFRG010000065.1:0-24475 GCA_050115035.1 Anaerolineales bacterium | reverse complement strand
AGGCTTATCGTTTTACGGTTAAAGGCCTTGCCCTCTGTAGAGATTGGAATGTGACCGATATCCTGGCGTTTAGTTGCCTTGAGTTAGCGTACCTACATCAGGCCCTAGGCAACATTGACCAAGAGGGTAAATTTTTACAGGAGGCAATTCAACTTTTTGACAGTATCTCTTCATGGGGTAGCAAGATCGCAGCGGCTCATTCAGTCAAATTTGGTTTAGCGCGCGGGGATATCGAATTCGCAGAAAGCTGGGCTCAAACGAATGATTTGGACGTTGATGGTGATTATGAACACTATCGTGAAATAGAGTATTTGGTGTTGGCGCGTGTTCTTATTGCCCAGGAGCGATTTGAGGAAGCACACTCTTTGGTTGAGAGAATTTGCCGAATAGCTCAAGAAATTGGCAAACGACAAACCGAGTTTGAAGCGCTCATCTTGCTGTCTTTGGTTTGTTCTGCTCAAGGTGAAACCGATCAGGCGCTTGGCTATTTAGAGAAAGCCTTATCGATTGGTGAACCACAGGGCTATATCCGTATCTTTGTGGATGAAGGCCCACCGATGGCCAGCCTGCTATATGAAGCGCTCAAACGCGAAATTACGCCAGATCATGTTCAGCGTTTGTTGGCTGCCTTTCCCGATACTGATCCGAAGGAAGCTGTTTCAACGAAACTCCAGGTGGATCGATCCGGATTGATCGAGCCGCTGAGTGAGCGCGAAATCGAGGTGCTCCAGTTTCTCGCCAAGGGACTGACCAATCAGGTTATCGCTACCAGGCTGTTCATTTCGCTGCACACAGTCAAGGCTCACACCCGTAACATCTACAGCAAACTCGGCGTCAACAACCGCACCCAGGCGGTTGACCGGGCCAGGACATTGGGTATCCTTTCACCTGATTAGCCCCATTAATTGCAATAACAAAAGTAGATTTTATTTGACTGGTCTGTAACTTGCAGGCCAGTTTTTCTGTTTTGGACAAAATTAATACCCTGAATACCACGTTCGGGGTATGACACTCATCCCATCTGGCTGCTATCTTGTAAGCAGATATTCACAAACTTCAATCCAAACTAAAGGAGTAAACCAATGAAAAAGACAATTCTCATTCTAGTCCTGGCAGTAACTATAACCGCCTGCGGCAATATGTCGAATTTCGGCTCAGGAAAGATCGTGACCGAAGAACGGTCTGTCGGTAATTTTGAACGTGTATACGTGCGCGGTGAAGGCACCGTCTACCTCACACAGGGCGAAGAAGTCGCTGTCATCGTAGAGACGGATGACAATCTCATCCGCAAAGTCTACACGGAAGTCAAAGGTAGAACGCTTGAGCTGCGCTATGCCAGTGGTCCCTTCGGCACACATCTCAGGCCGACGGGTGGCTACACCTACCATGTCACAGTTCCCAATCTTGAAAGCATCACCATCAGTGGTTCAGCGGAAGTCTTTGCCGATGGAGTAGTGACCGAGCAATTGGACCTGGATGTGACCGGATCGGGGCGGGTCGATATTGAGGATCTCAAAGCGGATGAAGTCAATGCAACCATCACTGGCTCTGGCACGATCACATTATCTGGAGAGGCCGATACACAGAGAGTTTCTGTCACGGGTGATGGCATCTTCGATGGCCGTGATCTTGAGGGCAAATATGTCAGAGTAAACAATAAAGGTTCAGGAAAGACAACCGTCTGGGCGACCGAAGCGCTGGATGTATCCATCGAAGGGGATGGTGAAGTCCATTATTACGGAGACGTAGAGCCTGATATGAGTAGTACTGGTTCAGCCAAAGTGCAGTCCCTTGGTAAGCACTGATCACCGTCTAACAGTGTCAGGAGGTTGCTTTTTGAGAAACCTAAAAATGAACTGCAAGATACATATTGATCGGAATAATCTAATTGCAAAACAAACATAAGGAGCATAAAAATGAAGAAACAAACAATTGGTCTAACCCTGTTCTGGATTGGCTTACTTCTCGCAGTAGCATTCGCCGCTGTTGGCACTCGGAGTTTGCTGGATAATCTCAGAACCCTTACGATTGAAGAGAACAACACCACCATTTGGGCAGATGGCGGTCTCTTATGGATACTCTGGGGCTTTTCTGTAACCCTGGGGGCCGTCCTGGCAGGCATTGGCGCATTTGTGTATGTAAAAACAAAACCGGCCTTCTCGTGGCTGACTCCTATCGGAGTGATTGGTGTGGTCTTTGCGATGCTCATGGTCTGGAGCAAAGTTTATAACGCAACATTGTTCGGTGTTGTAGGAAGTCTCATCTTGATTTCCTTTTTCGCGATCGTATGGATATGGATGAAAAAATACGCCGGGCTTGATATCCAGGAAAAAATCGCTGGAAGTTATAAGCTGATTGGATATATTTTCTGGATCAATACATCCTGGTTCCTTTGCGGAGAAACGTCCAGAATGCATCTCAAGGCATTTGAGGGTCTGGCCCCTCCCACTCCTATCGAGGTGATCGTATTTCTGGTTCTGGGTTGGCTCTTCGTGCTGATCGGTGATTACAAAGAAATGCGGCTGAAGAAGATTTGAGTTTCAAGCAGGGAGTAGATTTATATTTCCCAAGGTTGATGAAAACGGGCTGGAATTTTCGGGCCCGTTTTTTCGTTTCCAGAAAGTGTAATTAACCCTCCGAATACCACGTTCGGGGTATGACAAACTCCTGGTTTGAGGATATGCTAAAGGTGTAAAAGAGACAAACTTTAAATAGGTGAAAAGATGAAAATGAATAAACACAAACTAACTCTAGATCGACCAGTCGCGTACCAGATCATAGTTCCGGGTGCGCTCGATAAGAAATGGTTGGATTGGGATGGAGGAATGACAGCCACGGTCGAAAGCGATAAAATTTGTACCGATCGGATTTCTATGGATGACAGTAATTGTAAATATTTTCCTCATGTTATGGAATTTGTCTCCGGGTAGTGACCAGGGAGCCTATACCGAAATATATTATTCCTTCAATCAGGCTGCTTATGTTTTCGGTCCTATTATTATGGGCTTGGTATTTGACGCAATTGGTAGAGGCATGGGCAATGATAAATATATGCTGATGTTCCCATTTATTGTTGTCTATGAGATATGTGCTCTTATTTTACTTTTCGGAGTAAAAGGAGGGGAAGCAAAAGTGCGAGAAGTTGACTTGTAAGTCA
Organism: Anaerolineales bacterium; assembly: GCA_050115035.1. Lineage (GTDB taxonomy): Bacteria > Chloroflexota > Anaerolineae > Anaerolineales > Villigracilaceae > JAABUE01. The sequence continues at coordinate 21,318 of JASFRG010000065.1, read as the reverse complement.
GCATGGGGGACATAAAAAGTGCGTGATACCATCTCAAGTGCGCCTGGGCGTACTTGCCATTCGTTTACAGATTTATTCAAGTGCCAGTTGACTCCAAAACTCCCTGAATTTTTCCACTCGCTTGATATCTTCATGATGAATTAAGAAGGGTGATACATCATCTGATAGTTTCTTGAAATCATACGTTGATATTCTTGAAGACATCTCTTCACGCAAATCTTCAGGAGTTTCTACTCCTAACTTTTGTGCTAAAAAACCCATATCCGGTTTCGTTTTTCCAGCCAGATAGGTAATATCGTAGAAATCCCTACCCTTGGGTCTTTTACGATTCACTGCAGTGTAGATCTTTTGAGATAAAAGAATATTCAAAGGTGTTACTCGGATTTCAGAAAACACATCAAATTTGTTGATCAGAATGATCTCGGGTTCATACGGGTAATCTTGAGCAGTCGTATCGACCTGAATGAGAATCTTTTCATCCTGGAGGGGGGATAAGCCTTGATCAAAAAGTAACTTTGGAAACTTTAAATAACATCGATATGCACCTTTGGCCACATTCCTGATTTCCACATCAAAGCCTTCTAATACCATGAAACGTTTAATCTTCTGAATTACATCTTCGAATTCAGACCAGGATAAACCGAAATTATCCAGATCAATATCTTCAGAAAATCGATTGTTACCATAGACAATTCTTAAAGCAGTTCCACCTAAGAAAGTCAAACTACTGGCATGTTTGCTTTCAAATATCGCTTGTAGAACCTTATATTGTAAATATTCTCGCAGGATGGCGCGTTCAAATCTTTGCATTTTTTTTGGATACTGTTCTCGAATCTGTTCGAAATCAAGCATGGATATACTCCAGTAACAGGTGAACTTTATGCTCAAGCGCTTTATTGTTAAATATTCTAAGATACTTCCTTAACAATGGATTATCCACCAATCCAACCAACTCTTGTCTATTCCAACGCAACCCTTCAAAATCATCGGTTGAGTTGATCCTATTATTCCAATAAAGGTAATCCAATACTGTCTTCTCAAGGCTAGCGATTTTGTACTTTGTTAACCTATCGTGTTCAATTACTTGGTAGCCAAACATCAGAGTCGGCTTGACTCTGTGGTAGATAAATCTGCCCCACTCGCTATCAAGTTGCCTAGTCTTGCGTGAGCTGACGCTGGTTACGCCCAGCACCGACTCGGGTATTATGTGATAATGTGCCAGGGCCGACTCTCTGCTAATGTAGGACGGTTCATAAATCCGGTTGGCCAACATGAATAGGCGGCCTTCGTCAACTCGGGCATCCGCCAACAAATAATAACCACCGGTCAGTGGCCGGATATATCCTCTATCCAACCAATCATTTAACTGCTGCCGGTGGAAATCAGGGTTGAGTTTCCTAACATCATTAAGATTAAATGCCAGTAAGTTCTTTGCCTGGCTCTGGAATTCTCTAAACTTCATATTTATTTCTTTATGTTAATACTATTGATTACATTAAGAAATATTATATTTTCCTGTGCTAGTTATGTCAAGCTTGATATGTTGTCGATTGCCCTATGGGTGATTTTGAGATGCACAGAAATAAACGTTCTAAATAGAATAATCCCACCTCGAAGTAAATCGCTATCGTAGTATCGAACTCTGGTTCAGGCTTTGAAACCCAGTCGAAGGGGCGTTCCTTCACGGGTTAGTGATGCAGCTTAGAAGAGGATCGGAAAATGAAGCAAAAAGACGGACCGCTTCTCTCGGTCCGTCTTTTCTTCGTTCTTCCTAATCATTAAATATCACTCCCAATAACACCTTTAGGGTATGAAACTATCCCGCTATCCTTTTGAAACAGAATGTGATGAAAAGGAAGTTTTGAAGTGCCCAAAACCAAAATCTAAAGCGTCACTATTATTGCCCCGGCGGGGTACATATCTGGTATACGGGTATAAATTCAGACCAGCCGGAATACATACCACATTTTAGCCCCCATATATGGGGTTGCAAGGCTTAAAATGGCAGTACCGCATAAGTTACTACACTTAGCTTTATAACATGATGCTGGTCTATCGAAACCACTTCATGGTGTGATTTCTGGGTTTGGCCACGGTAAAAGTGAGGCTCAAAACACCTGAACGGCTATTATTTCGTTCAAGCCAAGCATTCAATAGTAAGTTATGCGGTATTGCTAAATATGCCATAAAAACTCTCTATGTAGAGGAATGATCGTGTATGGGAATGGGTATTTTTCTCATAAACGATCATGCCGCACTCCCCAGCTTTGAAGACTGGGGAGCACGTTTTTTAGAAGGAAAAATGCCCTGACAATCACCCAACAGGGTTAGATTGTCAGAACATTATCCTTGTCAAATGAAATTCGGCTCTTGGAAATTACTCGCTACAACCGAACTGCTATTTCACCACAATAAAATTCGGGGAATTACGGCACTTGACAGTAGTATCAATAGTGGTATCATTTCAGACATGCCCAAAATCAAAGATATTCTCGTAATGATGCGGCGCAATCCAAAGAGTGTCGCTTTTAGTGACCTTTGTAAAATCTGTGATCATTATTTTGGAGAAGCCAGACAAACTGGTGGCAGCCACAGAATCTACAAAACCCCCTGGCAGGGCGACCCGCGTGTGAATATCCAAAATGACAAAGGCATGGCAAAAGTTTATCAAGTAAAGCAAGTGCTCAAAGCCATTGAGCGATTGGAGACGCAAGAAAATGTTGAAGAATGATCACTATACCTATCGTGTTACCTGGACTGAAGAGGATGGCGAGTATGTTGGTCTGTGTGTAGAATTTCCTAGCTTGAGCTGGCTGGCTTCTGAACCAGAAGTGGCATTGCAGGGTATCCGCCAAGTAGTTGCAGATGTTGTGGCAGACTTGCAGGCGAATGGTGAACCTGTTCCTGAACCTCTAGCCGTGAAAAAATACAGTGGCCGCTTCATGGTTCGCATTCCCCCAGATTTGCACCGGCGATTAGCCCTTGAAGCTGCTGAATCAGGTGTCAGCTTAAATCGCCTGGTGGCTGATAAATTGAGCCGGGCAAGTTCCTAATCTTGATAAATCCAGTAAGATGGCTGGAAGAGATGTTGAAATGACCACTGAAAATCTTACCCTTTACGAAATTCGTACGATTGGCTTTGATGCACTCATGCGAGAGCGTGGACCTGCCGATGCGATTCGATTTATTCAAAAATATGAGTCCGGTCATGGAGATTACACGCGTGATCGCAAAAAACGCCTTGGATTCAACTAGCAAGTGCAACAGATTGATGTTCAAAGAATACCTCATAAGGTGTTCTGAAAGCAAGACATTTTCTTGGCCGTAGATTGAGCCGATCCAAAACGAAATGAGAGAAAGCCCTTTTCCGATGAGACAAGGGCTTTTTCATCCTAATAAAGATTACTTCTATTTGCTTCCCGGCCAGTTACTTCAACAAATCAAGTATCCCTTTTCCAACAGAGGTCAGACGGATGCTCTCCAGTTTTTAATAATCATGTCTGCCGATGTTTTCCGTTCCATATTGGCATTCCAACACGCCAAACCTGACCATCGGATCCACCAATACTCGTTTGATCACAGAGCGCTTAATGGTTTGCACCATCGTCTGGTCCTGGCTGGGCCATTCCAGGCCGCTTTGCGCGATCAAATCGTCTGCAAAAGGTTCATAGGGAGTACTTACCCCCTCAGGCAGTTTACGCAGGGATTCAAGGGCCTCTGCTTTGAAATCCATCGGAAGCCCATCAGCCAAACCGGAAACAGGGTATGCGATGGCCCAATCGATTTGTGCCCACCAACATGTGAAGAGATAAAACACCTGAATCGGGGACGGCAACTGAGGAAACAATTGCCCATCTGCGGTCACTTTCCAAATCCGAGACGGCCCGCCCGTTACCAGGTTGGCAAAATAAGCCAGGGTATGGACAAAGACCAGCGGCCAGACCTCGTCTTCGCTGCGGACTTTGTAGGTCTTATCGCCAATAGTTTCCTCCAAGACAAGCGGTTTGACGAACGTTTCGCCAATGGCATGCACAGCCTTGAGCGGTAGGTTGCCGGTGGACTGCGTGCCGACCGTGCGGTTTTCCTCAAGGTATTCCAGGAATGTGATCACATCCCGCCGTATGGGTAACGTTTCGAACGCATCCTTCTGTTCCTGGTTCAGATTCTCTGCCCAGTTACCCAGCTTCTCTGCTGTCGCTCGTTGCACTTCTTCGGAGGGCATTAAATCGAAAATCATCTTCGGGCTCGTAACGGACCGTTCTCCTGCCACGGGCCGGTTCGAAGGCGCGCAGGGCCTGGTTGACTTCATCCTGGTCGAACGCTTCTGGGTCGAACTCGCCGCCGATCCATACGAGATACTCTTCGTATTCCTCGTGTTCCAGATCTGCAATGGCTTCAAGAAAGTTTTGATAACCCCACACGCCGCCTACATCCTCCGGCGGGCAGGCGTGTTTGCCTTTGAGGCAGATCGGATATCGTACGCCTTTTTCGGCTGCCAGGATTTTTTCCACCAGGATGGTATGGTCCCAACTGTCGCCAAAGTCATATTCGTAGGAGAACTTGCTTCTTTCACGCAGGTCTAACTGGTCAAGTCTGTAATGGGTCTCATCTTTAGTCCCTAGATCGCCATACTCGTCGTCTTCCGGATCGCCGTAAATCTGGTCATCGATGGTGAACATGTGTAGATGGTAGTTTTCCCAGCCCATGACAAGTTGAAGGATTTCATGCAGGTTGTAGAGTGTGAAATTCCCTGGGACCAAGATCCTGCGCCAGATAGGCGGTTTGGAACGGTCCAAGGTCACCTGGAGTTGGTAAACGGACTTGTCGACAGGCATAAATTCTCCTTTCCAAACAGCTTCCACTTCGATTATAGACGAAACACCTACGTTTGACATCTGCATACCGTTCCCGTACAATCAAACGCATGTCCATCCCCCAATTGCTCCACACGATGTGCGCCGAACTGTCCAACGCGGACCTGAACGCCATCCGCAAAGCGCGCGGCTTCAGCGCCCGCGAAACTGCCTCGCGCACCGCGTTCGCCAGTTTTTACGTTACCTCTGTCGGCGTAGAAGGAGCCATGCAAGCGCTGACCCCTGAAGAAACGCTCACCTTGTGCCTGCTGCATGAAACCGGCGAAGTGGATATTCCCTTTTTCGAGCGGCTCTATGGCGCAGGCAACAAATACGGCACGTTCACGCAGAAATTCAAGCCTACGTTCGACCAGGTCAAAAAAAACCTCGTGCGGCGCGGCCTGGTCGTCATGGCCCAGATCAAAATGCGCGGCGATACCGTCCAACTCGAACGCTGGCGCTTCGCCTTCCCGCCAGAGTTCGCCCCTTACATCCCGCCCCTGCCCGCCGTCCAAAATGACAACCCCGGCATGGAAAACGAAACCATCGTCCGCAGGAAACTGCTCGAACTCACGGGTGGTGGACCGGCCGTCACCGGTCACCAGGTTCCTATCCATCTCTCCAACGGCAGCATTTATCTCAAGGACCAGCCTTTCTCGCTGGATACTTTCCATGCTTGGCAACTCCAGGCCTGGCAGCGTTCTTTGGATGTCTTCAAGCCCAACGTTCCGGCCTCGCTCTCGCCTACTGAAGCCGCTCTCAAATTGCTATCTGCCGAAAACTGGACAACCCCCGGTGCCCTCAAGCCTGCCATCCAAATCTATTGCTTCGGCGGCAAAATTCCTTCCATAGAAAGATTGCTCAAAACCGGTTGGGAATTGGGACTCTTATCCCGGCTGGAAATCGACTCCGTTTCCCATTATCGCCCCGCCCCTGTACATGATCCCAGCGCAACAGCCTCCCCCTATTCTGCCACCCCTAAATGGGCTGAGGCTGCCTCCAAACCCGGCTCCGTCAAAGTCGACCTGCGCCTGGTCCCGCTTCATGACCTGGATCTGCTCAACACTCTCGCTCACCTCGAGTTGGAACAGGGTGCGTTGCACGCCTCCCCCAGCCCCATCAAGCTCGGACGCGCCACCCCTGCCCAGAGAAACGCGCCGCTTTCGCTTTGGCTAGCGGAACAGATCCTTGCCTTCCGTGAAGTTCTCGAAAGTGTCAATGCCAAATGGGGCAAGACCCTGTTGCACGAAAACCTGCTCGTCGCCCGCGTGCGCGACCTCAGCCTGCGCGTCCAACTGGAGCGCGAACTTGGGCAAAACCTTGTCCTTCTCAACGAGCGCTTCATCGCTTTCCCGCGCGAGCTGCTCTCTGAGGTCGAAAAAGTGCTCAAGAAAACCGGATTTGTGATTAAAACCATCTGACCCTGAAAATGGAACTAAAAACGCTCGATCCCCAATCTCTGCATATTTTCTCCAACGATCGCGACATCCTGCGCGACCTGTTCACCTACCTCGACTATGTGCGCGAGCGTAGCGTCAAGCGCATGACCCGCAGCAATGAAATCCCTAGTGCCGATATGAAGCGCCTCGCCAAGCTACTCAACGTGGACCTGCCTGAAAAAGACGATTGGATGTACGCTCGCCAACACTGGATCTATTTTATTGATGACCTCGCTTTGCGTTTGAACCTGGTATTCTACGACATTAAAGGCGAATATCGCGGCTATACCAGTTCAGAGCCATCGTACATCGACAATTACATCATTGTGGAGGATGCCAATCTCCAAAAATTCATCGAAATCTCGCCCGCCGGGCAAGAAAAGCGTATCCGGGATACGCTCATCCACGCTAAATCTCATAGCGAGTACAGTGGCAACAGCGACAATGAATTTTACAAAACGAGCGTACTGGGTGAATTAGATACGTTTTACCAGTGGGGCGCCGCCACAGGGCTGATGCCCACGCTTAAATTCCCTGAAATCCGGTTGTTCCTGCTGGGCGTGCTCGAAAACCTTAGCGCAGGAGAATGGTATAGCACCCAGTCACTGATCGCCTGGCTCAAAGCCAACCACCCCTATTTCCTCATCCCGCAGAACTCGCCCAAAAAAGACAGGTGGGGGCATCCCATCCAGCGCTATGGCAATTTCTACGAGGGCAAAGAGCAGTGGGTCCATAATGAAAAGCCCATCCCGGATGATGCCCCTGACGGTTTCGAGCGCGTGGAAGGCCGTTATGTGGAGCGCTTCCTTGAAGGCATCCCACTCCTCATGCGCTTCGTGGACGTGGCATACGATACCAAGCCCTACACCGGTCCGCTCCCCATGCGCGGCGTACTCAAGGCATTCCGCATCAACGAACGTTTCCAGCGCCTGATGCGCGGCAAAGTCGCAGCGCCCAAAGTTACTGTCCAGCCCAACTTCGAGGTGGTGATCGAATCCGACTTCTACCCGGCGCAACTGGTCCACCAGATCGCAGCACTTGGGGAGCAGGTCTCCAATCCCAGCAGCGGACAGGGTGCGTTCGTTGGCATTTTCCAGCTGGACAAGACCTCCGTCGCCGCCGCGCAAGTCCAAAATCCGGACCTGGATGTGATCGCCCTGTTGAAAGATCTCAGCAAGCACGAATTGCCTGCCAACGTGCAAATCGAGCTCGAGGAGTGGGCTGGTCATGCCGACCAGTTCACTCTGTACCAGGGATTTGGACTGCTCGAAATGGCGGACCTGCCTCCCGAAGTCGAAAAATTTGTCGCCGAGCGCGTCACCCCGGCCCTTAGCCTGGTGCGCGCCCCACAAATGGTTTTCTCCAAACTGGAAACGATCGGCCGTGCTCCGCTGCGCGTCAAGCACGGAGACCAGGATTTCGCTCCCATCGCGGAATCCGCCCAAACCGTATTCCCCAAAGAATCAGTGTTGGCGGAAGCCCAGGAAACGGCGAAACAGGTCAAGGTGAGTCGGACCGTTACCATCCGTTACGAGTTCCCGGATGATGACTCCTTCACATCCATCCAGAAAATGCTGGCAGAGTTGCGCTGTCCCTTCCGCTCGGATCCGGTCAACCGCACGGTGAACATCCAGCAAAAAGAGCAGGACAAGTTCGACGAGGCGGTTCAGCAGTTGAAAGATACCTTTGATATCGAGATCGAGTAAACGGAACATGCTCTACGCAACAAGTGTAGCGTGGAACGTGTTTCGTGTGATGGAATACTATGTCCTCCCCATCTAATCCATTGATCGTTCAGGGCGATAAAAGCCTGCTGCTCGAAGTGCAAAACGAGCGCTACGAGGCCGCCCGCGATGCACTGGCGCGTTTTGCCGAGTTGGAAAAGTCGCCCGAATACATCCACACCTACCGCATTACCCCGCTGTCGTTGTGGAACGCGGCCTCGTCGGGGCTGAGCGCGGACGAAATCCTGGAGCAATTGGAGGAGTTTTCGAAGTATAGCCTGCCAACCAACGTGGTGCGCGACATTACCGAATATGTGGGGCGTTACGGGCGGGTCAAACTGGTGCGAGAGGGCGAGAATCTGATCCTGACCAGCGACGATCCCGCGCTGATGGTGGAAATCCTGAACCACAAGGCTACTGTCCGTTTCCTTACTGAGCGCCTGGACGCCGACCGGGCGCTGGTCGCCCCCGGGCGGCGCGGCCACCTGAAACAGGCTTTGTTGCAAATCGGCTACCCGGCCGAGGACCTGGCCGGATACGTTGTCGGCGATGATCTGCCGCTTGCGCTGAGACCGGCCACCCTGGAAGGGGAACCGTTCCACCTGCGCCAGTACCAGGAAGAAGCTGCCGAAGTCTTTTACGCGGGCGGCTCGGCGCGAGGCGGGAGCGGCGTGATCGTGTTGCCGTGCGGGGCAGGCAAGACCATCGTCGGGATGGCAGCGATGGCCGAATTACAGACATCCACACTGATCCTCACCCCCAGTACGGTCGCTGTCCGCCAGTGGATCAGCGAGCTGGTCGACAAGACTTCGCTGGCGGAAGACCTGATCGGCGAGTATTCCGGATTGCAAAAAGACATCCGCCCGGTGACGATCAGCACCTACCAGATCTTGACCTACCGCAAGCGCGGCACAGAAGAATTCCCGCATTTCAGCCTGTTCAGCGCCCGCAACTGGGGCCTGGTTATCTACGATGAGGTGCATCTGCTGCCTGCTCCGGTCTTCCGCATCACCGCCGAAATCCAGGCCCGCCGTCGCCTGGGATTGACCGCCACCCTAGTACGCGAAGACGGCCTGGAAGGCGATGTCTTTTCCCTGATCGGCCCGCAGAAATATAACGTGCCGTGGAAAGACCTGGAAAAACAGGGTTGGATCGCGACGGCCATCTGTCATGAAATCCGCGTACCGCTGGCTGAGAGCGTCCGCATGGAATATGCATTGGCCTCCCAACGCCAGAAATATTCGGTAGCGGCCCACAACCCCGCCAAACTGCCGGTCCTGCAAGCCATCCTGGACCGACACACTGGCGAGAGCATCCTGGTCATCGGCATGTATCTCGACCAGTTGGATGAAATTGCGGCGCGATTAGAGGCCCCGCTCATCACCGGGAAGTCGCCGGTGAAGGAACGTGAAAAACTTTACGAGCAGTTCCGCCGGGGAGAAGTGAAAATCCTGGTCGTTTCGAAGGTCGCCAATTTCAGTATCGACCTGCCGGATGCCAGCGTGGCCATTGAAATCTCCGGCACGTTCGGTAGCCGCCAGGAGGAGGCCCAACGCCTGGGACGCATCCTGCGCCCCAAAGCCGATGGCGCGATGGCGCATTTCTATACCATTGTCACTCGCGAGACCGTAGACCAGACCTTCGCAGCCAACCGGCAGAGATTTCTGACCGAACAGGGCTACAAATATGAGATTCTGTATGAGGATGAAGTATTGTGAAGGCGCCAGTCTTGCATGAAAACCTTTCCTTGATAGAGGTCGCCGACCGTCTTATTCTTGACGATCTGTATGCCGACCCGCGCACAGGACAGTTCTTACTGACCAGGCTCGGCCCCACGCTAGCAGTCGTTGCACCCGGTCAGATAGATGTTTTGTTGACGCGCCTGCTCAAGCTGGGACACACGCCCAAAGTACTGGAAGCCTGATCTATGCCGCGCTATTTTGATGGTGACTTGCCGCGCGTCGGCGCAGATAAGCTCAAGCCGATGGTAAAGATCTGGGGCGGCAGTTACAAAATGAATAAGTATGATTGCATCGATTTTATTGTCGCTGCTCTCAAAGATCCTGCCAGGGTGCAGGCGGCGGTTGCCAGTCTGCAGCCCTGGGAAATGAACGCACTGACGCTCATCAAACGCATGGGTGGAGTCATTCAAGCCAATACGCTCAAAATCGGCATATTGGCTTCCGGTGTGCACCCCACACACACGCATAACTACAGAGATGATTTTGTAGAGGCTTTATTTCGTCGCGGGCTGATTCTGGCAATGGATACGTACAACCCGGGCTACTTGAGCGAAGGGTACGGACGTGGCGGCCTGCTATACTCTGATGAGCGCATCCTGGCGCAGGTTGGCTTTCCTGAGTTCCAGACCTTTGACATCCAGCCCACGCCAGCGCCAGGTGAGACTCATTATCGCCGGCCATCCGCCGTGACGCTAGATATTATGGGCATGCTGCAAACCATAGAAAACATGGGCGGGCTGAAGCTGACAAAAAACGGCACGGTCCGTGTCAACGACGAAGCTAAACTTCGTAAAGCACTGCACTGGGATGAAAAAGGCGTCGACCTGGACGGATTCTTCTTTCCCAAGCCCGCGGAAGCCTGGTTGAGCGCCTGCGCTCATTCTGATTTGCTTAAGACATCGGATGATGGAAAATTGATCGTCAAGGAATCGCCTGAACGTTTTGCCCGGCGTTCTTATGGGGAACAGGTCCGCCTGTTGCTTGAAGGCCTGATCCGCTCGTCTGTCTGGTGGGAAACAACGCCCAGGTCAGGTTATTTTGATGAATATGGAAAAGGACGCCGCCAGGGACGTCTGGCGCTTACCCTGGCACTATCGGCGCTACCCTTGAATCCCAACGCATTCTACTCCTTCAAAGATTTCGAACAGCGCTTGTACGATCGCATCGGCGAAGATTTCGCGCTCGATTACCCACCACGGCGCCCCTATTTTTTCCGTTTGACAACAGCAGAACAACAAAGGCAGGAACTTGCTGCCTGGCAGGAAAAGACACGCCAGGAATGGCTAAAACAGGAATACCCTTGGCTGGCGGGCGCATTCACAACATGGCTGTACTTTTTAGGATTGGTTGAACTGGCGAGGGAAAACGGACAGTTAGTTGGGTTCCGCTTAACCGAAATTGGACGGGCAACCTTCCACCCGGAACTGGCTTCCGCTTCACCGATCGAATCCAGCGTCCCGGCATCCGGCGGACCTGCCTGGGTGGTACAGCCCAATTTCGAGATCACCGTCTACCTGGACCGGGTCAGTCCGCTCCAACTAGCCTTCCTGGAGCGCCACACTGAGCGCACACAAGCGCACCGTCACACCGCCCACTATCGCCTAACGCGCGAATCGGTTTATAGAGGGCTGGAAAGCGGCACAACACTAGATGATTTGCTGAAAGAGCTGCTAACTGGCTCCGAAGCAGAACTACCACAGAATATCCTTGTTGAACTACGCGAATGGGATTCTTTCCGCGACCGCATCATCTTACATCGTAATGCCAGGCTGTTGGAATTCCCATCTGCCCAGGCTTTGCAAGCAGGACTAGCGCAGGGACTTACTGGCAGAGTGATGGCCGAGCGTTTCCTTTTGTTGGACGCCAATTCTGCATCCGATACCTCGGATTTCACTGGCATTGATTACTCTCAACCCCCTGCCAAAAACCTGTCCATCACGGAAACTGGAACGATCCACATAAGGCGTAGTATTGATGACCTGGTGACTGCTGCTCAACTAACCCAATGGGCGAATCGCAAAGTGGATGGCGAATGGCAGTTGACAGCAGAAAGTGTTTCCGCCGCCCTGAAGCCAGGGCGCAAGATCAACGAATTGCTGGTCGTTCTGAAAAGCCGCCTGTCTCACCCTCTACCGCCTCTACTGGACATTGCCTTGCGCTCCTGGGCGGGTGAAAACTTCACTGTCGAACTAGAATCTGTCATCATCCTGCGTTGCTCGAAAGATCAAGTCTTCCAAGCAGTCATTGCCAGCCCACTATTAAAAGCACTTTTAAGAGGTTACCTTCTCCCTGACCTGCTATTCGTTGATCCCGAACAGGTCGAGACTCTGCGCCAACATCTGCAGTGGCTGGGATGGGACGTAGCTGACCAATTGCAGACGATCCCTCTTGGCATTCACTCAAGAATCAAGCCTTAGAGCTTTACCACAATGAACCCGGCATGGTAGAAATCAAATATACGGGTATAAGTTTCGGCCAACATTGAACCACATTTAATACATACCGCATTTTGCCCCCATATATGGGGGCAAAATGTTTTAAGCAGCATAAAACTCTCTATGTAGTGGCATGATCGTGTACGGGAATGGGTATTTTTTTTCATAAACAATCATGCCGCACTCCCTGAATATCCAAAAGATTCAGAGAGTTTTTTATTGACAACACCCGAACATTTGAGTAATATACATTATACTAATTTAGATTACTCAAAAGGAAATATTTTGTACCACACCCCTTTTGTCGGGCGGGAACGTGAAATTGCGATCTTACAAAATGAATGGGAATCTGTCCAAGCTAGAATACTTATCTTGTATGGAAGGCGGCGCGTTGGAAAGACGCGCCTTGTTACTCATTGGATCAACAGCGTCACACCACGCGCATTATATTGGGTGGCAGAACCAACCTCCTCAGTAGACCAGTTGCGATCTTTCTCGCAAGCTTTGTTTGGATTTGAAAGCAATTCTCCTGTGCCCGAAGATTTTTCCTACGGGTCATGGGCACAAGCTTTTGAGCAAGCAGCGCGTATGGCAAAACATGAACGCTTTGCATTGGTTCTGGATGAATTTACATACTTGATTGCTCTCGAACAGGGAATCGCCGGCATTTTACAAAACGCCTGGGATCATCAGCTCAAAAGCAGCAACATATTCTTGATAATTTCCGGTTCTCATTTAGGTATGATGGAACGTAGTGTGCTTTCATACCAGGCTCCCTTATACGGACGTGCTACTGCCAAATTGCATCTGCAGCCTTTGCCATTCAAAGCGACTAAGGGAATGTTTCCAAACTACAAAGCCGATGAACGTGTTGCGCTTTATGCAATCTTTGGGGGCGTGCCGGCTTATTGGGAACAATTCGATCCAAACTTGAGCCTGGACCGAAACATCAAGCAGCATTTATTAGGTGATGCTAATTTGAATGAGGACGAACCGCGTCTGCTCTTACAAGATTTTGTGACGGATATCCACAATTACGCATCTATTCTACGAGCAATTGCTTATGGTTATCGTACTCCAAAGGAAATTGCATCAGCAGCAGGGTTGAATGAGCGGCATATCTCGATGTATCTAAGCAATCTTCTGCAAACCGGGTTTGTTGAGCGCCGTGTTCCGGTAACACAAACTTCAGCTTCCCGGCAGGGACGACATCATATTACAGATCCATTTTTGCGCTTCCATTATCGCTTTCTTTCTCGCCGCCAAGCGCAACTGGCGCTGGGTGTCCGTGATCAGGCATTGGCAGAGATCAAAAAGCATCTGATAGATTTTATTGGGACACATACCTGGGAAGAGTTATGCCGGGAGTGGTTATTACGAGCTTCTGGAAAAAGCTTATTACCATTTCTACCAGACCAGGTTGGTAGTATCTGGAACCGTGAAGCCCAAATTGATGTTGCCGGCGTCAACTTTATGGACAAAACTCTCATTCTTGGAGAGTGCAAGTGGGATCGCCATCCAAAAGACATAGGTACTTTAGAAAAGCTTATTGATAAAACTGACAAAGTACTTCCCAAAGACGGGCGGTGGAAGGTTTTCTATTTGGGCTTTGCACGCAGCGGCTGGACAAGTAATGCTATCAAATTTGCAAAAATTGATGCTAAGAAAGCTCAGGGCAAACGGTGGCAATCTGTTGGAATGTTGCTAAGAAATCTTGATCAAATCGATGATGAACTAGCCGCATGGACAGGCTAACGGGAATTCTGTATATCAGAGGCTACTGATCGTTCTCTTTGAAGAAGAATTTTTTTCGTACTAGGTCATGCTACACTCCCCAGCTTTGAAGGCTAGTAGTGCGTTTTTTAAAGAGAAAAGCACCCTGACAATCCATTCCCAATTGTTGGATTATCAGGGTGTTTTTCAGTCAAACGATATTATGCGCTTGGAAATTTCTCTCTACAATCGAGCTACAATTTCTCCATTATTCGGAAAATCCAGTATTCTTTTACTCACTGCCAGGTCAATGATTTTTGCCCGAAACTGCACCTTAATATCCCGTTTCCTATCGATGATTGCTTCTTCCACAAGTTCATCCACCAGTTCTTTTTTCAGTAAAAAGGTACGATGTTGCTCTTCTGGAGTCTGGGGAACAGCACTATTCATTTCTTCGATCCCTGCCTGAAGGTCTGCCACATAATCATTGATTTTTGTTTCCCAATCCATCCCGACATAGGTATCCATTTTTTGCTCAACGACTGACAGTTTGCGTTTCAACTGCTCTTCTATTTCGTACAATCCATGCATCTGCTCTTCAAATTCTGCATCAACCCTCCGTGTTTTGCGGGCTTCCGTGATCACTTGCTGGCGATAGATGAATTGTTCCTCCAGCTCTTCAAGCAACTGTTTTTGTGTTTTTTGCAAGTATTCATAATTTTGCTGAAGTTCGTGGACCAATTCTTTGGCTTGCGCAAGCAAGAAATCCGGGTTCATGACGAACTCATACAATTTTCCCCAGACCTGCATTTCTGCATGTTTGGCGCCCACAGATTTCGGACAATCCGGCGGTCTGAGCTCCATGTGGAGTTGTGGACAGAAGTATGTACTGATCGGGGTCTTGCGCTCAACCCATTCCCCTTTGCGATTGCGGCGATGAGTTGCCGTGCGTGCCCGCCAGGTCAGGTTGCAGGCACATTTCATGTGTCCGGCTAGCAGGTAATCATTTTTCTTGCGGTGTTTTGGATAGGTTGTGTTTTCTGCTCTCATTTTTAGGAATAACTCATAGGTCGGCATATCGATGATAGGCTCAACCGGGATGTGGAATGTTTGCCCTGCACGGGAATATGTTTTGAAACCATAAGCATATTCTTTGGCAGACCTGAGTATAGCCTGAATACTGGACCGGGACCATTGGATCTGTCGGTAAATGCTGCTCCCTTTTTGTGGAGCGTTGGCAGCGATCAATCGTTTTCGAATTTGCATCAGGGGAGTTTTCTGGATGTACCATGCGAAGATTTGACGCACCCATTTTGCTTCTTCTTCCAGGATGTGGATCTGCTCACCATCACGGACATACCCGTAACGATCCTGTCCTGTGTTTGCCTTGCCGGCTTTGAGGCGTGCGATCACCCCCATCGTCATCCGTTCTTGCATGCTTTCCAGTTCCATTTGAGCCGCCCAGGCGCGTATCGGTGCAATTTGGGGATCAAAAGTTTCTTTTACAAGCAGGATCGTGATGTTATATTGCTGGGCGGTTTCCAGCACTAGCAACATGGATCGCAAGCCCCGATACAACCTATCTTCGCGCCATGCCAGGATCACATCGAATTCCCCAATGGCAGCATCCTTGAGCATGGCGAGCAGTCCAGGACGGTCTGAGTGTAACCCGGAAGGTTCGACGAGTTTGTTCTTGACCCGATATTTCTCAATATCTCGATAGACACGGACAACGGTTAATTCCTTTTCTTTTGCTAGAAACCGACAGTCTTCTTCCTGTTCGCTAGGGCTGGCTTTTTCTCCCTGCGATTCGGATGAAGTCCGGATGTAGATCACTGCTTTTCGTTGCATGTTATTCTCCAGCTTGCACAATTAAAAAATCGAACTGGCAGGAATTTCTGCCAGTTCAAAGTGTACTTATAGCTCAATAAAGATGTTAGAACATCATTGAGCAGTTGCCTAATCTTGAAGGCGATCTATCGCACTGAAAATCTCATCTGCCCGGTAGATCTGATTGCGAGCATAACCGGTGATTTCACGCAGAATACTGGCTTGAACAAGCTTCTCAATATATTGTCTGGAAGTTTTGAAGGGCATATTCAGGCCTTCTGCTAACTGCTTTGCATTGAATATCGGGCGACCAAACAGAAAATCTACCACTGCCGCCATACGTTCTGAGTTTTTCTCTGCATCCACAATCGGTTGATACTTCGAACGAATTGAACCCAACTGCTCCATCCTCGCGACACTGTCCTTTGACTGAGCGCTAACTCCTCGTAGGAAAAAGCGCAACCAGGCTTCCCAGTCTCCCTGCTGGGATACGGCCAGGAGTTGATCATAGTATTCCTGGCGGTAACGTTCAAAGTAAACGCTCAGGTTGAGCAAGGGTTGGGGCAGGAGCTTCCACTCGGCAAAAAGCAAAGCCATGAGCAAACGCCCCACCCGTCCATTGCCATCCAGAAAAGGGTGGATCGCTTCGAACTGATAATGGATCATTGCGGCTCGCGCCAGCGCCGGCACCTCACCGCTTGCGTGGATGAATTGCTCCAAATCACCCAAGGCTTGATGCATCTCTTCCACGGATGGGGGAACATAAGTCGCAGTCACGAGGGTGCTGCCAGCCGGTCCGATCCAGTTTTGTGACCGGCGGAATTCACCTGGCGTCAAATTCCCGCCGCGCACACCCGTCATCAGTTTCTCGTGGATTTCACGGATCAAGCGCAGGCTGATTGGCAGGGTTTGCAGTCTTTCCAATCCATAATCCAGAGCCGTAACATAATTCTGAACTTCGCGCACATCATCATTTGTCTCAATCAATGATAGTTGCGCAGACTCGTAATTATAGAGTTCCGCCAGGGTAGCGCGTGTTCCCTCAATGCGCGAAGAGAGCACCGCTTCTCGGCGCATAAAAGGTTGAGTCAGCAACTGTGGAAAAGGGAATGCCTCGGCAAGCGTGGACAGACGGCTCAATTCCCGCTCTGCTTCAGCCAATACGGAAATTAACGGAAGTGTCCAGGATAGGCTGGGCGGCAATGCGGCTGGAATAAAAGCGTAGTAGCCGCTTTGAGTTATAACAACTTGTCCAGTTTCGGGGCTGTGAAAGTCATTTGGGTTCATCAGATTGCATCCAAAAGAGTGAATGACGCCATATTATAATAACACTTATTGGAAAAAGGGTAAATAAGGTGATTTTATATTTACACTTGCCTGCTTGAGAAACCGAGAAAACTGTATTACCGAAATCGGCTGCGCAGTAACGGGACCATTTTCATATCCATCTCGGCGCGCAGAGCTCGGAAACGCTTATAGGCTTCCATATATTTTTCATACCATTGTTTGAACATTGGCAGCCGGCCTTCATGTAAGGCAATTTCCCCCAACATCGCACAGTAGTAAGCGCCGGTGGCATAGGTCTTACGGCCGTTGTCAATATGAGCCTGCATCAGGCGACGATAAATACCCTCAACTCGTTCGATTGCGGTGTTTCGCGAGACAACCGGCGCTTGGGGCAAAGCATCACGCAAAAAGCGCAACGGCTCTTTTTCGCCCTGTTCAACCGTGGCATACAGATGACGCAGGTTGCTCTCCATGCGCTCATCGGGCGATGAGCCGAACGCGGCCAACAGGTGCGCTTTGGCAACCAGCTTGCTTTCTTCCATCCCCTGATAACCTGTCAATGATGCAACTAATGAGTAGGCATCATCGAACTGATTCTCGCTGAGGTACACCTGGCACAGCAAATATCGCTGGCGCTCCCCCTGCTGGCGCAGACGATCAATAGACTCCGCTGTAAATGCCGCCCCCTTTTCAGCGGAGACTGCATCAGCCAGCCGCCGAACCTGGGCATAAGTGGCAAAGCAAGGCGATTCGTTAAAGGCTGGGCGATAGAGTTCAAAAGCCTTAAACGTATTGCCAGTAGCAGAATAAGCCCGCGCCAGGTAGCCGCGCAATGAAAGTGTATCGGGGCGATCCCATACTTCGCGAAGGTGATAAGCCGGGCGGGGTGAATGAGCAACTTCAAGGGCTTCCTGGGCGTACTGGAGCACCGCCTGCCAGTCGCTGGCGGCCTGACAATCAGCCAACAATGGTGTGTAGCAGGCCGGATACATACGACGAAAACGCACCCACAAGTTACGCATCGCATCCGGTTGCTCATCTTGTTCGTAAAATCGCAGCAGCAAACGCAACTGAAGCGCCAGTCCATAAAAAGGCGTTGACAGCCCATTCTGGATGTGCCGGTCTGCCCAGCCTTCCAGATGCGCTTGCAGCGCGGGCCGTGCATCCCCCACCAGTTCCAGAAAGCGCTCCAGATCGGACTGGCTCTCATGGTGCGCCAGGAAATACAGCGCCTGATCAAAAAACTCATCTCGAGGTCGGCTGGCCTGCAGGGCGGTAAAAAGTCGGCTGACCACCTGGCGCTCATCTTGCTCCAAAAACTCCAGCGGCGTTGGAAGCCCCAAGGTTTCGTAGGTCTCGCTCAACGCCAAGTCAAGCAGTTGGTCATAAGCTTCTGCGGCTACAGCAAACTGACCGGCGTCGAAATACGAATCAGCTTCGTGAAAGAAACCGTTCAGCGCCTTGATAGCCGCGTGATCATCCGGTTCGTAATCTTCGTACTCGTTGTAGCTATCCTCGCTGTAATACGTCGCCGCCTCTTCATCGTAATATTCTCCTGCCGAAACTTCCTCGGCAAAGGATGCCAATTCAGACAGAAAATCTTCGGCAGATGGGTAACGCAGATCGGCGGTAGCCATGCCAGGAGGAGCTAAATGCTCCCAAAAATGCTGGCGGTGTGGCTCGTCCATCTCCTGCACCAGGTCGAGCAGCAATGCAACCAACTCTGGCTTATTTTTCTTCTCGAGGTAAGCACGAATGTTCGCTAAACGGTCAGAAGTGGCATTTCGACGAGATGACATATTTATCGCTTCCGTGTGTTTGACCTTAATTCGGCATACAAAACATCATTCTCTGCTTGCAAACGGTCGCGCAACGCTTTGATCGCCTGATGCTCGGGACTGCCTTGGACAGGGTAATATTTGGGATCATTCAGCACCGAGTCAATCACATCCACCAGGCATTCAATATCCCAACGCCACAATCCGATGGGACGGAGACCCTGGTATTTGGCAATGCGGCGATCCAGCCCAAAGCTTTCTGCCATCATCCAGGCAAAACGCTGAAGTTCATCCAGTTCCAGTCCAGTGATCAAGATGCTGGCTTTGCGGTCTTTACTGCCAGGTTTTACCATTCGATGTTCTCCAGTGATAGATGCTCAACGGTTGGCAAACCAGACAGCATAATCATCAGTCAACGTAAAGTTTGCCGACTTTTCGTTAGCCGCTTTCAGATCACACAAGGGGAATACATATAAGTTTCCCCTTGTTTTTATATTCACCAACACGCCATAGAGATCGTCCACGCCTTCGATGTCAATGACTTTAACCAGATCGCCAGCTCGCAGAGGGCCGCGTTCCTGGAATTCGAACACCATCGCGTCAAACGGCAGTTTAAGATGTGCTTCAAGGTATTCTTGCCAGGTTTCAAATGCTTCCAGTTCGTCATCCTCGTCAATGCCTTGTAACACCATATGGATTCGTCGTCCCTGCTTGCCCAGGTAATCCCAATTGTGTTCTGCAGAGAGCTCTTCAACGATCTCGTCCACATCAGCTTGCGTATCGCGGAGCTCTGCTTTCTCGACATCTTCAAGATACAATCCCATACTCGTCCAATCCAGGCCATCTTCCTCGCTGCGGCGAATTGCAGACGCTGGCATGCGCTTAAGTGAAAGGCTGTCCCATTGGAACATAATCGTCAATTGGGGCGGCTGGTAAGTTTCAATTGCTGTGACTCGCCCCTGCCAATCGCCAATATCAAACCCATAGATTGGGTCTTTGATTCCCGGTTTGACTCGAATGCAATCGCCCACCTTCAGGTCTGGGGTTGGGCTTTGGGAGATAGGCTGGGTTTTCTTATGGTGACGGTTGCGTTTGCTCATAGGATAACAATTGCCTCAACAATTTACCATCAACGTTTTTTCTTCTTTTTTGTAGCTGGTTTATGACCTGTACCCAGGCGGTAAACCTGCCCGATGAAGGCGGCCAGGATAAATTTATTCTCTTCGTATTGGTCGCCATCTAAATAACCAAGCTCGAACTGGAGCGCGGCACCCCACTTATGGTGTGTGTGCAACCAAAGAGTTGCTGATTTGTCTACTTCCTCACGAAAACGGCGAAAACGTTCTGGGGTCATGATCTCGCTAAGAGCTTGTCGAATGTCCTCAAAAATGTGCTCGCGCATTTCTTCAGTTGGCTGCACCTGCGTGAACGGTTCGCCAAACTCTGCTTGAATACGTTGGAAGGGCAACATCAGCTCTTCTTCAGAGAATAAGCTCAGCTCCACGTGACCCTGCACTAATGCATCCTCGAAGGCCTCGACCATCTCCCAGATCTGTTTTTCAGTGCGCTGGCGTAGGCCTGGCTGAGCCTCAAAAATCTTTTTTCCAACCTTTTCCAACTTATCAGGATGCTTGAGGATCGTAAAGATATCAATCTTTTCTTCCCCCTCTGCCTTTAGCGCTTCCACAACAGCATCGAAAACACCCTGATCTTCCTCATACTCTTGCATGGCTCGCTGCATCGTTCGGTTATAAATCGCCAGGATCAAGCCACAGACTCCCCAAGGAATGCTCTTCATGCGTAGCGCAGGAGTAAGCATCATGACCGTTTCCAGTTTCGTGGTATCTGTGCCTGTCATCAACCGGTCCATCAGGGTTTGTAATCGTTGATCCACCTCTTTACGAAATGCGGGCGTAGCCAATTCTGCAATAACATCGATCTTCATTTCATCGGCGGCTTCATGGTATTTATCCGAGCCTTTTTTCCTGGCAGCCTCCAGGCGCTTGTCATACTTTTTCAACCAGCGCTCGGTAACTTGAGCCGCTTTTTCGCTATCCAAATATAAGTCCCTGAACTCAATCTCTTCAGCAAGTTTCGCAGAATCGATCATGATGCGGATAAGGTTTTGCTTGAGATAATCAACGCCGCCAATGGCCATACGCTGCGCAATGGCTTGCGCAGCCGGGGAATATTCACGCGATTTCCTTTCAGGCGTTGGTACAGTTGTTTTCGTTTGGCTTTTCTGATGTCGTTTTCTGGGCATATTTGTAAAATCCAGATCAAGTACGCGATTCTCAAATTTTCTGCATGAAGAGAATAGTTTTGAAGTTGAAGAGTTTGCGCTGTCTATTGAAAAAATCCATAGGTAAATTATAACGCGCTGAGCCCCCCTATAGTATGCAGTACAGAGATGTTGTGTGCACGCAAAGGTTGTCAGGCAGCGAGGGGCAAAGCCGAACGTTGAGCACAAAGAGAGTGCCATTGTCCACTGAGCCATGCGGCACGAGCCTTTGCGGT